>NZ_DATHMR010000104.1:0-3774 GCF_035486915.1 Dyella sp. | reverse complement strand
CGCCGCCGTGGCGATGGCGCCCAGTCCTAGCAAGCATCCAAGCAACAATGGTGTGGCACGCATGGCGATTCAGTCCCCGAGGCGAATGCCTAACGGCCGGATGGTCCCAGAAACCACCTGCAGATGCCAGTGCCGCCCATGGGAGGCGGTGAAAGCGCCGGCTCCCGGTAGAATCGCCTGATGCGACAGCCTTCTTCCCCCCACCCTCCACGGCCGCCTCGCGCCAGTGGTCTCCGCGGACACTGAGACCGTGCAGCCGCAACAACTACTAGCTCTGTTGGCCTCGGGAGACACGCTCTCGGGATCGCGTCTGGCGTCCGAGACGGGTGTCACCCGTGCCGCCATCTGGAAACAGATCGAAGCGTTGCGCCATCGCGGCATGCCGATCGAGTCCGCGGGTGCGGCCGGTTATTGCTTGCCATGGCCGATCCAGATGCTGGACGGGGAGGGCATCCGTTTGCAGCTGCCATCGGCCATCGCAGGTCGGCTCGGTGCGCTGGATGTGTATTGGGAGCTCGATTCGACCTCTAGCGAGTTGCAGCGGCGCGGCCCCACCGCGCCCGACTTCAGCATCGTCACCGCGGAAACGCAGACGGCAGGACGCGGACGACGCGGGCGCAGCTGGCTCTCGCCGCCCGGACTGAACCTTTATATGTCTTGCCTGAAGCGTTTCGATGCGGGCTTTGCATCGCTCTCGGGTTTGTCGCTTGCAACGGGCGTGATCGTGCTGCGCGCATTGCATGCGCTTGCTATCGATGGCGCACGTCTGAAATGGCCGAACGATGTGCTGACCGAACGCGGAAAACTTGCAGGGATTCTTGTCGAGTTGAGCGGGGAATATCAGGGGCCATGCGCCGCGGTGATTGGCATTGGTCTGAATCTGCGATTGACGCCGGCGTTGCATGAGCAAGCTGGCCAACCGATCGCCGATCTGGCCAGTCTCTGCAACGGTACGCCACCTGATCGCAATCAAGTGGCAGCGGCACTAGTCACCAGTCTCGTGCAGGGTCTGGCGCAATTCGAACGCGATGGTTTTGCAGCCTTCGTCGACGAATACGCGCAGCACGATGCCTTACGCGGTGTGCCATTGCGCGTAAGCAGTGCAGCGGGGGATCTGGACGGTGTCGGCGCGGGCATCGATGCACGCGGTGCGCTGCAATTGCAAACCGCTGCGGGCCTGCACGGCATCGACAGCGCCGATGTCACGGTGCGCCGCGCATGAAACTCCTGCTCGATCTGGGCAACACACGACTGAAGTGGGCCATGGCGAGCGCGAATGGCTGGTCGGCACGCGGTGCCGTCGCGTGGGACGAAGACGTCGCGAACGTTTTGACGCAATCGTGGCGAGCGCTGGCGCGTCCGGACCGCGCACTGGGTTCATCCGTGGTGGATGCAGCGCGCGAGGCGCAGATCCAAAGCGTAATTGCCACGATCTTTGCACGCGACGTGACGTGGGTGCGCACGCCTGCGCAAGCATGCGGTGTGCGCAACGCGTATCCCGAGCCGCATCGATTGGGTGTCGATCGTTTTCTTGCCATGGTGGCGGCGCACGCTGAAGGGCATACGCCTTGCGTGCTCGCGGGTATCGGCACGGCGCTCACACTGGATGCGCTCGCGGCGGACGGCCAGCATCTGGGCGGTTTGATCGCGCCCGGCCCACTTCTCATGCAGCAATCGCTGCTAGGCGCGACCGTGCGTGTGCAAACGGATCACAGCGCTGCGATTCGCGATATCGCCGATAACACCCCCGATGCCGTGGCGTCGGGTTGCTGGCAAGCCGTCGCGGCATTGATCGAACGGTTTGCCCGGCACATCGCCAACCGGCATCCCGAAAAAGCACCACGCCTGCTGCTGGACGGTGGCGACGCGGCTACCTTGCTGCCCTTGCTGGGCGTGCCTGCCGAACTTGCAGCCGATAGCGTGCTGCGTGGATTACTGGTGTGGGCGCACTCCCATCCGGCACCCGCATCCCCCTAGAATCCGGGACGACCCATGTTGGTGAATGGCTAATGCTGCTGCGCCTGCTGTTCGTACTGCTTATCGCACTCAATATTGCTGTCGGCGCATGGCTGCTGCTCGGCCAGAACGACACGCACGCGCACCTGCCCACCGATCCTGGCGTCAACAAATTGCACTTGCTGTCGGAATTGCCGCCGCCTCCGGCGTCGGTGACGCAAGGCGCGTCAGCCGCGAATGTGGCTGCAGCGACGACAACACCCACGCAGTCTTCCTCGGTGGCCAATCCGTTGGCGGCTCAACCATCGACAAATACGCTCAGTTACGCGTGCATGGCGCTGGGACCGTTTGCGACGCAGGAAGATCTGCGCGTGGCGCGCAATGCGCTTGAACCGCAAGTTCAGCGCATGCGCGCCCGGCAGGAACAGACCACGCAGTCGCGCGGCTGGTGGGTCTACCTGCCGCCCATGTCCAGCCATGCCGCAGCGCTTGCCGAAGCACGTCAGCTCGCGGCCAAAAACATTCAGGATTACTTTGTGATCAGCGGCGCCGGCGACGACCAGAACACGGTTTCCCTCGGTCTGTTCAAGGACCCGGCCAATGCGCGCAAGCGCCGCGACCAGATTGCCGCGGCGGGTTTTCCCGCCCAGATGAGCGAGCGCACGGAAACCGTTCCGGAGTACTGGCTGGACCTGATTCCGGTAGACAGCACCCACTTCGACTGGCGCAGCCGCGTCCACGATCTGGCGATCGGATCTCACAGTACGGGCTGTTTTTGAGCCATGGCCTGCTACAATAGGCGGCTCCATGCCGGCATAGCTCAGTTGGTAGAGCAACCGCCTTGTAAGCGGTAGGTCCCCAGTTCGAATCCGGGTGCCGGCACCAGTTTCAGAAAAAGCCCGCTTTGTAGCGGGCTTTTTGTTTGCGTGTTGCCGCGCGGATTCTGCGGCATCTATTGGGACGATCCGGGCGCGGCGGTTTGCTGCAGCAGCTGATCCACGGTTTGCTGCTGCTGTGTGACTAGATTCTGCACCGTTTGCTTGGCCGCTGTTTCTTCCGAGACTTCCTGCTGGATTGTTTGCCAAAGGCTTATCATTTCGCTATGCATCGGTTCCGGAAGCATCAGCTTGCCAGTCTTGTCCAGATGCGAGCGACCCAATGCTTTCTGTGCAACGTCCAGTACCTGATTAAATGTATCGATCGTGCTGTTTTCGATATTGAAGTACTGGTCGAATGCGCGATCCGTGGGCGCGCGCGCATTTAGATAGCCGCGCAACACGGCATCTTGCGTGGGCTCTGGCAACTGCATGAGACACGACTGATTCTGATCTTCGAGAGCCTTGAGTGCAGCCTGACGTTCGGTCAGCAGCGTTCGATAGTGATCAATCGACGAACGGCTTTGTGCGATGCCCTGGGCTGATACGAGACGTTGTGGCTGCAAGACAAGCTCAAAGTGAAGATCCTTTTCCGCCTGCGTGCGCACCGCTTCTTGCTGCTTGAATGCGATGGTGTTTTGCGCGATCTGTTTGAAGGTGTTCTGCAAGGGCGAGGCCATGCTTCCGTCGGATGATGGCGTTGCATTGGCTATCGGCGCGACAGAGCTGCTGTTCACCGGGTCCTTGGTGTTCATTGCTTTTTTGAGATCAAGGAGCGCCTGATGCAGGTCTTGCCGCTGATGCTCAGCGCGTTGAGTAAGACTCGAAATAAAGAACAGCGGTATGAGTATTGCCCACGTGATCAGAAACGTTCGCCAATAGCGGGCCTTTGCCGTCCAGCGAAGCACGGCGGCGATGATCAACGCCAGCAAGATATGGGCAG
>NZ_DATHMR010000103.1:0-28084 GCF_035486915.1 Dyella sp. | reverse complement strand
GTTGACCGGCACCTACGACGACTATGGCAACCTGTTTGCTCTGTCGGCGATCTACAAGTTCTGATCCGCTGTCGAACAACAAATAAAAAACCTCCCCGGAAACGGGGAGGTTTTTTTGTATCTGTCAATTGCTAATGACGTGTCTAGCCCCTGCGTAGCAGTATCTCCACCATCTGCTTGAAGCGTTTGCCGTACGGCGGGTTGAGCAATCCCGTGCCGTTCAGTCGTGCCTGACGGAATACCGGTTTCATGTGCGAGAACGTGCGGAAACCCGCTTCGCCGTGATAACCGCCCATACCGGACGGTCCTACACCGCCAAACGGAAGGCCATGTTGGGCGATGTGATAGAGCGTGTCGTTGAGTGTCACGCCGCCGGCATGCGTGCGTGACAGCACGTCGTCGATGCGCGTCTGGTCTTCCTCGAACAGGTACAGCGCGAGGGGGCGAGGGCGATCGATGACGTAGTCGATCGCATCGTCAAAGCTGTTGTACGGAACGATCGGTAACAGCGGCCCGAAAATTTCTTCCTGCATCACCGGCAAGTTGTCAGGCACATCGGTAAGCATGACCGGTGTCAGCAATCGTTGCGCTGGCCGGTCGGGAGTATCGCTAAGCGGCTCGGCGCGCGCGCCCGCCGCGACGGCGTTGTCGCGCATGCTGGATAGGCGTTGATAGTGCCGCTCGGTGGCGACGCTTGCATACTGCTTGTTATTTGCCAGATCCGGATACAACCGTGTCATGGCCTCGCGCGCGGTCGCGGTAAAGCGTGCGACATCGGCACGCGGCACCAAGACGTAATCCGGTGCGATACACGTCTGGCCGGCGTTGACCATCTTGCCGAACACAATGCGTTCCACGGCGTGATCGAAGCGCGCACCGGGGCCGATGATGGCCGGCGATTTGCCGCCCAATTCCAGCGTTACCGGTGTGAGATGGGCAGCGGCCGAACGCATCACGTGATGCCCGACTGCCGTCGAACCCGTAAACAACAAATGATCGAACGGCAAACCGGCGAACGCCTGACCGACCGAGGCATCGCCATTGACCACCAGCACTTCATCCGGCTGAAAGTGACGAACGACAAGGTCCGCGAAGAGCTGCGAGAACCGTGGCGTGTACTCGCTCATCTTGACCATCACGCGATTGCCCGCAGCAAGCGCATCGACCATCGGTCCGACCGCGAGAAACAGCGGATAGTTCCACGGCACGATGATGCCCACCACACCCAGCGGCTGCGGCAGCATCTCGGTGCGCGCCGGCAGAAATGCCATGCTAGCCATGCCGCGCTGCGGCTTCATCCAGCGCTTGCCGTGACGTAGCGCGTGACGAACCGCCGACAGGCTGGGAAATACCTCCAGCATGTCCGTTTCTTCTGCTGGCCGGCTGCCGAAGTCGGCATTGATGGCATCGGCGATCTCTTTGCGATGATCGCGCACCAGTGCTTCGAGCGCGTGCAGACGTCGGGCGCGTGTGACCCAGCCGGGCAGCGGATCGCGCGACTGTGCGGCGCGCAATCGCTGCAGATCGAGAGACAAGTCAGGGCGATCGGGCAGGTTCATGGCGGCTCAGAATTTGGTCCGTAGTTCGACACCATACACGCGTGGCGGTGTCACGACCGCATACGGCGTGCCGAAATCATTGGTGCTGTCATTGCCGATGCTCACCACATAGCGCTTGTTGAACATATTGTTCACATACAAGCCTACGCCCCAACGCTCGTCCGGGGTATGCCAGTCCAGACGCGCGTCCACGCGGTTTGAAGACGTGCCTACGCTGAACAAGGGCGTGGTGAGACAGGTGCCCTGGAAACCGGAGTCCGCGTTGCAGCGCGTGGGACCGCGGTACGCATACTGCATGTTGAATTCCAGGTTGCCGTTGTAGACGTCGCCCCAGGTGTAATCGAAGCCTGCCGTCGCCGAGAAGAACGGCTCGCCCGTGGGTTCGCCTGCGAGGTTTGCGCCGGACGTGGAAATGCCCTCGATGTACGTGCTGTCGATATAGGCGCTGGTGAAATTCAAACGCAGCGCATCGACGGGCTGCCACTGCACTTCGGTTTCAAGACCATGCGCATGCTGGTCGCTCGTCATCACCGTGTAGAAAGGAACGCCCGAACCCGACGAGTTCGGGTTCAGCACGGACGACTGCAGATTCGAATAGCGGTAGTAGTAGGCCGATGCGTTGAACAGCAGGTTGTAATCGGGCACCACCATCTTGATGCCGGTTTCGTAGTTCCACACCTTTTCCGGCGCGTACAACGAACCTACCTGCAGGCTGTTGTAACCGCCGGCCTTATAGCCCTTGGTGACTGACAGGTAACCCATGACGTTCGGCGTGGCCTTGTAGCTCAGCACAGCGCGCGGGCTGAAGTCGTGCCAGCTGTTTTTCGCCTGCACCCATTGACCGACGGCGTTGGGAAAAATGATGTTGCCGCCGAATGCCTGCAACGCTCCCTGCGCATCGGGTGGCAGCATACCGTAGATGCCAGTGGCCATCAGCTCGGCAACTGTTTGATCGAACGCTGCTGCTGTACGCGGCGGCGTGTACCACGTGAATTGTTTCTGATCTTCGGTATAGCGCAAACCTGTGGTCAGGTCCCATTGATCGTTCAGATGCCAGATCACGTCGCCAAATGCAGCGTACGCCTTGAAGTTGCCGTCGTTGCTGATCTGTTCGCGCCACGGGTCGTTAAGCAGGCTGAAGGGCAACCCCTGTGCCTGCAAAGCTCCAGTGATTTCCGTCAGGGGAAGACCAAGCCCATCCACATTTTGTGCAAGCGTATCCAGGCTGCTGGTATTGGTGTTCACCTGACTCGTCTGGCGCGCTTGCTCGGAATAGAAGCTTACGCCGGACACCCAGTCCATCAGGTCGTTGTCGCCCGACAGTTTGAATTCCTGGTAGTAACTGTTGTTGTGCTCGATGTTGGCGGTGTCGAGATACGAGACGATGTGATTGGTGCCATCGTCATCCTCGTCGTTATACGTATTGAAGTAGCGCCACGCTGTTGTGGACGTGAAACTGCCCCACGAGAACGAATGATCGATGATCAGCGTCGAGTCGTTGAACTCGCGCCGTTCGTCGGCCGTGATCGCATCGTTGTACAGGGGCGAGTTCAGCGGATTAATGTACGTCTGCGGATTCGGCGGGAACGGTGGGCGCTCGTTCGTGTCGTTGGAGAGCGCAACCAAACCGAAGGCCGGACGCGGCGGTTGATTCAGCCGTTCGTGATCGAAGGACCACAGCAGGCGCGTGTCAGGCGTGATGTTCCAGCGGTAGACCATACGGCTGCCCCAGTCATCGTTCTTGCCGTAATGCTGACCATTTGCTTGGTCCTTGATCCAGCCATCGCTCTGGTTGTCCACCACGCTGATGCGTAGCGCCATGTCCTTGTTGATTGGCATGTTCAACAGCGCGTTGGTGTATTTCTCGCCGTCGTTACCGAAGCGCACGACAACCTTGCCTTCAAACTTGTCGGTAGGTTCCTTGGTGACAATCGAAATGGCACCGCCTGCCGCGTTGCGGCCAAACAGCGTTCCTTGCGGGCCTTTCAACACCTCGATGCGATCGATATCGTTGAAGGCAAGCAATGCGCCACCGCTGCGTGCGGCGTAGACACCGTCTATATACACACCTACCGCCGATTCGGTGCCGATGCCGAAGTCGCTGGTCGAGATCCCGCGCAGCGAATAGTTCGGCTGTGTCGGCTGCGAACCATCCACCACCAGGCCGGGAACGAACAGCGAGATTTTGCTGAGATCCGTGGCAGCCTGCGTGTCGATCTGTTTCGCCGTGAGAATCTGCAGCGGAATCGGCACCTGTTCCATCTGCTGCGTGCGGCTCTGCGCCGTCACCGTGATGTTGCCCAACTGCTTGGCTTTGCTCGCGTCCGGCGCATTCTGCGTGTTGCTGGTATTTGTTGTGTTCTGCGCAGGCGTATCGGCGAAGGCCGGCATTGGCGCCCACATCAACGTGGCGACGCCACCCAATAACAGGTGGCGTATGTAGGCAGGCAGCGGTTGTTGGCGCATGGTCATGCAATGTCTCCCCTCGGTCGTCAATCGCGCGGCCTTGTTTCAACCGCTGCGTCCCCTGGTTTTTAATGAAGTACGACGCAGTCTCCCGGCTGCGCTGCAATCCATGCCTTGATCAACGCAACACCCTCCTGGTGCACGGTGCTGCGTCCAATCTCCGGCATCATCGTGCCCGGTTCGGCGGAGCTAAGCCGGTAAGGCAGAATCGAATCGTCCGGATGTCCCGGCACAATGTCGAACATGTGATCGCCGGTGCCCTGACCGGCGGCCGTCGGCGGCTTGCAGAAACCGATATGGCGATCTTCGGGCGTATTGATGTCCAGCGTCAGCCCCGTCGTATTCGCCGCACCCTTTGGATTGTGGCAATGGCCGCAGTTGATATCGAGATACGCGCGTGCGCGTGCGTCCAATGGCGCGTTCTGGTCCATCCAGTTGGCATTGCGCGGTGCGTCTGCCGGCGCAGGTGCGCCGGTGAGATAGCCCACCTGCGTCAGATATGTCAGCTCGTTTTCGTCGCCATCCGGATAGTGATAATCGCGGTTCAGGTGACGCGCCTTGGGTCCAATCGGTTGCAGTGCGCGTGTTGTCCAATCGTGGGCATGACAACTTACGCACTGACTTTGATCGGGCACGACGTAATTGAAGTTCTCGCGTTGGCCGCTGTCGCTTACCAGCGTCAGTGCCTGGACATCTCCCGTGCGAGCTAGCATGGCCTCGGTCTGATCGGCATTCCATACATAGGGAATCGCCACCCAGCCTTCTTTGCGACGCACGAGGATGCGTGTTTCAACCAGGTGCACGTTATGAAGATTCAATCCTTGTCCGGCGAAATCACGATGGGTGTCGTACGTGCGTGCGACATCAGTGGCATTGCGCGCTTCGCCTTTTGGCAGTGGATAGAAGAACGTTTTGCTGATAATCGTGCCGACGGGGAAATCGAATGTGTCGGTCGGGTTGTATTTGGCCGACACCCCTTTGGGCATCCAGATCGTGCGCAGTTTGTGCGCGTAATCGGTGAACAACGGTGTGTTCAGTTCGTACGGCACCACACCATTGTTCAACTGCAGCACACCGTCGCGCGCTTCGACTACATGCCAATCGCTCAATTTGGGCGGATAACCGTCGTCATGAAACGTCACCGGGTCCATCCCGCGATGACAGGCTGACAAGCAAACGAGCGCGAGCAACATCAGCCCGCGCATCCACATCTTCATCGGCATCACGACACTCTCAAACTTTCGGTTCCGGATTCAGCACAACCGGCGGCAGCTTCGGCAAGGTGCACTGGAAGGGCTTTATGTCCGTACTCGGATTCTTGTATTCGTTCGGTCCGTCGGCGTCGATGACGCCGTTGACATCTTGCAGGCAGATGCGATCGTCGGCTGGCGGCAAGCCGTTCACGAGATCCTTCGGGTCGGCGTAGCCATCCCACAAGACATCCGGAAATTTGCCGCTCAGACCATAAACAGCTGTTTTCAGCGTCTTGAGCTTTAAGCCATCCGGTGAATCGCCGCCGCCAGCGATGCGGTTGCCATACACGAAGATGCCCTTCGGATACGGGTTGTAATCGGCCGCCACGCCGCGCGTGTTGTAGTAGTTCGTCGAGAAGTAGCTGGAGATGATGATGCTGGCGGTCTGGCTGCCGCTGATGTCGTTATCGAAAATCTCCACTTTGTCGTTGGAATTTACGACCACGCCGGAACCCGCCGGAACACTCGCCACCGCTGCGCCTTTCTTTGCAAAGTTGGCGGTGTTGTTGTCGGCCACCTTATTGTGGAAAACGCGCGAGGCGTGACCGGCCTGCGAAAGGTTCGGCATGTTGAATACCAGAATGCCGCCGGTGTTCTTTGTCGCTGTGTTGTCGTAGACGTCTGCGTTCACCGAGTTTTCGATTTCGATACCGGCCACGTTCTGCTCGGCGCGATTGCGGCGCACGATAATGTTGTTGGACTGTCCGACATAGATGCCGGCATCCGATGCACCGATCACCACGGAATCTTCGATAAGCGTGTTCTGCGTCTTCACCGGATAAAGACCGTACGCGCCGTTGGTGCTGCTCGGGCCACCGGTCCATTCCACGCGTACACCGTGGATGGTGATGTTCTTGCCCTGATTGATCTTCAGCGCGTCGCCCATCGTGTCTTCGATGGCGAGATTTTCGATGGTGAAGTCGTTTGCATTCACCAGCAAACCTTCGGGCCCAACGATCTGACCCTTGAACGACAACACGGTCTTGTCCATGCCGGCGCCACGAATCGTGACGCCATCGGTACGCAGGCTGAGGCCGCGCTTCAATGAGTAGTGGCCGGCGGGAATGTCGATCACGCTGCCGGGCTTTGCATCGAGCAGTTGTTGTTCGAGCTTGCTCTCGAACGATTGATCGATCTGGCTTTGCTGAGCCGATTCCTGGTGACCGCAACCGGCGAGCAGCAACGCCGCAACGATCAGCGTAGTGGTCTTGCGCATTTTGAAACCTCCCCTCGCACCCTGCGGCGCCGTATGTAAGCACTCTCCCCCAAGCGGCGGACGGCGGGGAGGGCAAACGGGCCGAATATGGGGGGCAACGCGGCCAGTGTGTAGGAGTTGTGACAGCGGCGTTCGTCGGTCCTGGGCCCGTTTGGGGGATTGGTCTTTAGCACAACCTATTGAGCAGAGCTCAAGCCTGGCTTGCAGAGATATCGCTTTTTCGGGCTATCAAAGGCATCTATCTTGAACACCTATCAAGTCACTTTGGAGGCTGCTATGCGCTCGTCCTGGGTTCTTCCGTTCCTTCACCGGACGGCCGTGGGTGGCCTGGTTGCCCACTCGTCGCAGAGTCGGAATCAGTCCGTTTGGTCGGCGCGAGACAAGGCCGGCAGTCAGCGGTGTGTCGAGGTTTCCGCATTACCGGCCCATCCGCGGCTTTGCCTGGGTATTGGCGACGGGTCGATGCGCCGGCAATAAAAGTCGCATTGAATGATCGAAACCGGTGGCGGCCTGCGCATGCTCGGAAAGCCGTGCCACGAAATGTTCGTGCTCTAAACTTTCCCGCTTGAGCTTGGCGGGAAAGCAAAGGGAGCAGGATGACTGTTGGATTGATCGTCATTGGCATTGTTGGCGCGTTGGTGCTCTTGGGCGCCAGCCTGATGTTCTTTACGCTGATGGCGGCCCGACACGTGGAAAAGCTGGCGCCACCCATCGGCAAATTCGTGGAGGTCGACGGCGCACGATTGCATTACGTCGATCGTGGCGCAGGACCTGTCATCGTCATGGTGCACGGTCTTGCAGGGAATCTGCGCAACTTCTACGAGCTGATCGAGCGATTGTCGGTCGATCATCGCGTCGTCGCTGTAGATCGCCCAGGCTGTGGTTATTCGTCGATGCGTTCGGGCGAACATCCTGGGTTGCGCGCGCAGGCCACGCTCATCGCTCAATTCATTCGCAAGATGGATCTCGGACAGCCGACGGTGGTCGGGCACTCCATGGGCGGTGCACTGTCGTTGGCACTGGCCATCGATCACCCCGATTGCGTGCGCGCACTCGCGCTTATCGCACCGCTGAGCAACGTGGAACGTACGCCGCCGAAGGGGCTGAAGATCCTGCGCATCAAATCCCCCTTTGTTCAATGGATGGTGGCCTGGATGTTCAGTGCGCCGATCGGGAAGCTGATCCACCGCGCATCACAGAAGGCAGTGTTCGCGCCGGAACTTGTCGTGGAAAGCTTCGATACGTCAGGCGGTGGCTTGCTCGGACTTCGTCCCTGGGCGTTCTGTGCCGCATGCAAGGACATGGTGGCTATTGCGCGAGAGCTGGCTGCGATTCCGCCTTGCTATCCAACGCTGATGGTTCCCGTGGACGTGATATTCGGCACGCAAGACGCCGTACTGAACCATGAAACGCACGGCGAGCAACTCGTTACTGCTTTACCGCAGGGAAACTTGCATCTGATCGACGGTGGCGGTCACATGATTGTTGTAACGGAGCCCGATGAGATCGCGGATTTGATCAGGCAATCGACAGGGCAAACGACGCGTCATCGCTCGACGTCGGCCATTTGATTGTGAAACGAATGTCTGCGAAGAAATCATTTACTCCAAAGCATGAAGCGCATTCATCCACGAATGCGCTTCATCCGATCACACGTAGCGATCAGCGCATACCGCCGCTGGCGTACAGCTGCTGGCCGGTCAACCAGTAAGAATCGTCGGATGCCAGGAACACGGCGATCGACGCTATGTCATTGGGCTGGCCGATGCGTCCCAGCGGGGTTTGTGCCGTGGCGTGGGTATGAAAATCCGAGCCAATAAAGCCCGCAGCGTGTGTACCTTCTGTTTCCACCATGCCGGGGTTCAGTGCATTCACGCGAATCTTGCGCGGGCCCAGTTCCAGCGACAGCACGCCAGTGATGGCATCGACGGCACCCTTCGTTCCGGTGTACACAGCACTGCCCGGAGGCGTGATACGTGACACGAGCGAACCGATATTGATGATGCTGGAACCTTCGCCAAGATGCTTCGCAGCGGCTTTGGTCGTCAGCAGCAGGCCAAGCACGTTGACGTTGAATTGCTTGTTGAAGTGCTCTTCGGTGATGTCTTCAAGCGGAGCAAATTCATAGACGCCGGAGTTGTTCACGAGAATATCGAGACGGCCGAAATGCTTGACCGCTGCATCGGCCAGCGCCTGGGCTTCCGCGGCTTTGGCCACGTTACCGCCCACGGCAACCGCCTTGCCGCCGGCCTTCTGAATCTCGGCGACTACGGTCTCGGCGCCGGCCTTGCTGGATGCGTAATTCACCACCACGGACGCGCCTTCCGCGGCAAGAGACTTGGCGATAGCGGCGCCGATGCCTTTGGATGCGCCGGTAACGAGGGCGACTTTACCTTTGAGCTTGCTCATGACGGTTCCTGACTTATTGAGGGGAGGGTTGAGGGGGATGGGCGCTGAATCGGCTCTAAACTTCTATAGTTCGCAACATATGAACTATAGAACTATTTGTCAAGGGGCTGGTAAAATGGCGCCATGAGGCCGCTTGTTCACCCATCCATCGAAGACATCACTGTCGAGGGCATCCTGCATGCCCTTTCCGATCCCGTGCGTGCGGCCATCTACGCCGAATTGGCGGTTTCGAGCGGCGCCACGTGCTCCAACTTTCTGAAGATCAGCGACCGGGACATTCCCAAGTCCACGCTTTCGCAGCACTTCCGAGCACTGCGTGAAGCGGGGTTAATTCGAAGCGAGCGACAGGGTGTGGAGATGCGCAATACCACGCGTTGCGCGGAGATCGAGCAGCGTTTTCCAAATCTGATTTCCACGATCATGAAGGCGCATCAGGTACAAGCGGCTGGCCGCCTTCGCGAGGTGAAACCGAAAAAGCCTGCGAGCAAGAAGGCGAGTTGACAATCTGAACGAAGCGCTTGCCAGAGCTGAAAGAAGCCAGGAAAAGCTGTCCCACTTCAAGCCACCGATGCAGTAAACCAAAGCGTTCTCCCGATAAGAATGGCAGCGCACGTGGCGCTGCCATTCTCTGCGTCGCTCATCGGCTACATACCTGCAAACGACTTGCCTTGCTTCAACACGGAATCGCAGACCTTTGTGGTGATCTTCGACTTCATGTCGCTCGATCCGCCGCCGACACTGGACAGATCCATGGTCTTGCCGTTGCCGCCTTGAAGGATGCCCTTCGCGCCACTCATGTAACCCGGATCGTTAGTCGGTGGTGCACTGGACTGACCTTGCATCTTGCCGAGCAATTGATTCTGGATGCCCGACGCACCGGAGGCGCCCCCGAGGTAGTTGTTCTTCACGCAGTACTGCAGAAGGCCTGCAACATTTCCCATGCTTCCCGATTGCATGGAACTCCCAGGCATCATGCCGCCGAGTTTGTTGCCGAGGCCGCCCATGTCCTGTGCATATCCCGCACTGCAGGCAAGACAGAAAACGAGGGCCACACCACTTGCTGCCACGTTGCTGAGTCGCATCTTCATGAGCAGATCCTCCCGTTGGTGTGGGCATTCAATACCCCCGACTGTTATCGCGGTGTCTGCGCGACCCTGAGTTTCGTTACGGTGTCGCCGCGCTGCTGAAGGCTGCGGTCCAGGGCGGGTCTTCACGAATGTGACACCGCGCGATTTAGACGCGTTAAACGCGAGCGGGCTCCAGCCCATGTTCAAATCTGAGACTTTCCTACAGATTTACGACGGTGAGCCGAAGGAGTGAGTAAACCCATTTACCGCTGTTTTCCTGTATTAATGGCGGTCGGCGGTAACTGACGCCTGTACAGGTACGAGTGCTCATGCTGAAGAAGAAAATAAGAATCCCCGATGTCGTTGCCAGCCGTGCGCTGTCCTTTCTCGATGTCATCCAGGCGTTTTCCCCGAAACATCCAGCTCCCGAGCGCTTACAGCGCCGCTATCGTCATGCCATCCATACGCGTTTGATCGCTTTGGTGGCAACCCTGATGGGGCTGTCGACCGCGGCCTTTGCGGGCAGCGTTCCCACGCCGCAAGGTTGGGACCTGGTATGGAGCGACGATTTCGCCGGTCCCGCAGGTTCGCTACCGTCGAGCGACAACTGGCGCATCGACCTGGGCCATTCGTATCCGAACGGTCCGCCGAAATGGGGCACCAGCGAAATCGAAAGCTACACCGCCGACGCAAGCAACCTGCATCTGGATGGTCAGGGTCATCTGATGATCATTCCGTTGCGCGATGCGAACTGGCAATGGACATCCGGGCGTATTGAAACCACCCGAGACAATTTCATGGCGCCCGACGGTGGCGCACTGCGACTGGAAGCGCGCATCCAGATGCCGGATGTGATCGGACAAAAAGCGCTTGGCTACTGGCCTGCGTTCTGGGCGTTGGGCAGCAATTACCGTGTCGATGGAGCGTGGCCGCACGCAGGCGAGTTCGACATCATGGAGAACGTCAACGGACTGGATAATGTCTGGGGCATTCTTCATTGCGGCAACAATCCAGGCGGCCCGTGCGGCGAGCCCTTCGGCATCGGCAGTCATCTGCCGTGCCCGCATGAGGCATGCACGGTGTCGTTTCACACGTACACGTTTGAGTGGGATCGCAGCATCACGCCCGAACGACTTCGCTGGTTCGTCGATGGTCAGCTGGTCAACCAGGTCGGTGAAAACCAGCTTCCCGCCAGTACATGGCGCGATTTGACCGATCAGCGCGGCTACTTCCTGATACTCGATCTGGCGATCGGTGGTGGTTTCTCGTTTGCGATGTCGGGCCGACCGACGCCTACGCCCGACACCGAGCCGGGACACCCCATGATGGTCGATTATGTGGCGGTGTGGACGCGTCCGGGCACCGGCGAGAAGAAGCCCGCAGTGAAGGATATGTCGGCGACGGCACCTGCGCGGGCTTCGAGCACCGCCAAGCGCTGAATTATCTGCAGACATGTCGAGCACAGGCACGACATGTCTGCATGTTTGAGAGGTCACTCAACGCTTCTTGGAAGATTTGTTAGGCATGGTGAAAATGAAGCGAGTGCCTTCGCCTTCGCTGGATGACACCGTGATCTTGCCGTCGTGCGCCTTGGCAATTTCCGCTGCGATGTACAGCCCCAGCCCAAGACTTTTATTGCTGGACGATTCGCGCTCGCCGCGGCTGAAGGGCTCGAATAATTTCTTCACGATCTCCTTCGGGATGGGCGGTCCGCTATTGGCGACGCTCAACTCGAAACGGTTCTTGTCGCTGCGGATGGAGACATCGATCGGCGTATTAGGTTCGCCATGCGTTATCGCGTTGATCAGCAAGTTGCTGAATAGCTGGCCGATGCGCCGGCGATCGCACACCACGAGCTCCGTCAGCTCCATCGACATATTCACCGTATGGCCCGGATGAGCCATGTCTACCTCGTGGGCAACCTGTCGCAACTCATCGGCGAGATCATCGGCTTCATCCATGGACAGGTCGATGCCGCCGCCCAAAGCACCTCGTGCGAAATCCAATACGTCCGAGATCAATGCAAGCATGCGTTTGCAGCTGCCACGAATCAGGTCGATCTTTCGCAAGTCGCGCGGATCATTTAAATCCGACTCAAGAACCTCTGCCGCAATCGATATCGAGGCCAGGGGGTTGCGAAGATCGTGACCCAACACCGCGATGAAATGCTCGCGTAACCTTGCGCGCTCATGCGCTGCAATAAGCGCGGTGCGACTGCTCAGTAGCCGCTCTTCCGTGTCCAGGTTCAACGCGATCAATTGCGCAAACAATTCCATGCTCTCCACGATTTGCGGCGCATCCAGATCGGCCGCCTCGGGGTCCAGCGCGCACAGCGTTCCAAAAAACTCGCCGTTCGACCGCATGATGGGAATGGAGATGTAACTCTCGAATCCGTACATCTTTGGCGTTGGATGAGAGGAAAATGTCGGATGATCGCTGGCGTGTCCGAACACCACCGGTTGGCGATGCTGGCGGATCTCATTGCATATGGTTGTTTCAAGCTTCAGCTCGTCGCCCGGTTTCAGGCCGAAGTCGATAAGGTCATACGCTGCGCAACATGTCCAGGTTGTGTCGGTCACTCGTGCCACGGCTGCAAAACGCATCCCCGTAATACGCGTGACCACCTGCAAGATCATGGGAACGGCAGTGATGCGGCTGATCGATTGGACGTCGGAAGCAGCGGAACTCATGATCAAAAACCTCGACGCGCGATGTGGCGGCTCCGTGTTTGCGGAACCGTGCGACTGGTAATCCTTGACATGTCGCGCGGTCCCCATCATGGCACGTCAGGGGCATCCGTGCCTGGTGAAGCATCAACGCATGGAGTCGTCTGAATGCTCGTTGGACGCATTGGGCAGACTGCGACGTGCAAGCTGTGGTGGCATGCCCGTCCAGCGCTTGAAGGCGCGTCGGAATTCGCGTGGATCGCTAAAACCGAGTTCGATACCGATCTGGGCCACACTGAGCTGACCCGCGTGGAGTAACTCCAGTGCACGTTCAGCACGCACACGATCGTGAATCTCTCGGAAAATGCGTCCGCTGTCGGCGAGTTTGCGACGCAACGAGCGCTCGCTCAGATGAAGCGTGCGCGCCACTTCGGTCAATCGAGGATGTTCGCGCAAGCGGCTGCGCAACAAACGTTCCACCGAACCGACGATTTCATCGGAACGATCGGCGCCACGCAACTGCTGATGACATAGTGCGAGCGCCTGTTTCGACGTTAGCGCGTTGTAGCCCGGTAGCGGATGTTCAAGCCAGGTGGTGTCGACCAGGATGCGATTGTGTTGTGCGCCAAAGCGAATTTCACACTGGAAGACTGCGTTGTAGTCGCTGGCGTAGAACGGCGCGGGGTAGGTAAGTTCCAGTCGCACCGGTATCAGCTTCGGTCCGACCAGTTCACGTGCAAACGAGAGGCAGCTGGAAAAAAGTTCTTCGCACAGAAACGGCATCAACTCCGATTCGCCGAAGCGCGGCCATGCCTGTACAGCGACGGTTTGTTCGTCGATGACGTCCAGATCCACGTCGAGCAAACTACCGCTGACTTTGTGATTGTCGATGCCGACTTTCATGGCCTCGCCGAAATTGCGCGAAGTCATCATCGCCAGGCCGAGCAGGCCAAAGCTGCCGACGGTCTGATTACGGCCGACGATCAGGCCAAGACCGGGATCGCAGACCGATTTCAGGGCACGCGCGACGACCGCGCGCGCTTGACGATAGGACACGCGAACGCTTGGATCGTTGACTTGCTGAGGCGTGATGCCCAGCCCCGCGAACCAGGCGTCGCAGGACATTCCGCGTCGCCCAGCGAGCTCGATTAAGTGGACCAGCACGTTAGGCGGAATATCGGCAGTCAGCGCGCGCGGATCGGGCTCCGCCGCGAACGACGACATGCGCCGTGGACGCGGTGCTTCGAACACTACCTGCGACATGTCTGCCTTTCTCCCGGGCCGCCCCTCTGCGGCACAGACGTGTGTTCTAACACGGGTGGGGCTTACATGGTTGGCGCGGCGCACAAGCGCTCATTTTTGCCTGACAAAGGCGAAATCGTTTACCTGGATTTAGGGTACGGCGGCTGGTGAAGCGTGCTTCCACTGTGCGATCCAGCGGTCGAGATCGGCCAGCCGCTTGGCGGGATCGTCACCCATCGTCATGCCGACCGCGGCGCCGGCCACGTGGCCGGAAGGATCGATCAGCATCAAGGTGGGATAGATGCTCACACCGAGCGTGTCGGTGAGCGCTTGTCCGTGGTACAGCACGTTCCAGCTCAGGCCACGACTGCTGACGAATCCGCGCGCCGTCGCGGCATCGTCAAAGGTGATGGCGACAAAATTCATATCGTTGTGTGCGCCCGCGTAGGCATTGAGCGTGGGCACCTCGGCATTGCAGGGTGCGCAATCGGCGAAGAAAAAGCTGATCAGTGTGTAGCGGCCTTGAAAATTGCCTAGCCGCTCCACGCCACCCTGCAGCGAGGGCAATTCGAAGGGTGGAAACGCATCGCCGCGTCCGAACGCGAAACGTCCCGGTTCACCAGCGTGGGCGCCGGCAGGTCGCAGGCGTAACACCGCTGTTTCGGTTTGCGTATCGCGGGTCAGGCTGTAGGAGCGGCGTTGGTGCAATGCCTGCGCGAAGGCGGTGTACTGGAGCAGCCTGCCGTTGGCGTCGAGATAACGAACGTGTGCCGATGTGCCCAGTTGTAGCGTTGCAACGAAGTGTTGTTCATCGGAGGTAGGGCTGGCGGCATGTGCCGCACCGATCAGGCATATCAATGAAAGCAGGATCGCCATGCGTTGCGTGGGCATTCTCGCCATACCCCTCTGTCCTGCCTCACCGTCATTCCCGCTTGCGCGGGAATGACGGTGAGGTAAATTTTCAACGGTTTGGAAATAACCTACTCACCGATGGTTAGCAGCGACGCGTTGCCACCTGCAGCCGTGGTGTTGATAGTGAGCGTGCGCTCACCCGCAAAGCGCAGCAGATAGTGCGGGCCACCCGCCTTCGGCCCCGTGCCCGAAAGGCTTTCGCCGCCGAACGGTTGCACACCGACCACGGCACCAATCTGGTTGCGGTTGACGTAGCAGTTGCCGACGCGTGCGTGACTGCGAATGTATTCCACCGTGTCGTCGATACGGCTGTGAACGCCAAGCGTGAGGCCATAGCCAGTAGCATTGATCGCCTCGACAACCTTAGGCAGATCGCTGCCTTTCCAGCGAATTACATGCAGCACTGGACCGAATACTTCGCGCTTTAGCATATCCAGCGACGGAATTTCATACGCACGTGGTGCGAAGAACGTACCGTTTGCGGTGACCGCGGGGTCGAGCTTGGCTTCGGCGATCTTCTTCGCTTCCTTGTCCATGCGTGCGGCGTGGTCGTTGAGGATCTTCAGCGCGTCCTCGTCGATCACCGGACCGACGTCGGTGGAAAGCTGGCCCGGATCGCCGACTTTCAGTTCCGCCATCGCACCGGCAAGCATGCTGATAACTTTGTCTGCGATGTCTTCCTGCACAAACAGCACGCGCGCGGCAGAGCAGCGCTGACCGGCCGATTGGAATGCAGAAGCGATAACGTCCTTGACGATTTGCTCCGGTAACGCGGAGGAGTCGGCAATCATCGCGTTCTGACCGCCGGTTTCGGCGATCAGTGCGGCGATCGGCGCGTTACGTGCCGCAAGTGCGCGATTGATCGCCCATGCGGTTTCGGTCGAACCGGTGAACGCAACACCAGCCACTCGCGGATCTTTTGTAAGGGCAGCGCCAACGACGGCACCGTCGCCCGGCAAGTACTGCAGCACATCGGCGGGAACGCCGGCGTCGTGTAACAACTTTACTGCGGTGTAACCGATCAGACTGGTTTGCTCGGCCGGTTTCGCAATCACGCTGTTGCCCGCCGCGAGCGCCGCGGAAATCTGACCGAGGAAGATAGCGAGCGGAAAGTTCCACGGGCTGATGCAGACAAACACACCGCGACCGTTGAGGAACAACTGATTGCTTTCCCCCGTCGGGCCCGGCAACTGTTCCGGATGACCAAACAGACGACGCGCCATCGCTGCGTAGTAACGCAGGAAATCGGCGGCTTCGCGGATTTCAGCAATCGCATCCGGCAGGCTCTTGCCCGCTTCGCGTACGCAAAGTGCGATGAATTCGCCGCGGCGCGCTTCGAGTTGTTCGGCGGCGTGCTCAAGAATTGCCGCACGGCTGGCGGCAGGGAGGCGATCCCACGCTGGTTGAGCGGCGACGGCATTCGCGAGTGCTTTATCGACCAGCGCAGCATCGGCGCTGACATAGCTGCCAACGTTCTGTCGGCGATCGGCCGGATTGGTCACCTGCACAGTTGGGCCGTTGCCTTGCGCATTAGGCACCAGCGGACCGGCCGTCCACGGACCGGACTTGGCGTTGACTGCCTCGGCGAGGGCCTTCAGTTCGTTGTCGTTGGAGAAGTTGACGCCCATGGAATTCTTCCTGGATACCGAATTGTCACCGAAGAGATTGACCGGCAGCGGGATGCGCGGATGCGCAAAGCTGCCGTGATTGGCCGACGCGTAACGGCGTACCGTTTCGCAAGGATCGGCGACGAGTTCGCGCACCGGCAGCGTTTCGTCGACGACGCGATTGACGAAGCTGGTGTTCGCACCGTTTTCAAGCAGGCGGCGCACGAGGTACGGGAGCAGGTCTTCGTGCGTGCCGACCGGTGCGTACACGCGGCACGGTACGTTGAGATTCTGCTTGCCGATCACTTCGGCATACAGATCCGTGCCCATGCCGTGCAGGCGCTGGAATTCGAACGGGCGTCCACGCGCGATGTGATGCACCGCGGCGATCGAGTGTGCGTTATGCGTGGCGAACTGCGGATAGATCAGATCGCTGCCTGCGTCGAACAGCTTGTGCGCACATGCCAGATACGACACATCGGTGTTGGGCTTACGCGTGTAGAGCGGATAGCCGGAAAGGCCGGTTTCCTGCGCGCGCTTGATTTCGGCGTCCCAGTACGCGCCTTTCACCAGGCGCACGTACCAGCGACGGCCGGCGGCGCGTGCGGTTTCGATCAGCCAGTCGATCACGAACGGCGTGCGCTTGGAATACGCCTGCACCACGATGCCTAGGCCGTTCCAGCCTTGCAGCGAGGGATGCGCGAACACGTCGCCGATGATATCGAGCGAGAGTTCAAGGCGATCCGCTTCTTCGGCGTCCACCGAGAGCGCAATGCCTTGCTTCATCGCCAGCTGGGACAGTTCCAGCAGCTTGGCGGAGAGATCGCGGCGCGCACGTTCGCGGTTGGCCACTTCATAACGCGGGTGCAGCGCGGAAAGTTTTACCGAGATCGACGGCGCATCGGTGTGATTGGCGAACGGGCCGCGCGAACCGATGGCGGCGATCGCCTTGCGATAATCCTGCTGATAGCGCTCGGCGGTTTCGCTGGTGAGCGCCGATTCGCCGAGCATGTCATACGAATAACGATACACCGCGTATTCGGGTTTGGCGCAGCGGTCGAGCGCATCGCCGATTGTCTGACCCATCACGAATTGATGGCCCATGATGCGCATCGCCTGACGAACGGCCAGACGAATCGCCGGTTCACCCGCGCGGCCGACCAGGCGACGCAGCGCACCGGCGAAATCGTGGCGCGTGTCTTCGGTGAGGTTCACCAGCTTGCCGGTGAGCATCAGGCCCCAGGTCGATGCGTTGACGAACAGCGACTCGCTCTGGCCAAGATGTTTCTTCCAGTTTGCATCGCCGAGTTTGTCGCGGATGAGTTTGTCCGCCGTAGCTTTATCCGGAATGCGCAGCAAAGCTTCGGCCACGCACATCAGCAGTACGCCTTCTTCGCTCGAAAGATCGTACTGGCGCATGAAGGATTCGACGGCGCTTTGATCTTTCGCACGCGCGCGGACGCGAGTGACGAGATCGGCGGCAACGTCGATCACTTTCTCGCGTTCGGCCGGCGGTAGGGTCGCTTGAGCGAGCAGGTCGTTGACCGCCTCGGTTTCGTCGCGCAGCCATGCGGCGGTAATGCGCGCGCGGGCGGCGTCGGCGCCGGTGGGCAGTTCGGGGGTAAGAATAGGCTGGGTCACGATGGCGTGGCGCGCTGTAGGGCTTCTGGGGGGATTGCGAATTGTAAGGCCGGGGGCGAGGCGACGCATCTGCGGAGACTTAAAGCCCCTCTCCCGGCGGACGCGGAGAGAGGCCATGAATGGCCTCGCTTTGAGGAGCGAGGAAGAGGGGTTGGGGTGAGGGTTCGGCACTCGCCGCGAGGTTTGACGTGGCGACTCCGCTCGCACCCTCATCCGCCTGCCGGCACCTTCTTCCAAAGGGAGACGGCTTTACAATTTGACGCATTCGCCACCACCGCGACAATTTGTAGCAACCCGTCACACAGCACACTCGCCACATAGCAAATCCGTGACAGCGTCGGAACGTGCACGCGTATTCGCAAATCTTCGCGTAACCGCAGGCTTTTTCAGCGCTTGCGCAACGAGTGCTCAACGCTGCACCCATCCTTGCCGGGATGTGCGTCGCGGCCTATGATCGGAACGTTCCAGGCACGCCGGACTACCATGATCGTGCTTCGACCAGCCCTCGGCGGCCTGCCGTACGTGTTGTGGCTTCGGCCCAACCGCGTACTCAGCCGACGCGGCCTGCGTCGCCTCATCATGGTGTTGGCTGCGCTGGCGTTGATAACGGCAGGTCTGGGAGCGTGGCAGGGCGATGTGTTTGCGCCGCTGTTCGCCCTGATCGAGGCTTGCGCCGTGGCTATCGCACTTAGCGTGGCCTGGCGGGCCGGCGACCGCAGCGAACGCATCACCCTCGACACTGAGTCGCTGGAGGTGCAAACCCTGCCAGGTCGCCGCTGCATGCGCTTCCAACCCTATTGGGTGCGCGTGCTGCTGGAATCAGGGGAGGGGCGTAACCGATTGTTGTTGTCGTCGCACGGACGCAGGCTGGAAGTCGGGGCTTTCCTCGCGGATGAGGAACGTGTCGAGCTATTCCGGAAACTCAAGGTGTTGCTGACGGATTTCCAGTCCCAAGCGCGCAGGTAGGTTCAACAAAGGTGCAAACATGATATCTGGCGGCATCAGGCCTAAAGGTAGTAAAGGCATAGTCAGGGCGTTGGGAGCGGGGGCCCTGGGTTTGATCGGAATGGGGTTGTTCGGAAGCACCGTCCTGGCCAACCCAGAGCCCGGACAGCTGAATCTCACACCGGGCGTGACCACGTATTCCCACGTGCCGTACATGCTCAACAACGTGGCGCTGGGCGTCTGCGTTGTCATCGGCATCCTCGTCTTCGGTGCGATGTTCATCGCCATGTTCCGCTTCCGCAAATCGCGCGGCGCGGTGGCGGAGAAGTGGTCGCACAACACGACAGTCGAAATCATCTGGACTGTCATCCCGATCATCATTCTCATCACGCTGGCATGGCTGGCGACCGATGGTTTGCGCCAGTTCTCCGATACGACTGGCGCGCAGATGACGGTGAAAGTCACCGGTTATCAGTGGAAGTGGCGTTACGACTACGTCGACTACCAGGGCAAGGCGATTAGCAACGTCGGCTTCATGTCCAAGCTCGACGATCAGAGCAACGCCACCCGTCAGCTCAATTCCGGCCTCGACCCGTATGCGGTCAAGGTGGGCGACGAGAATGTTTATCTCTTGAACGTCGACAAGCCGCTCGTCGTGCCGGTGGATACGAAGATCCGCTTCGTGATCACCGCCGACGACGTGATCCATTCGTGGTTCATTCCCGCGCTCGGCTGGAAGATGGATGCGATTCCGGGCGTGGTGAACGCGACGTGGACCAACATCCAGGTGCCTGGTGTGTATCGCGGCCAGTGTGCGGAGTTGTGCGGTCAGGATCATGGCTTCATGCCGATCGTGGTGAAGGCTGTCTCGAAGGAAGACTTCGCCAAGTGGCTGGCCGATCAGCAGAAGTCCGTCGCACCCGCAGCAGCGCCGGCGCCCGCGTCCACCGCCGCCGCGCCTGCGCAGGCGACGGCGCAGGTCGCTCCAGCGCACGGCGCGCAAGGTTGATTTGATTCACCGGCTGCTACGTGCAGTTCACGACAACGCATTCATTTAGGTAGAGGTTCAAGGTTATGGCCCACGAAGCCGCCCACGACCATCACGATGAGCATCACGATCATCATGAGCACCAGAATTTTTTCCAGCGTTGGGTGATGTCCACCAACCATAAGGACATCGGTACGCTGTACCTGGTGTTCTCGTTG
Source organism: Dyella sp. (assembly GCF_035486915.1). Lineage (GTDB taxonomy): Bacteria > Pseudomonadota > Gammaproteobacteria > Xanthomonadales > Rhodanobacteraceae > Dyella_B. The sequence goes on along the minus strand of NZ_DATHMR010000103.1, from coordinate 7,895 downwards.
TTGATGTTCTTCATCGGCGGCAGCTTCGCGATGGTGATTCGCGCGGAGTTGTTCAAGCCGGGCATGCAGCTGGTGCAACCGTACTTCTTCAACGAAATGACCACGATGCATGCGCTGGTCATGATCTTCGGTGCGGTGATGCCTGCGTTCGTGGGCCTCGGCAACTGGATGATCCCGATGATGGTGGGCGCGCCGGACATGGCGTTGCCGCGCATGAACAACCTCTCGTTCTGGATCCTGCCGTTCGCCTTTGCGTTGTTGCTCTCCACGCTGTTCCTGCCGGGCGGTGGTCCTGCCGGTGGCTGGACGATGTATCCGCCGCTGTCGCTGCAGAGTGCGTCGCTCGCGTACGTGGTGTTTGCGGTGCACTTGATGGGTATCAGCTCCATCATGGGTGCGATCAACATCATCGCGACCATCCTCAACATGCGTGCGCCGGGCATGGATCTTCTGAAGATGCCGGTGTTTGTGTGGAGCTGGCTGATCACCGCTTTCCTGCTGATCGCGGTGATGCCGGTGCTGGCGGGTGCGGTGACGATGTTGCTCACCGACAAATACTTCAATACACACTTCTTCGATGCCGCTGGTGGCGGTGACCCCGTGCTGTTCCAGCACGTGTTCTGGTTCTTCGGTCACCCCGAGGTGTACATCATGATCCTGCCGGCGTTCGGGATCATCTCGGAAATCATTCCGACCTTCTCGCGCAAGTCGATCTTCGGCTACAAGGCGATGGTGTTTGCAATCGCATCGATCGCGTTCCTGTCGTTCATCGTGTGGGCGCACCACATGTTCGCGGTGGGTCTGCCGCTGGGCGCCGAAATCTTCTTCATGTACGCGACGATGTTGATCGCGGTTCCGACGGGCGTGAAGGTGTTCAACTGGGTTGCCACGATGTGGGGTGGCTCGATGACGTTCGAAACACCGATGCTGTTTGCGGTGGCGTTCGTCATCTTGTTCACGATCGGCGGTTTCTCTGGCCTGATGCTGGCGCTGGTGCCCGCGGACTTCCAATATCACGACACCTACTTCGTGGTGGCGCACTTCCACTACGTGCTGGTGACGGGTGCGATCTTTGCGATCATGGCGGCCACGTATTACTGGATTCCGAAGTGGACCGGTAACATGTACAGCGAGTTCTGGGGCAAGGTGCACTTCTGGAATTCGGTGATCTGGGTGAACGTGTTGTTCTTCCCGCAACACTTTCTGGGTCTGGCCGGCATGCCGCGCCGTATTCCGGATTACAACGTCGCGTTCGCCAACTTCAACATGATCAGCTCCATCGGCGGTTTCCTGTTCGGTGCCTCGCAGCTGATTTTCCTGGGCGTCATCATCCACTGCGTGTGGTTCTCCAAGAAGAAAGCCACCGACCGCGTGTGGGAAGGTGCCAAGGGTCTGGAGTGGACGCTTTCCTCGCCGCCTCCGCATCACAGCTTCACGATCGCGCCGGTGATTCACGACGACGAACTCGCGCACGGTCACACCGAGGATTGATCGCATGAAGCTCGATCATCGCTCGCTGGAAACGGGACAGGAACAACGCTTGCGTCGCGCGCGACGCACCGCGGCAATCATTGGCATCATCGCATTCGCCGTGTTCGTGTTCTCCATCGGGCAGATGCTCTGGCTGCAGCACCATCCGCAGATTCATCAGCACCAAATCGATTCACTCATGCAGTAAGTTCGGGCACGTAGGTCACCAGGAACGGCTACGGGAAACACACCATGGGTCAGCAGCACGACATTTACTACGTACCAAGCAAGAGCCAATGGCCGATCGTGGCTGCGGTGGTCATGTTCATCACCGTCTTCGGTGCGGCGCATTGGCTCAACGCAGAACCGGGCGATACCGGCTTCGGCAAGACGCTATTGCTGATCGGCTTCATCGGCATCCTGCTGATGTTCTTCGGCTGGTTCCGCTCGGTGATTCACGAGTCGATGGCCGGCAACTACAACACCCAGGTGGATCGTTCGTTCCGCATGGGCATGATGTGGTTCATCTTCTCCGAAGTGATGTTCTTCGGCGCGTTCTTCGGTGCGCTGTTCTACATCCGCATGTTCTCGGTGCCGTGGCTGGGTGGTTACGGTCACGGTGTACTGACGCATCAATTTATATGGAGCGAATACGCCGCATCGTGGGGTTCGGGCGGCGGTAATGGCCCGGCACATATCGGTGGTGCGTTCGAAACGGTGGGGCCATGGGGTCTGCCGTTGCTCAACACGCTGATTCTGCTTAGCTCCAGCGTAACGGTGACGATCGCACACCATGCGCTGATCGCCGGCCATCGCAAGAGGGTGTTGGCGTTCCTCGGCTTTACCGTGCTGCTTGGCGCCTCGTTCCTGTATTGCCAGGCGCACGAGTACATGGAGGCTTATAAGGAACTCAACCTCACGCTCGGTAGCGGTGTGTACGGTTGCACGTTCTTCATGCTCACCGGCTTCCATGGTCTGCACGTGACGCTGGGTACGATCATGCTGGCCATCATCTGGCTGCGCGTACTGGCCGGCCACTTCAGCAAGGAGCATCACTTCGGGTTCGAGGCGGTTGCTTGGTACTGGCACTTTGTGGACGTGGTGTGGCTGGGTCTTTTCATGTTCGTTTACATTCTCTGAGCGCTTGGCGCCGGAAAAAAAAGCCCGCCATTTGGCGGGCTTTTTTATGGGTTTCCTTTGGTTGCAGGGCGCTAAATGTCGCGGGTCAGGCGTCGAAGCAGGAGGCTCGCTACAATGGTTCTTCTTTAGCCCGTCATTCCGGCGCAGGCCGGAATCCAGTGCCCGCTGGCCACATGGATTCCTGAAGGTCACACGCGTTGTCGTTACTGGATTCCGGCTTGCGCCGGAGTGACGAGCGAGATGGCTTATTGACCCACACCGTGCGGATGAATCCAGCCAAGCTTGATGCCGACAATCACCATGGCAATAAGCACCAGCGAAAAGCCAATGCGTCGCGTCAACGCCCAGGCGGTGCGTTTGCTTTCATCCTTGTCGGTCATCATGAAATACAGCGCCTGGCCGAGGTTGAATATCACCACCAGGAACATGATCACCAGCGCGACTTTGTAAATGGTTTCCACGTGATTGACCTGAGTAGATCCGACATCACCAGTATAGCCATCCAGCGCGGAGGCACCGCGTGAGCTGGATGCGCAAACCATCGTGGTGGTCGGTGTTGCTCACCATCGCCGGAGCCCTTGTTTTCGTGCGTCTTGGCATCTGGCAGCTGCATCGCGCTGATTACAAAGACGAACTTCTGCGACGGTATGCCGCAGCGGCGAGCGCACCCGTACAAGCCTTCGACGCGGTCGCTTCGCAACCGCCACAAGATGCTTATCCGCGCGTGCGTGTGCAGGGCGCGTATAGAGCGGATCGGCTGTATCTGCTCGATAACCCCAAGCACGACAATCTCGGCGGCGTCGAAGTTTTCGCACCGTTTCAGCCGCATGGGCAAAGCCGGGTGCTGATGGTCGATCTGGGCTTTTTGCCGGGCAACGGCACGGATAAAGCACCGCAGTTACCGCCCCTGCCGACGGACGAGCAAACTCTGCAAGGTCTCTACGAACCGCCACCCGGTACCGGATTCGAAATGGGTGGTAATGCGCTGGTCCAGCAAACGCAGTGGCCGAAAACCTCGATCTATCTGGATCTCGATCAGATTGCCTCGGACCTTCATGCTGCGCTTTACCCACGCGTCCTGGCGCTGGATGCCGATCCGGCATCGATCTACGTTCGCGTACATACGCTGGATCTTTCGTCCATGCCACCGGCGCGGCATCGCGCGTATGCTTTTCAATGGTTCACCTTCGCCCTGGCGGCGGTGGTGATTTTTCTGGTGCTGCATCGGAAGAAGCGTCCGACCAAGAGCAAGTCATGAATCAACCCAATCCTCAAGCCCTACGCACCAGTCGTCTGAAATTCCTGCTGATCATTCTGGTATTCGCCGCGCCGATCATCGCTGCGGGTTTGCTCAATCTCAGTGGTTGGCAGCCAACCGGCAAAGGCTTTGGCGAGCCGATTTTTCCACAGCGCAATTTCGATCAGGAACATGTACAGATTCGGCTCGCCAATGGACAGCTATGGGCGTGGCGCGATAGCTCGCCGCACCTGACGTTGATCGCACTGGCCGGGCCCAATTGCGCTGCAAGTTGCGTGGAAACACTGACCAAAATGGCAGCGGCGCGTATCACGCTCAACAACAATGCATCGCGATTGCGCCTGCTCTATGTTGGCCAGCCGCCCGCAGATGCTGCGAGCAATGGCATGGAGAACTATTGGCAGATCGGCAGGGACGTTAACGACGCCCTCACCAAATACCAGCCTTCCACACCCGATAGCGTGAGCGCCTTACTAGTGGAATCCGACGGTACGGCGTTAACACTGTATCCTGCGGGCTTCGATCCGAGCGGTTTGCGCAAGGATCTGCAGAAGGTTATCCGTTGATGTCGCTGCGTACTCGCAAAATCGTGCCTTATCTGGCCATTCTGGCGGCCGTGTTCGCCTTCGGTCTGGTGATGTTCGGCGCGTTCGTCCGCCTCTCAAACGCGGGCCTGTCATGTCCGGACTGGCCGACGTGCTACGGGCAGGCCAGCTGGCCGCATCACGCGCAGGCAGTGGCGCAGGCCAATGCTTCGTTTCCGGATCGTCCTTATGAAGCGACGAAGGCCTGGCGCGAACAAGTGCATCGCATGCTGGCTGGAACACTCGGCATATTGGTGCTTGTGCTGGCGCTCACAGCGGCATTCCGCGATCGGCTGATACAGCTGGCGATCGTCCTCAGCGCGATATTCGCTGCCATAGGCGTCACGCTTTATTTGCATGGCGAGCGCGACGTGTCGTCAGGATTGGCGTTGCTGGCGATATTGCTGCCGACAGCCGGAGCATGCTGGTTGCGCGAACGCGCTTCGTTAAAGATGAGCGTGCTTGCATTGGCTGTCATCATTTTCCAGGCGATGCTCGGCATGTGGACCGTCACGCTGCTGCTTAAACCCATCGTCGTGATGGGTCATTTGCTAGGTGGCATGACGACATTCGGACTGCTTGCGTATGCGGCACTACGTTGCAATGGCGTCGGCACAAAAGATGATCGCTACGCGATGCTGCGCCGGGCAGTTGTCATCGGCATCGTGCTACTTGCGTGTCAGATTGCGCTCGGTGGCTGGACATCCGCCAACTACGCTGCACTGGCGTGCGGCACGGATTTCCCGACATGTCTGGGTCAATGGGTTCCGCCGACGGATTTCAAACAAGGCTTCGTGCTTTGGCGCGAGATCGGCGTGAACTACGAAGGCGGCATTTTGGACATGGCGGCGCGCAGTGCAATTCAGATTACGCATCGCATCGGTGCACTTGTCGTGTTCTGTTACCTGGCGTGGCTGTCGTACCAGCTCGCAAAAAGCGGATTCCGCTTTGGCGGTATCGCTGTCGCTGTCGTGCTGGTGATTCAAGTGTTGCTTGGCATTAGCAACGTTCACTTTGGTTTGCCATTGCCCGTCGCCACAATGCATAACGGTGGTGCCGCACTTCTGCTGTTTGCGTTACTCGCGAACTTCGCACGTCTGCAGCCGTGGCGTTCCGATGAAATGGAAGCCGTGGCATGAGTGTGGCTGGCGAGTATCTGCAACTCACCAAGCCACGCGTCGTGGCGCTGCTGGTGTTCTGCGCCGTCATCGGCATGTTTCTCGCGGTGCCAGGCATTCCACCCTGGCGCGCACTTGTTTTTGGCACGCTCGGCATCTGGATGGCCTCCGGCTCCGCCGCTGCATTCAATCACCTGATCGATGAGCGCATCGACAAGCTGATGGCGCGCACGGCGCGTCGTCCGCTCGCCACCGGCAAGCTCAATGCACACCAGGTTCTGATTTTCGCCATCGTGCTGGGTATTTTGTCGATGGTGATACTCGGCACGCTGGTCAATGTGCTGACCGCTGTGCTTACCTTCGGTGGCTTGATCGGCTACGCGTTGGTCTATACCGCCTATCTGAAGCGCGCTACGCCACAAAACATCGTTATCGGTGGGCTCGCGGGTGCGATTCCACCCGTGCTCGGATGGACGGCCGTAACAGGGGCGCTTCATCCTTTTGCACTGCAAATGTGCCTCATCATTTTTGTATGGACGCCACCGCATTTCTGGGCGCTCGCGATTTTTCGCCGCGACGACTACGCCCGCGCGCAAATTCCGATGCTGCCTGTTACACACGGCGTGCGTTACACACGCTGGCAGATTCTGCTCTACACGATCCTGCTGGTCATCGTGAGCCTGCTTCCCCCCATCACCGGCTACAGCGGCCTGATCTATTTCGGCGGCGCTGCCGTCCTCGGCGTGGGCTTTCTCTATTACGCAATCCGCCTGATGAACCCGCCAGACGAATTGTTCGCCATGCGCGTTTTCAAATACTCGATCATTTATCTTATGGCACTGTTCGCGTTCCTGTTGGCTGATCACTGGATCGCTGCGTAAGCGACAGCGCGTAAGATTTATTTGTGAAGGCTTTTGACCTTCCTGACTAACTCCTTGCGCATTGCTTACATTGTTGTATCAACTTAAGTTAAGTCGTGACCGGCGACACACTTTTACGTGAATTCCATGTGTATTTCGCAATAACGCAATTCGCAAAATATTACTCGTTGACGAATGCACACCACTGGATAAGCATGCGCCTAAGGGGGAGCACGCAGCACGCCTTTATTTACAGCTAAAGGAATAGCTCAGTCGCTCTTTGATGTGGCTGTTGTGTAGTCAGGGATGTTTTATGGAAGTAGAAGTGCGCGCCGAGGCATCAGGAGCTGAAGCGTCGGACACGGGATTAGCGTGTCTGGTCATCATTGCGCGTATTCACGGCATACCCGTCGATCCAGCGCAGATCCTTCACGAATTTGGTGAACCCAGTCGATCATTCGACACCGATCTGATTCGTCACGCATCGAGCAAACTTGGATTCAAGACCAAGTTGGTCGATGCGAAATTGAGCCGCCTGACTTATCTGACACTGCCAGCATTGGCGATCGATAACGACGGCTCGATGTACGTCATCGCGCGTGTCAACGATAAAAAAATCCTCATACAGGATCCGCGTTACGGTCACCCACAGCTGCTGTCGCACGACGATCTTGCACAGCGCTGGTCGGGCAAAGTCATGCTGTTCACTTCACGGGCATCCATCGCAGGTGAGTTGACTCGCTTTGACTTCAGCTGGTTTATCCCCGCAATTATCAAGTACCGCAAGCTGCTAGGCGAGATTTTGATCGTCTCGTTCTTCCTGCAACTTATCGGCTTAGCCACGCCTCTATTCTTTCAGGTGGTGATGGACAAAGTGCTCGTGCACCGAGGACTTACTACGCTGGATGTAATCGCCATAGGTTTACTGTTCTGCTCGATTTTCGAGTCGCTGCTAAGTGGACTGCGAACTTATGTGTTCGCACACACGACCAGCCGCATCGACGTTGAGTTAGGTGCGCGACTTTTCCGGCATCTGCTGTCGCTGCCGTTGACGTACTTCCGATCACGTCGTGTCGGCGACTCAGTAGCGCGTGTGCGCGAGCTGGAAAATATCCGGAGCTTTTTGACGGGTAACGCCATTACGCTCGTTATGGACGTGTTGTTCTCTTTCGTCTTTATCGGTGTGATGCTTTGCTATAGCGGATGGCTGACGCTGGCTGTCGTCGCATCGTTGCCCATGTATGCGCTGCTATCGATGACGCTGACTCCCGCCTTGCGCGCACGGCTGCGCGAGAAATTCAATCGGGGCGCCGACAATCAGTCTTTCCTGGTGGAGACGATCAGCGGTATTGACACAGTCAAGGCGATGGCCGTGGAGCCGCAAACCATGCGCCGTTGGGACGGTCAACTGGCGGGTTACGTCGAAGCCGGTTTTCGTACGGTGGCCCTCGGCACGGTCGCCCGC
>NZ_DATHMR010000102.1:0-53819 GCF_035486915.1 Dyella sp. | reverse complement strand
GGCCCCGCCGACAACGTCGGCCGCGAACCCGAAGGCGCCGATCTGGCCGAACAAGGTTTGGGCTGGGCGAATAAATTCCGCTCCGGCAAAGGCGCCGACACCATCACCAGCGGCCTGGAAGTTACCTGGACCGCTACACCGACGAAATGGGGCAACGGTTTCTTCGAGAATCTCTTCGGCCACGAATGGGAACTCACCAAGAGTCCCGCCGGCGCCAACCAGTGGGTGGCCAAAGACTCCAAGGAAACCATTCCACTCGCGCACGATACGTCGAAAAAGCAGCGGCCCACGATGCTCACGACCGACTTGTCGCTGCGCTTGGATCCGGCATACGAAAAAATTTCCCGCCGCTTCCTCGAACATCCCGATCAGTTGGCGGACGCGTTTGCGCGCGCATGGTTCAAGCTCACGCATCGCGACATGGGTCCGCGTGCGCGTTACCTCGGCCCGGAAGTGCCGGCCGAAGAATTGATCTGGCAAGACCCGCTTCCCGCCGTCAATCATCCTGTGATCGATGAGAATGACATCGCGGCGCTCAAGAGCAAGATCCTGTCGTCGGGACTCTCCGTATCGCAGCTCGTGTCGACGGCATGGGCATCGGCATCGACGTTCCGCGGTTCCGACAAACGCGGCGGCGCCAACGGTGCGCGCATCCGCCTCGCGCCGCAAAAAGATTGGGAAGCCAATCAGCCTGCACAATTGGCGAAGGTGCTTTCGACGCTCGAAGGCATTCAAAAGGATTTCAACGGCGCACAAAGCGACAAGAAGCGCGTTTCGCTGGCCGATCTGATCGTGCTCGGCGGTTGCGCAGGTGTCGAACAGGCTGCCAAGAACGCGGGCCATGCGGTGAAGGTGCCCTTTACGCCGGGACGCGCCGACGCATCGCAGGATCAAACCGATGTGGAATCGTTCGCGCCGCTTGAGCCGGTTGCCGATGGCTTCCGCAACTTCCAAAAGAAAGAGTACGCCGTACCGTCCGAAATGCTGCTGATCGACAAGGCGCAATTGCTCACCCTGACAGCGCCGGAGATGACCGCACTGATCGGTGGCCTGCGCGTGCTGAACACCAACGTCGGTCAGACCAACCACGGCGTGTTCACCAAACACCCCGAAGCGCTCACGAACGATTTCTTCGCCAATCTGCTCGATATGGGCACCGAGTGGAAGGAGTCGTCGAAGTCCAAGGGTCTGTTTGAAGGACACGCGCGTAAGGGCGGTGCACAGACATGGACGGGCACGCGCGTCGATCTCGTGTTCGGCTCGAACTCGGTGTTGCGCTCGCTGGCCGAAGTGTATGCAAGCGCCGACGCGAAGGAAAAATTCATCCACGACTTTGTCGCGGCGTGGAACAAGGTGATGAACCTCGATCGCTTCGATCTGAAGTGAGTTGGTGTACCGCTGTGAAGGCGTTTGGAGCGGCATAGACGACTGGCATTGTCGCCGCGGGTGTCCGCGCCTTGCGCCGCAAACAAGTGATGGTTGTCCCGCCGGATAACCATCACTTTGTTTTTAAGCGGCAAGTACCTTATCGCCGCCTGATTCGAACGTGGGGAGACAAGGATGGAGCAGGAGCTCTTCAACGGTATTGCGAACGGCCACTTGCCCCTATTGGCGATCACCACGCTCGGTGGACGACATCCTGCGGATGAGGCGACGTTGGACGATGCGATGTCTCCTCTGCGCGACGCTGGCGTGGATCCTCTGCTAGCCCACGCCCAATGGATTGCATTGCTTGCGCATCTCTCGCAAACCGCCAAACGATGCGCGCAACCCCAGTTGGCCGATCAACTGAAAGCGCTTGGCGTACGGCGCGGCAAAACTGTGGTCATCAGCTTGGCACGCGAATACGTACGCGCATGGGACAAGGCCACCGCCATCGGTTTCGTGCTTTCGAGCGACGATGTGTTACGCATGACGCACAGCATGCCGCTGCACGATCGCCTGACCGAAGACTTTCGCGCATTGGCGGAAACCTACAGGTTGCTCCTGTGGTTGATGGCACCGCGCGATGGCGGCCAACTTTTTCGATGGCTGAGCGAGCGTGCATCCGTGCACGCTGCGCAAGCGCAAGCCATTCAATGAATGCCGTGCGCGTATCTGAACGAGTCGAACGTTTAGAAGCTTAGGGTCGCGCCCAGTCGTACGGCTGGATCTTCCGCGTGGCTGGCAAAATGTCCGCTTCAACGCAGGCTTTGAACCGCGCGGAGGGTACTCGCATCGGTCGCGCCCGGACTCGCACGGATGCATCGGGCGTTAGGCATGTTCGTTATGGCATCCAGTACAACCCCCTGATTTCGGGGATATCCCTTTGCCCTTTCCCGGGCCAGAGTGCCCGGCGATACGAGTCAGGGGACAGGGGCATGAATACGAAACGCGGCATGGCGCAGCTGCTCGGGCGGCTGGGGCTTTGTGCCTTAGTGGGCGTCTCGCTGCTCGGTCTTCCACAGCTGACGCAAGCGTCACCAGGTTGCCAAGCCCTCAACGTGTCCGGTTCGCTGGGCCCCTACCAATACGTTCAGTTGCTCACCAATGATCAGCAGGTCAATGCGGGCGATGCGGTAACACTAACTACCTCGGGATCGGCGTACTACGGCGGCTCCTGGCTGCAGATGGTCGACAACGGTGGGACGGTGTCCGGCACGGAGTCGGGTTCGGGGGCGGGGGCGGATAACCTGGAGAGTAATCAAAGCAGCGGCACGATTACCTACAGCATCACCTGCACATCGGTCGGTGCCACGGTGTCGAGCGTCAGCCCGGCGTCCGGCACGTCGGGCACCACGGTCATCCTTTCCGGGTCGGGTCTGTGGGGAACCACTGCGGTGAGTTTCGGCGGCATGCCGGCTACCAACGTCAGCGCCAGCTACGGCTCCGGCGGCACCGCACAAGTTACCGTCACCGCGCCGAATGGGGCAGGCTCCGTGCCGATCAGCGTGACCACGGATGCCGGCACGTTCTCCGGCGGCACGTTTACCTTTACCCCGCCGACGGCCAATCCGGTCAGCGCTGCGGTGAGTTACAACAGCAACAATAACCCCATCACCTTGAATATCAGTGGGAATCCCACTTCCGTAGCCGTGGGCACTACACCTGCACATGGCACGGCGAGAGCCTCTGGTACGTCGATCACCTATACGCCAGCTGGCGGCTATTCGGGGCCGGACAGTTTTACCTACTCGGCCAGCAACGCGGCCGGTATGTCCGCACCTGCCATGGTGACGATCACCGTTAACCCGCCACCCGCACCCACGGTCGTCGCCGTATCCGCCACGACGCAGTACAACACAGCCACGAACATCAACCTGACGAGTGAAATTTCCGGTGCCGAGATCTCGGCGGTTACCGTAGCGAGCGGCCCAAGCCATGGCACGGTGAGTGTCTCCGGCGAGACGGTGACCTATACGCCTTCATCGACTTTCTATGGCGGCACCGACAGCTTCACCTACACCGCAACGAACCCGGGTGGCACGTCGTTACCCGCCACGGTGACAGTCACTGTGGGCCAGCCAGGTGCCCCCACCGCGGTTGCCGCTTCAGCAACGACGCCTTACAACACGGCGGCCAGCATCAACCTGACCAGTGCGATTGCGGGAGTCGACATCACCGCGGTCAACATCGCCGGCAGTCCTAGCCATGGCACGGTGAGTGTCTCCGGCGAGACGGTGACCTATACGCCTTCGTCGACTTTCTATGGCGGCACCGACAGCTTCACCTACACCGCCTCCAATCCAACCGGTACATCGACGCCAGCCACGGTGACCGTAACCGTGAGCCCGCCAGGTGCCCCCACCGCGGCGGCCGCTTCGGCGACGACGCCTTACAACACGGCGGCCAGCATCAACTTGGCCAGTGCGATTGCGGGGATCGATATCACCGCGGTGAACATCGCCGGCAGTCCCAGCCATGGCACGGTGAGTGTCGCGGGCGAGACGGTGATCTATACGCCTTCATCGACTTTCTATGGCGGCACCGACAGCTTCACCTACACCGCCAGCAATCCAACCGGCACATCGACGCCGGCCACGGTCAGCGTAACCGTGGGTCAGCCAGCTATCCCCACTGTGGCCGCCGCTTCGGCGACGACGCCCTATGACACCGCGACGAGCATCAATCTGACCAGTGCGATTACGGGAGTCGATATCACCGCGGTGAACATCGCCGGCAGTCCCAGCCACGGCACGGTGAGTGTCTCGGGCGAGACGGTGATCTATACGCCTTCGTCAACCTTCTACGGTGGCACCGACAGTTTTACGTATACCGCGATCAATCCAAGCGGCCACTCGGCGCCTGCGACGATTACGGTCACCGTCACGCCGCTGAACGTGCCCATTGCCGCGCCGCTCTATGTGGCCACCTCGAAAGGAACCAACGTACTTATCGATGCGTCGGCCGAGGCCAATGGCACGCAGCCCTTGACCGGTGCCCATGTGGCGGCGCAGCCCACGCACGGAACCGCCACCGTAAGCGGCGAGCAGATCCTCTATACGCCGGCGGCCGGCTTTGTGGGCACGGACACCTTCAGCTATCAGCTGAGCAATCATTTTGGTGCGTCGACGCCGGGCACGATTACCGTGACGGTGACCGCGGCAGGCAGCGCCGCAGGCCTGAGTCAAACCGTCACGGCGCAGTCGGGCAGCCCCGTGTCGGTGAATCTCGCCAGCGTTGCGTCCGGCACCTATGTATCGTCGGCATTGCTCGGGTTGTCGCCGGCGAGCGCCGGTAACGCAAGTGTGAGCCAACCGGCCTCGCTGACCTTCACGCCCACTTCGACGTTTCATGGTCTGGTGCAGATCACTACGGTACTGATCGCATCCAACGGACAGTCGCAGATCGAGGACGTGCTGGTGCTGGTGAACACCCAGTCCAATCCATCACGCAATCCGGATGTGCTGGGGCTGGTCGAAGCACAAGCCATGCAGGCCGAACGTTTTGCGCAAGACCAACTCAGCAACATTCAAAGCCGCTTGGACAGTTTGCACGACGGCAACGGAACGGCGCGCTTCAGCAACAACCTGTCCATCAGCCTGGATGGCAAATCGCTACAGGCACCGACGGGAGCAGGCGCGAATGGTTTGCAGGCGTCGAGCTCAGGCGCTTCGCCATTCCCTGGCCCACGGCCCGGTATGGGGGCGAGTGAAAGCACAGATGACGCCCCGGCTTCGATGGACCAGCCATCGCAAGGCCATGCATCCGCGCCTGCAGCCCAAGCGTCATCCGGCCTGGGTGCATGGGTGGATGGCACGGCCAACTTCGGCGCGTTCGATGCCTATCGGCAAGCCGCAGGCTTCGATTCGGACACCATCGCGGTGAATACGGGTGTCGACCAACGCATCGGCGAGCATGCTTTGATCGGCATCAGCGTTGGCTACGACCATGACAACAGCGAAGTCGCCAACGACGGAACACGCAGCGTGGCAGAAGGTTATAGCGCGGCTCTTTACGGCAGCTACCAGCCGACCGCGCATGTGTACATCGATGGCGTTGTCGGTGGCGGCGGCCTGCGTTTCGACAGCAGCCGTTATGCGGCCGATAGCCAAACCGATCTGATCGGCCACCGCAATGGCGACCAATGGTTTGCATCACTCACGGCGGGCTATGAATACCATGCTGGCATGTGGACGATGTCGCCGTATGGCCGGTTCGCCTGGTCGCTGTCTTCGCTCAATAGTTTTTCGGAAACCGGCGATGTAGCCGATGCGTTGACCTACGGTGCGCAGACCTTGCGCACGTCGCAGGCGATCGCAGGCTTCCGCGCAAGCGGCAAGATTCCGTTCGGCGATACGTTGTTCATGCCGCATGTGCGACTGGAAGTCGGCCATGATTTCCAGGGAACCACCGACACCACACTGAGCTACGCGTTCGTGCCTTCGGCAGGCTCCTGGAATGTGCTGACGAATCCGTATTCGGCCAATGGAACCAGCGTGCTGGGGGCTTTCGGCGGCGACTTCCAGATTCGCAACGACCTGCAGATCACCACGGAATACCAATACATACTGATGCCGCATTCGCGCGACCAAGGTATCCAGCTGGGTCTGCATAAGCAGTTCTAGCTAACCCGAAGTCAGGAGGTATGAGGATCCAAGATCAGGGGGAGATGTAGATACAAGGCGGTGCCTTGGCCCGGTGCGGTTTCAACCACGAATTGGCCACCCAGACGGGTGGCGCGATTACGTAGGCTGGCCATACCGGCACCGCTGCCGTGCAGGCTGGTATCGAAGCCGTGTCCATCGTCCCGGATGCTGGCGCGCAGCTCCGGATGGCGATGCTGGAGAGCGACATCTACCCGCGATGCACTGCTGTGCTTGAGTACGTTAGTCAGTGCCTCTTGCAGCACGCGTAGCAGATCCAGACTCCGCGCGGGTCCCAGATGCAGATTGTCTAAACCTTCCTGTTGCCAATGCAGATCGATGCCCGTGGCATCCAGGCGTTGGCTCCAGCGGTGACGCAACGGTGCAAGCAGACCGGCGAGATCGGAGTCCTGCTCATGCGTGGTCGTATCGATGATCAGGCGCAGGTCGTCGCGCAGTTCCTTCAGCGTTGCGACGACGCGCGTGGCGTCGGGTGGCTGATGCTGATTTTCCAGTGTCGCAATCGCACCCAAAAGACTGCCACCGAAACCATCATGCAGATCGCGCACCAGGTTCAGGCGTTCGCCGATGCGCGTGTTGTTCAAGGCCAGCGCATGTTCGCGCTCCAGCGTTTCGCCCAGCTGCCACGTAGCTGCATCGACTTCGTGCTTGAGTTCGACGTTGAAGCTTTCCGCCCGCTTCATCGCTGCGGCAAAACGGTAAGCCAGCGCGAAACCCATGCCGATAATGGTCAGCGGCGATGTAATGGCCAACAGATACATGTCGCCACTGATCACGCCGTAGAACAGCAGAAAATCGTACACCGAAACCACCAGCGGAATCATCAGGCACGCCGCCAACACGCGATGATCCGTGCGCTTGCCGCGCACGGCGAACCAGGTAAATACGAAGATGGCACAGTAATAGCTCGCACCACCCACGGCGAACCAGATGCCGCGGTACTGTCCGCTTGCGCCCGGTGCGAGGAACGCAAGGACCAGCGATGTCAGGTTGATGACAAACAGTACGCGTTCAAAGCGCGGCCAACGACGCTCGCAGTAGCGCAATAGAAACAGGACAAAGCTGGAAGATGCGGCCACGTAGGCAAAAGCATTGAATGCTTCCCAGCCATCCGTGCTGTGGAAGGGCCAGATGTTGTCAGCGATGAAATTGATGCCGTAGGCGAACGAAAGCAGCGTACTCAACGCATACCAGCCGTAGCTGCTATCGGAGCGGCGCATCAGCCAGATAATGAAAAACAGACCACAGAACACCAGCGTGACGATCTGGTCAAACAGCTGCAGGTCGTAACGTGACCACACACCGCGCTGGTAGCGCGCTTGCACTGCTGCAGGATCGCCTACCGCTACGATGCCCAAACCCGGCTGGTAGCGGGCCAAGCCGGACACGCGCACCAGCACGACGTTGTCGCCGTCATGCAGCAGGGGTTTGTCGAGCAGGAAATATTGCGGCTTGATCCATGTCCGCGACAGCGGCTCCACCACATGAGCATCGCGATAGACCTGGCTGCCATTGACATAGACGACATCGGCAAGACACACGTAATCGAGCAGCAATCCCACGGGTTGATCCGCACTGGACTGATGCCACCGCAGGCGATACCACACCACACCATCATGCTGTGGCCAGCGCGTATTCCAAAGATCCATCAGCTTGACGGGAACCCAGCCTTCGGTGGGCGGGGATTGCGACGACCAGTCCGCTGGCGCCGCTTCGGCCCGTGTAATCTGCGTAGTCGCAGATGACGTAGTCTGCGCGTACAGCGCATCAAGCCCTGAGCAAAACAACAGGCATGCGAACAACAGGAAGACGATGCGCCGCACTAACGCAGCAGCCCTAAGGCTTTGGCTTCGAATACCGCCGCTGTGCGCGAGTTGACGGCCAGCTTGCGGTAGATGCTCTTGGTGTAACCCTCGATGGTGAAACGCGAGAGCGCCGTGAGTTCGGCGATCTCGCGATTGCTGAAACCACGCGCGACGAATTGCAGAATTTCCGATTCGCGCTCCGATAGCGAGGCGTCGATCCTGGCTGGTGATTCGGCGGTAGCCCCCGAGGCTGCCGGATGCTGCGTTGACGTGAGCGAAACAAAGGCGAGGATACGGCGCGCGATAAGCGGATCGATCAATGCACCACCGCGCCGAATGCTTTGCAACGCGGCACGAAGCTCCGCATCGTCGCGCTCTTTCAGCAGATACCCGACGGCTCCGGATCGAAGCGCCGCCAACACCACTTCTTCATGACCCCACGCCGAGATGGCCACGGTGATCGTGTCGGGATGCCGCTGCTCGATCCAATGGATGAGTTCGAGTCCATTGCCATCGGGAAGCCCGATATCGACGAGCGCAATGCGAGGGTTGAACTCCGGGAGGCTGGCTTTGGCTTGTGCAACACTGGCCGCCACCGTGATGTCGTCGATCGAACCCACCAACTCAAGCAAAAGTTGAACGAGACGCCGCTGCGTGGGCTCGTCATCCTCGACGACCAATGCACGTTCGAATGAAATGTGCTCCCCTGTAGAGCCCATGCACCTTACCCCTGACTACTTCGAAGGTAATCTTACTCAAATCGATCGCTTAGCGGGGCCAACGCGCTTTATTCCGATACCGCAAGAACTGACGGGGAGATGACGGCAAATCCGGCTAAATATTTGAAGATTTTGCACCAAAGCAAAGTCACTCGTCATGAAACCGTTCGGGTGTCGTCGCACCGCGATGTCCGCTTTCGCAGTCAAAAGCGGACAGGTCATGCATAACTTTGACACCGCTTATTTCCGCGGCGCGCCGATCTCGCTCAAGTAGTCCGGTGTTCCTTCGACACGCACGAGGTGCGGGTACTGCAGGCCGTCGTGATAATCCACCGACACGGTGCGATACCCGCCTTGATACTTCAGCAGCAATTGAATCGGCGCGCTGCTGCCCTTGGCTGCAGTAATCGCGCTCTTCAGCGTATCGTTCGAATAATCCTGACCGTTCACTGCAACGACCGTGGCACCGGTGCTGACACCCGCCTTGAACGCCGGTCCGTTCCAGCGCACATCGTTGACTTCACCCTTGTCCGTCATCGTCAGGCCGATCGACCATGCAAAGTTGTACAAGTGACGGGACGATTGTGGGCGCTCGTTGTACTGCTTCTCGTATTCGCTTTCCTTATCGGTATAAACGAGTTTCCAGCCGGTCGCCGCGAAGTCGCTCGCGAATGGCGGATTGAGTTCGTCGACGTGTGCGTGAAGGAAGCTCGCCCAGTCGTACGGGGCGACGCCGTTCAGTGCTGCGACCACGTCGTCGAACGTGTACGTCTTGGTGACATAGCTGCCGTTGTCGACGCCGAAGAATACATGCGCGAAATCGTCCAGCGACTTACTGTCGTGCGTGAGCGAGCGAATTTTGGCGTCTACCGCGAACCACATCATCTGGCCGCCGCTGTAGTAATCCTCGCTCATCTGCCAGCTGCGATACGGCAAGCTTGAACGGCGCGCGGCGGTTGCGTCATTGGTGGTGTCTTCGAGCGTACGCCACTGGAAGCCTTCGCGGTTGCGCTCATAGTTGGCCACATCCATCGCGACGGCGTCGCGGAATTGCTGCTGCGTCCACATCCCGGAGCGTGCGGTCAGGATGAAGCCCCAGTATTGCGTCTGCCCCTCATATACCCACAGCAGCGAATCGCCCATCGGCACATTGAAGTTGGGTGTCCATAAATCGGCCGGCCGGCGGAATTTGCCGTTCCAGGAATGGGTGTATTCGTGCGCCAACAAATCGCGGTCCGGCGCAGCCTCGCTCCATGCCGTGAAGTAGTCGGCGCCCAGACCATTCTCGCTGGACTGATGATGTTCCGTGCCGTTGCCGCTCAATTGATCCGAGAGCGAGAACAGGAAATCGTAGTGGTCGTAGTGATGCGAGCCGAACAGCTTCACCGCCTGCGTCACAAGTGCGCGATGCACCTTCAGCTGCTCCGGTGTCATCTCCAGATATTTCGGTGCGTCCGCGACAATATCCAGATGCACCGGCGCGTCGCCGCCCGGATTCAGATCGACACGCTTGAAATACAGGCCTGCGTAAATCGGGGAATCGACCAGGTTATTGAGCGTCACCGGCTTGAACGTGACGGTGTCTCCCGACTGCGAGGCAGTCTCCAGCGCGGTGCCGAGCTGCCAACCGTGCGCCAACGTCACGCTGGGCGAGAAGGTGATGCCGCGCGAAAAATAACCGGCCGGATAGAGCACCATCTTGCTCCACTCCATATCCATCATGCGATCGGTGATTTCGAATCCTTCGTTGTCGGTGCGCCCAGACAGATACTGCAGCGACACATCGATGCTGGACACACCGTCGGGCACGTCGAGATGGAACGCATACACGTTGTACTCGTCGCGCTTCCACGTGAGGGGTTTGCCGTTGGCGCTGATTTGCAGGCCCGCAAGCATGCTGATCGGGCCGGTCGGCGAGTGGTCGCCTGGAATCCACTGCGGGTACAGCAATGTGAGCGCGCCAGCCTTTACCGGAATCGTTTCGTGGGCGCGAAAGATACCCTGTGTCGTATCGCTGGCATCGACATGAAGCGACACGGTGCCGGGATAAGGCATGTCCTGCGGCGGCGGCACGCTATCCGTACGCGTTTGCTGCGCTGCCGCGCCCCCGGCCGCGAGGGCCATCGCAATGGTCAGGGCGAGGCGCGAAAATTTGCGACGCGTGGCAACAGCAGGGACACGAGACATGATGAAGAACTCCGGCGAGCGATTGAATGATTCTGCAACTTAACACCGCGCATACCTGACGGGGATCAAGACTGATGGCATCTTGTCGTGGCGACACGCGGCTTGCTCCCGATGGTATCCGCTTTGTCTCTATAGCAAACATCCAATCCCATTGGCTTCCCATAAAACCAATTCGTTACCTGGAAAGTCCGCGCAGTGGCATAGTCACCCTTCATTCGGGAAAAGAGCGAGGCGCCCGCCAATGTCCAGGCATCGATACCTGCTTCGAGTAGTCATGATTTTTGCGGTGCTGCTGTCTGTCCAGACCCGCGCAGACGCCCATCAACACACATGGAACGCGGGATTTCAGAAGCTGGAAATCCCTAACGGAAACGAGCCGGCTCTGGACCTTGGCGTCTGGTATCCCACCAATGCCCCTGTCGTTAGCGGTGGCACGGAGCCGTTCGAACAAGGTATCGCTGCGTCGGGTGCGCCGGTGAATGGACGCAACCTTCCGCTTATCGTCATATCCCATGGCGGGGGAGGGACATTCGTGAGCCACTACGATACGGCCGTTGCGCTTGCGCGCGCCGGTTTTGTCGTGGCGGCAGTCAGTCATCGCGGAGACAGTGGCGCTGATCAGAGCCAGGTGCTCAAACTGTGGCGGCGTCCCGCGCAGCTCCAGCGCGTTATTACGTACATGCTTCAATCATGGTCGGAACACGAGCGGTTGGATCCACAAAAAATTGGCGCATTCGGTTTTTCCAACGGCGGATTCACAGTGCTGGTTGCGGCCGGAGGCGTACCTGATCTTGGCAAGACCGACGCTTATTGCCGCGCCAATCCGACTCATGATTTGTGTCAGGCACTGAAGAGCGGCGGCGTTTCTTCGGCGACGGTGTTCAACGATGTGCCGCCTCATGCATGGATCGCCGATCCTCGAATAAAAGCCATCGTGGTGGCTGCTCCGGCTTTCGGTTTTGCTTTCGACAAAGCGGGTCTTGCAAACGTACGCATTCCTGTACAGCTGTGGGGTGCGGCGAACGATCAACACCAGCCGAAACCTTGGTTCGAAGACGTTGTGCGCAACGCGTTGCCAACGTCACCCGAATATCACCTCGTGTCCGGCGCGGGCCACTACGATTTTCTACCGCCGTGCAGCTCTCATCTCGCTGCGATCGTTCCGTCGATCTGCGTCGATCCCACGGGCTTCGATCGAGCGGCATTCCATAAGCTTTTCGATTCGGAAATAGTCAGGTTTTTTCGCGCAGCGTTAAACGCTGCGCAAGACAAAAGGAGTTGAGGCACCGAGCGCACTGATTCGTCGGTCGGCCGATTGCGCAGACAATGAACCGACTCAGCGCAGCTGTTGGATGCGGATCATGTTGCCTGCGGGATCGCGAACAGCGCAGTCGCGAACGCCATAAGGTTGGTCCGTCGGTTCCTGCACGATATCGGCATCGCGTGCTTGCAGCCGCTCGAACGTACCCGCAAGGTCTTTGGTAGCCAAAAGAATGATGCCGAAAGTGCCCTTTGCCATCATCTCGGCAATCGTGCGACGTTCGTCGTCGGTGATGCCCGGGCTGGCCTCCGGCGGATACAGCACGATCGACGTGCCGGGCTGACCCGCGGGGCCGACCGTGATCCAGCGCTTTCCGCCGTACCCGACATCGTTGCGCACCTCGAAACCGAGGGTGTCGCGGTAGAAGCTCAGAGCGGCGTCGGGGTCGTTCTGCGCGAGGAAGCTGGAGTGAATGGTGATGTCCATGGTGACCTTTCTCAGTGGGTGGTGATGTCCATGGCGTCAGTTTAGTTCTGGCTCGGAGGCCGCTGCTTCTTGATTCCTGATCGGTCGCGTTACCTGCTTGGCCACGCACGAAGGGATTCCTACCGTCGCGTGCGCCTGCTCACGCCGGTAGGTGCTGGGCGACAGACCGACCAGCTCGGTAAACCGCGTGCTGAAGGTGCCCAGCGATGAACAGCCGACCGCAAAACAAACATCGGTGACGCTGAGATCGCCACGACGCAGCAGCGCCATCGCACGCTCGATGCGCCGCGTCATCAAATAGCTGTACGGCGATTCGCCATAGGCAAGCCGGAACTGGCGGCTCAGATGTCCGGCCGACATATGCGCGCGACGAGCCAGTGCTTCGACATCCAGCGGTTGCGCGTAGTCCCGGTCGATCTGATCACGAACACGGCGCAACCGCGCGAGATCGCGCAGGTGTTGTGTCATGGAGCGCTTGCTGGTCATCTGCTTGATCGTGTCACGTTGCATCGTCACATGCGAGAATCATTTCTTTTTACTTTTCGCAGCCGCGCGCGCTGGCGCCTTCTTTTTCGATTTGCTCTGGTTATATTCAATCGCGGCGCGTACGAGATTTTTCAGCGCGCGCTTGTTGACCTTGTCGCCTTCGAGAAAATCGATCGCCCGCCACACCTTGCCGTCGAGGCCCGCATTGAAAAGCTTATCAGGGTCCGGAAGGTTCGCGCCGTGGGAGAAAGTGATCTTCACCTTTTCTTTATGTGCGTTCGCAACGGCGATCATGCCGTCGCGATTCCAAACAGGACTTCCCATGTATTTCCATTCCTCGACGATCGCCGGATCGGCGTCGAGGATGGCCTTGCGTAGGTCAGCGAATGTTTTGCCGCGCCAGTCGGTGAGTTGTTCGATCAGCTGATCGATGCGTTCCGATGCGTTCATGGCAGGCCTCGAGTTTTGATCTCGTTTATCGCGACTGCTAGCAAAAGGTTCTACGTATGCTCCGATTAAAACCTACTTCGAAACCGGCTGCACGCAAAATCCTCACCGTCATTCCCGCTTGCGCGGGAATGACGAGCAAAAAAAGCCAAGTGGTGCGCGGGCTGGAAGGCCTTATATAAAACCCAGTACACACCGAATGTCACGCCGCGCGCTCCGAACGGACGCCTCGAGCTCTCACATGCTTTGCGCGACCGAGCCATCCGACCATTTGCCGACAGGAATCATCAACACATTCACCGGCTCAGGCTGGCCGTGGAATTGTGGATTCAACATGACGGGCGATCCGTCCTGATCGGCGCCCCAATCCACGTTGGTGGCCGTATAAAACATCAGGTGTGGCATCCAGTGGCCGAATTTGTCGTCGAGATAGCCTTGCTTGGACATCATGTACGACATGGCGCCCGGTTGCAGCGGCGGCATTTGTTTTGTCGCGAAGGCTGTCGTCATGGCCTTTTTGATTTCATCCTTGGATCGCCCGCTCAATACCAACGCCGTCCGCTTGTAGGTAATGGGCAAGATCGATTTGACGGCTTGCGGATTGAAGCAAATTGGCCCGCGCAGTTTTGGATTCCAGAATTGCGGCGCGTCGAAAGGGGACATCCATCCACGCTCGACGGCGCACACGAATCCATTCGTGCCTTTCACGGCAGTGATGTAGCCATGCGCCTGGAGGACAAGCACCGTTGCATGATCGGAAATCGCGGCAGGTGCGGCGCTCTTTGCCAATGCAACTTCCGCTGCCTGATCGGACATCAGGTATTGAGCAAGCGGCGCCATGCTGGGGTAGCTCTGCTGCTGCTGAGCCGACGCGGTCGTTGCGAAAGTCATGACGCCGAGCGCGCCAGACGCGACCAGGCAGCTGAAAAAAAAGGCGTTCTTCTTCATCGGTTTGCTCCCTTGTTGCGTTGCCGGGCGAGATGTTCGAGGCGTGCAAGGATGGTTGAGCGGCGCTCAACGACAGACTATCCCTCTGAGCGACGAACGGGGCGGTCGTAAATCGACATTCGCTTTTCAGCCCGCACGACAATGCCCCTCAGTACCGTCATTCCCGCGAAAGCGGGAATGACGGTGAGGTTCTATGCGCTGCCGGATTTTGAGATAGATTCCAGCAACCGGAAAATGTCAGGTTTGCAACGATGGTGCATCGGTCCGATAACGCGTCAGCGCATCACCGAGCATGTTTCTGAGCGGCCCAAGGTAAGGCTCAAACTTCGTCCACTGATCCAGACCGTCGCGAAAAATGGGGCGGCGTACCTGCTCGGAACTTGCGGTGCGCACGCTTCGCTCGGTTTTGTGGAACGCCAGACAGGCCGGTTCGAATGGCAAGCCGCAGAAATCGAGAATGCGCCGCACGTTGCCTTCCAGGTCGTCGACCACGTCCTCGTGATAGACGCGCAACACGCGGCCGGGCAGCACCTCGTCCCAATGCTGCATCACATCCAGATACGTGCGGTAGTAACGCGCGATATCCTCGATGCTGTACGTGAATTCTTGGCCGGTGGCAAAGAGCTGCTTGAGATTGCTGAAGCAACAAGCCATCGGTTCGCGACGCGCATCGATGACCTTCGCATTCGGAAGCATCAGATGGATCAAGCCGAGATGCCGAAAGTTGTTTGGCATCTTATCGATGAAGTAAGGCTTAGCGGTGCGATAGATACGCGTGTCGCGCAGATATTTTTCGCCGAGCTGGCGAAAATCTTCCGGTTTCATCTCGGCCAGCACACCGGGATAGCGCGGCTCGTCGAGATCCGGATCGCGACCCTGCAGATCGACCACGATGCGCGGAATATCGGCCAGTTCCTGCGTGCCTTGGACCAGCGAATGCGAGGCGAGAATCTGCTCGAGCAACGTAGAGCCCGCGCGCGGCAGCCCGACGATGAAGATCGGATCGGGGCGCGGGTCGCCGACATTCGAGCGATTGACAAAGAACTCGCGCGTGCACACGTCGACCTGCTTGCGCGTATTGGTTTCCATGATCTCGGGGCGATAGCGGCTTTCGGAACGCTTGAGCGCATTGCCTTGTTCGTAATATCGCCATGACTGGGCGTAATCGCTGCGATCTTCAAACGCTTTGCCCAAGGCGAAACACAAGTGATAACGATCGACGAGGGGTGTTCCCGGCGATGCTTCCTCGGTGCGCATGCGAGCGATTTCGTCGTCTGTGAAGCGATAGGTCTTGAGGTTCGCAAGACTCCAGTAAGCATCGCCGAAGTTCGGGCGTGCGACGATTGCGGCACGATACGCGTCAATGGCATCGGCCTGCCGCCCCTGCGTTTTCAGCGAATGGGCCAGCGAAAGATGCAGATCGGCGGCTTGCGGAGCCTCACGCAGAAGTTCTTGATAGAGCGCGATAGCGAGATCATGTTCGCCAAGGCCCACCTTTGTGCTTGCGTGCAGTACGCGGTAGTCGAGATGACGAGGGTCGATGGCGAGCAGCTTCTCCACTTCCTCGCACGCACGCTGGTACTGATGCCGTTCGAACAGCACGCTGGCGTAATCGAAGCGTGCAGGGTGGTAGTTCGGTGCGATCTTCAACACCGCTTCAAGCAAGATTTCCGCATCGTCGAGTACATCGCGCGCAAGGCCGATGCGCGCAAGGAGCCGCATACCTTCGACGTCGTTGCCCACCCTCAGCAAGTAAGGGCGAATGACGTTTTCGGCGCGATCAAGCTCGCTATCTGCGAAAAAGCTCGTCGCACTCACTACTTCGGGCGCCAGATGCTTAAGTGTCGCGACGTGTGAGGCGGCCGTCGCGGTATTGGCGCTGTCGCCGGTCATGCGATACAGGCCTTCGAGCAAATTCCAGCTCGAGGGAAGTGCCGGATTGATGTTGACGGCGCGCAGCAGCGCATCGATCGCGCGCGGCGCATCACGCATGACGACGTAGCAGTGGCCGCGTTCCTCATGCAATCGGCTGAAATTCGAGTGTCCCTGTTCCAGATGCGCAAGAGTCTTCAACGCATCGTCGATGCTTCCGAGATAGCGCTGGCTTCGTGCCATCAAGTAGAGCGCGTCGCGATTGTCCGGTGCGACGATGGCCAGTGCGTGCGCTGCCTGCACGGCCTGCGCGTGCTGGCCATCATTTTGCAGTTGGCGTATGCGCTGGATTTCCTGCTCCACCGATGCGGGAACGGAATCGACTGCCGGGGCATTCATGGATGATCAACAACCTTAAAAAAAGAGGGTGGGCTTGCGCCCACCCGAATTCTACTGGCTTGTCTGCGGAGACAGCAGGTTAGAACTTGAAGCCGAGTTTCAGGCCGATCACACGCGGATGAATCGGCACTTGCGACTCGATGAACTGGGCCGAGGACGTAAACACGCTGGCGTGGCTATTGCCAAGGTTCGTGCCGTAGAGCGAGAAGTTCCAGTTGTCCTTGGCCACGCCGATCGACGCGTCGTAAGTGGTGTAGGCAGCCTGCAGGTAACGCAGCTCCACCGTGGTGACGTCCGTAACGCCCGCACCGCTCGGATAGGTTGCCGGCTGGTTATACATCGAACCGGTGTAGCTGGCGCCGATCTGCCAGAACGCGTTGTAGTTGCCCAGCAACGTCCAGTCATAACGCAGGCGCAGATTGGCCTGCGAGCGCGGCGAGAAGGCCGGCACGCTGCCCACTTCACCGAACGGATTGGCGAACGACGTTACGGCGCCGGCAGCGCCCGTTTCGACGATGCACTCGTTAAAGCCAGCCGAACCGGCGATATTGTTGACCAGGCACGGCGAATTGGTCTGCCTGGAGTGGTTGAGCGAACCGGAGCTGATGACCGACAGGTTATCCGTGATTTTCGCCTGGAATTGAAGTTCCAGACCTTGCACTTTGTAGTTCGGTCCGTTAACCGCGAAGGTGGTGTTACCCAGCACCAGCGGGTTGAAGAACTGCATCTGCACGTTGTCCCACCGCATGTCATACAGTGAGCCGTTGAGCAGTACGCGGTCGTCGAAGAATGTGGTCTTGAAGCCGAGTTCGTTGTTAGTCAGCGTATCGGGCGCGTAGCTGATCGGCTTCTGATACTGCGCTTCGCCATCAAGCTTCGCCACGCCCGAGGAGGTGCGGTTGAAACCGCCCGGTCGGAAGCCCTGCGAGAAGGTGTAGTACACCATCGTGTTCGGCGAAATGTGCCACAGCAGATTCGCACGGCTCTTAAAGCCGTGATAAGTCTGGTGGTAGTTCATCACCGTGTCGTTGCCCACATAGGTGCCGTTGGGAACGTTCACCTGCGCGCTGGTGGTGTAGAACTCCGTGCCCGTCTGCCATTCGGAATAGTGGTAATAACGCGTGCCGGCGGTCGCGGTCAGAACCTCGGGGATGATGTCGTAGGACATCGAACCGAACGCCGCTTCCTGCTTGTAACCGCGCTGCTCGACTTCACCGAAGGCCGTGTTGTCGGGCATGACGACGCCCGGCGAAGACTCTGCGTTGGCCACACACGGGTTGCCGCCGGCGAGCGCACTGGCGAGGTTCTCCGCGGTACAAGACGGAATGGTCTTGTAGTTGAAGTCCATGTGATCGTCGATGTTGAAATCTTCGTAGTACACGCCGCCGATGACACGGAAGCGATAGTCTTCCGGCGTGCTCAGACGCAGCTCATGGCTCTGGTGCGTGCTGTTTACGTGGTCGTTCCAATAGCCGACCGGCGAATAGCAGGTCGGTTTACCGGCGCTGGAAAGGCCGGCCGAGGTGCCGGTGCACTGGTAATACATGCCACCTGCGCTGCGCGAGTAGTTGGTGTAATCCTGTTGTTCGCTGATGTGGCGATTGGTATAGCCGCCGGTGTACACCAGCGAGAGATCGCCGATTTCGCCGTTCAACGTCCAGGCGGTGTTGGTGAAGTGATCGTCGTTCCACGCCGGCACGAACGCGGTGATCTGGTCGGTGCCCAGCTTCTGGCCGTCCGCACCGATCGGGTAGGTCGAGGACTGACCGTTCGCGTCCAGGTTCTGATAGCTCTCGGCGATCAGGAAGTTCCAGTCGTCATTGATCTTCCACAATGCGGACAGGCGCGCACCTTGGTAATCGACCGGATTCCAATCGTTCTTGGCGACGGAATAGTTATTGATCACCGAGGTGCCACCGGCAGCCACATAAGGCGCCATCGCGCCGCCGCCATCGGTGGGCTGACGCGTGAACGTGCTCGGCACGTTGTCGATGTAGCCACCCTGATGATCGTTGTAGATCACGCCACGCACGGCGAGCGTGCCGGGAATGATCGGGAAGTTCAGCACCGCATTGGTGGAATTGTTCGGGCCACCGCCATCGGTAGCGCTGACGCCGGCTTCGGCGCTGCCGCTGACCTTGTCGAGATTGGGCTTGTTGGTGATGTAGCGGACTGCGCCCGCTTCGGCACCGCCGCCGAACAGCGTACCCTGCGGACCTTCGAGTACTTCGAGGCGTTCCATGTCGACCATGTAGATGTCGAGGTTGCGCGCCGGGAACTGCATCGACTGATCGTCGAGATACACAGCGACGTTCGGGAACGGAGCAATCGATGCGCTCGACTGGTTGCCCAGGAAGCCCGTGCTCAGGCCGCGCATGTAGATGTTGCCCTGACCGGGGCCGTTCTCAGCAAGCGTCACGTTCGGCAGATACTTGATGAGATCGTTGGCCGTCTGGATGTTCAACTGCTGCAACGTCGTGCCGGTAAACGCCTGGATCGTAATCGGCACATCTTGAATGTCTTCGAGCGTGTGCTGTGCCGTCACCGTAATCGCACCGAGCGTGGAAGCTCCCGTCGATGACGGCTGACCATTCGAATCCGGCTGTGCCGACGGACCCGTTTGATTTGTTTGAGTCGTTTGAGTAGCTGGCGTAGATGCCGGTTGCGTCGTGCCGTCGGCGTACGACACGCGAGTGACCGCAAGCGCGGCCAGCACCGCGCAAGTGATTGGATTGATCTTCAAGTCTATCTCCCCAAGGGTGTGTTACCGGACACGGCCGGCATGGATGCCTGATACGGCTATGACACACAGGCTAGGGAGCTGCGATGAAACGTAGATGACGTTGATTAGTCAACTTTCTTAAATGTCTACGTTCAAGCGAAAGAAGTTTTATTCATTTAGACGTCTAAAAATGCGACGTCCCTACAACACATGACAACGTGATGTAAGCAAAAGTGAAAAGCGATGACGTTTAGCGCACAGGATTGTGTACTTGTGTAAAGCACTGAGTCTGTACGCAACATCGGGAAGGACAAAGGCGTCAGAGCGGCGCGGCATCGAACCATTGTCGAGATATAGTTCGGCAGGGAAAGTAAACAGGAAGTCGCCTCAAAAAGAGGTGAAGCTCTGCAGTGCAAATGCGTCATGCAAAGAAAAAGCCCGTTCGCAAATCATTGCGATACGGGCTTTCATAGCTGCGAAGCAATCAGAACGAACGCTGCCCGTTCACCCAAACATTGCGCACAATCGGCAAACCACCGACGTCGCGCATACGCACGACATCGGCGCGCAAACCGGCCTTCAGCGAGCCGCGATCTTCGAAACCCAGCGCCCTGGCAGGATTGCGGCTTACCGTTGCCATCGCACGCGGCATCGACCAACCTGCCAGCGTGTGCAACATGAAGGCACCATGCAACAAGCTCGCGGGTACATAGTCGGACGACAACATGTCCAGGCGATCCGTACGTGCAAGATCCAACGCCGCCACGTTGCCCGAGTGCGAGCCGCCGCGCACAACATTCGGCGCGCCCATCACCGTCGTCAGACCACGCGCATGGGCAGCGTCGGCCGCCTCTTGCGTGGTGGGGAATTCGGAAATGGTCACGCCAATGCGTCGCGCGTGATCGACCTGCTGCGCATCGGTATCGTCGTGGCTGGCGAGAATGATATCGCGGCCCTGCGCCATCGATAGCACGATGCTCTCGTGCTTGCTGCTATAGGCCGCCTGCTGCTCGGCGCGACGCTGCACGACATCCGCAAACTCGTCTTCCGTCCAGCTGATATGGCTCTTGCTGTAGTACTTGCGATATTGCGCCAGATCGCGGAACTGGCGCTGGCCGGGGGTGTGATCCATCAGCGACATCAGACGCACGCTATGGTGGTTCACCAAGGGCTCCAGCGCTTCGATCAATCGCGGATAAGCCAGTTCGCAACGAAGGTGAATCCAGTGGTCCGCACGCAACGCACCGGTCGCCTGGCCTTCGAGAATCGCATCATACGTGCTCTTGAGCGTTTCGACGCGCACGCTGTCTTCTTCGAGATCACCGACAGACAGTGCATCGAACACTGTGGTAATGCCGGCGGCCACGACTTGTGCATCGTGCGTCAACACAGCAGGAATCGACGGCCAAAGCACACCCGCGCGCGGCATCAGATGTTTTTCGAGGTTGTCGGTATGCAGCTCGACCAAACCGGGAACCACATAGTCGCCTTCGCAATCGATGGCGCCGGGTGCTTGCGTCGAGCCTTCTTCGACCAGCCGGATGATGCCGTTACGGGCGATCAGGGTACCGTGGACAATACCGTCGTCGAGCACGATGCGCGCATTGGTCAAAGCTAGATCATTCATAGTTGTCTCAGGCGGCTTCAAGGGCTTGCATCGGGAACAGACGCGTCGCGACACGATCGCGCATGTCTTCATCGTGAAAAATGCCGAGCACGGCTGAACCGGCAGCGCGTGCTTCGGAAAGAAGTTCGGCGACCACGGCACGATTATCGGCATCGAGCGAAGCGGTCGGTTCGTCCAGCAGAAGAATAGGGCGCGGCATGATAAGCCCGCGTGCAATGTTCACCCGCTGCTGCTCGCCGCCGGAGAACGTGCCCGGCGGCAGTTGCCATAGACGCTCCGGAACATTCAGTCGGCGCAATAAGTTGCCAGCGCGTTCGCGCGCGTGCTCCAGGCTGACGCCGCCCATTTGCAGCAGTGGTTCGGCGACGATATCGAGCGCCGGCACGCGCGGGATCACGCGCAGAAACTGACTGACGTAACCCAGCGTACGGCGACGAACATCCAGCACTTCATGCGGTGTTGCCTTGGCCAGATCAAGCCAGCGCTCTGCATGGCGCACGTGCACGGCGCCAAAGCTCGGACGATAGTTGGCGTAAACCACGCGTAGCAACGTGCTCTTGCCGGCGCCGGACGGCCCCGACAACACCACGCATTCGCCCGCGTGCAACCGCAGGTTCATGCCACGCAATACATTCAGGCGCGCACCATGCTGATGGTGCAGTTCAAACGACTTGCCAAGGTCGCGCAATTCGAGCATCAAGTTGGCTGTCATGTTGTCAACACCGAAGAAACGAGCAACTGCGTGTACGGATGCTGGGGATCGTCGAGAATCTGATCGGTGAGTCCTGTTTCCACCACACGTCCGCCTTGCATGACTATCGTGCGTGCGGCGAGCAGGCGCGCGACGGCAAGATCATGCGTGACCATCACGGCGGCAAGTCCCAATTCGTTAACCAGTCGACGCAACAAATCCAGAATGCGCGCCTGTACCGAGACATCCAGACCCGCCGTTGGTTCATCCATGAATACCAAACGCGGTTGCGTAACGAGCGTGCGCGCTATCTGCAGGCGTTGCTGCATGCCGCCGGAAAAGCTTGTCGGTGCGTCGTCAATGCGCGATGGATCGATCTCCACGCGTTCCAGCCAGCTCCGTGCGATACCGCGCAGCTGACTGTAATTGCGCATGCCCAAGGCCATGAGCCGCTCGGCGACATTCGCACCAGCGCTGACATTCAGGCGAAGGCCATCGCGCGGATTTTGCGTGACGAAACCCCACTCTTCGCGCGCAAGACGTCGGCGATCCGCTTCATTCAGCATGCCGATATCGAGCCAGCTGCCATTCTTCTGGCAATAGCGCACGCTGCCCGATGTAGGAGCGATTTGCGCTGCGACCGTGTTGAGCAACGTCGACTTACCCGAGCCGGATTCGCCGACAATGCACAACAGCTCGCCGGGATGCAGATCGAAACTGACGTCCTCGCAGCCGATGCGATGGCCGTAATGGCGGCTCAAGCCGCGAACCTGAAGCAGGGCGCTCATGCGCACCTCCCCGCACGCCAATAAGCGAACCGTCGTCCCAGCGAAAGCTGGGACCCAGTACCTTTGGCTTTCCGTGAAAGTCGCTGGAACCCAGCTTTCGCTGGGGCGACGAGCAGGAGCGAGGCAGCGAACAGAAGTGACTTCATGCTTTCGCCTCCGCACGACGACCGCAACAAAAATCGGTATCGGAACACACAAACATGCGCGTGCCGCGATCGTCGACCACCACTTCGTCCAGATAACTTTCGTGAGATCCGCACAGTTCGCAGTGATGCTCCCAACGCTGAATTTCGAAGGGATGATCCTCGAATGCCAGACTTTCCACGCTGGTATAAGGCGGAATGGCGTACAAACGCTTTTCGCGTCCCGCACCGAACAACATTAGTGCGGGCGACTGGTCCATCTTCGGGTTATCGAACTTCGGAATGGGCGAAGGCGAGGTGAGGTACCTGCCATCGACCAGCACCGGGTAGTCGTAACTGGTGGCAATGTGCCCGTATTGGGCGATGTCTTCGTACAACTTCACATGCATCAATCCGTAATCGGCCAAAGCGTGCAGCGTGCGCGTCTCGGCTTCCCGTGGCTCCAGCGTGCGCAGCGGTTCGGGCTCGGGCACCTGGAACACAAGAATCTGATCTTCGCGCAACGATGTTTCAGGAATGCGGTGACGCGTTTGAATCAAGGTGGCATCGACGGTGTGTTCGGTCGTCGCGACACCGGCGACTCGCGCAAAAAAACGGCGGATATTTACCGCATTCGTCGTGTCGTCCGCACCCTGGTCGATGACTTTCAGTACGTCCTCAGGCCCGAGCAAGGCGGCAGTGACCTGGATGCCGCCGGTACCCCAGCCGTAAGGCAAAGGCATTTCGCGGCTGCCAAACGGCACCTGGTAACCAGGAATGGCGACCGCTTTCAGCAACGCGCGTCGCAGCATCCGCTTGGTGTCTTCGTCGAGGAAAGCGAAGTTGTAGCTGGATGTCATGACCGCGCACCCCCGGCCACGCTCTCGGGTTGCTCGTCCGCGTCTTCTTTCTTGTTATGCGCCGCCAGCATGCGCAGCAACGACAACTCCGCCTGAAAATCGACGTAGTGCGGCAGCTTCAAGTGCTGCACGAAACCGGAGGCTTCGACGCTGTCCGAATGCGACAACACGAATTCCTGATTTTGTGCCGGCGCGTAACTCGTTTCAGCTAGTTCATCGCAACGCAAGGCGCGATCTACCAGCGCCATCGACATTGCCTTGCGCTCGCCTTCGCCCATCGCCAGGCCGTAGCCGCGCGTAAATTGCGGCGGCACGCCGTTGCCACCGTGAAACTGATTGATCATCTGGCACTCGGTAAGCGTGATCGAACCGATTTCGATGACGAAACCCAACTCTTCGGGGCACACCACTACATCCACCTCGCCCATGCGAATTTCGCCTGCGAAAGGATGACTTTCGGCGTAGCCACGCTGCGTGGAATACGCCATGCCCAGCAGAAAGCCTTCGTCGCCGCGCGCGAGGTTTTGCAGACGCGTCGCGCGATCGGCGGGGAACATCAACGGTTCGCGCGTAAGATCGATCGGCTCCGGATCGCTGCCCGGTTCGATGCGTTCGATCAGTGCCTCCGCATCCAGCAGGTCGAGCACGCGCGGCATATTGGCGGGAAGCGGCGCATCGGCGGGTTTGACGGTCGTTGCCTGCGTTGCATCGAAATCGAGCAATCGCTGTGTGTAATCGTAGGTGGGACCGAGAACCTGACCGCCGGGAATATCCTTGAATGTTCCCGACACGCGACGACGTACGCGCATCGACGAGGTGTTCAGCGGCTGCGTATAGCCAAAGCGCGGCAACGTCGTGCGATAAGCGCGCAAGAGGAAGATCGCTTCCAGCATGTCGCCTGCCGCTTGCCGCATCGCGAGCGCGGCAAGTTCTTCGTCGTACAACGAACCCTCTTGCATCACGCGCGCCACACCAAGGCGCAGCTGTTGGCGAATCTGCGTCAACTCCAGCTCCGGCACGGCCGTGTCGCCACGGCGTGCTTCGGCCAACAATTCCAGCGAACGAGCGATCGCCTGCTCGCCGCCTTTCACGGCAACGTACATTCAGCTCTCCAGCAAACGGGTCGTGCGCGGCAACGCAACGACGTGTTGCGCAGCGACGAAAAACAGGTCGATTCCAAGCGGGAGCTGCGTTGCCAATGCGGCGCGCTGTTGCCAGAAATCATGTGGCAAGCCATCGATGACAAGCGCTTGCGTGCTGCGAATCCCAGGACCGCCGAACCGACTCCCTCCCTTGCTTGCAGGGGAGGCGTTCATTGCGGGCACTTGAACGATCAGCGTGGCGGAGCGATCCGGATAACGCATATCGCCACGCGCAAACACCTCTAACGGCGGCATCGAAGCGGGATCGGTAATCAGCGCGAAATCCGCGTCCTGCGGTTGTTCCGCCAGCTTCACCCCGGCATGAAAACGTATGTGGCGAATCGCATCGTCCTCCGCTTGCTGCAACCACACGGACGTCGTCGCGTCGCAAAGTGTCAGTACCACTGCCATCGCAGCGGGCGCAATCGGCGCGGGTGACGGTGGCAACACGGGCAACAAACGCGGCGATGCCGGACGAGCCATCGCCTGCAGCAATTCGCGAAACGTGCGCTGGCTGTCAAAGACGGGATGGGCAAAGGCGGCCAGCATCATTCGCCTCGCACCACGGTGAAGAATTCCACCTTGCTGGCGGCCGCCTTGCGGCTTTCGACATCGCGCCGTTCGTCCAGCGCTCGCTGCAGCGGTTCGATGACCTGTGAGCGCACCTGCGAGGCCTGCGCCGGATCCTGCATCAGCGCATCGGCGAAGGCGGCCAGCTCGGCGTGGCGCGCCTGCGTGCCGCGAACCCAGGCGTGGCCGATATGATCGCCGACCTGCACACTGCAGCGGGTCACGGTGATTTCGCCGAAATTGAATTGAGGACCCGTGCCGCCGACCCGGCCGCGCATCATGTATAGGCCGGTCTGCGCCGGGCGCAGCCACGCGGCGTCCGCGGGCGGTGCGAAGGCGCCCATCGCGGCGATCAGTTCGGCCGGATCGGCCTGTGCCAGCAGCGACATCCACTGCGCGCGCGCCAAGTTGGGGGAGGTGTCCATGGTGTGTTCCTAGGCTTGTCACAAATGTCTAGTTATCTAGACAGACCCGGCCGGATGGAGATATCCGGCGGAAAGCATTTCAGCAGGCCAGCGTGCCGCTGCCATGACGGTGAATAGACAGGCTGAGGAAGTGGTATGAACGAGATCGAACGCGGACGGGGCGTGGCGCTGTGGAACCAGATCAGCGGCATCCTCGCGGCCGACATCCTCAAGGGCCAGCTACGCCAGGGCGAACAGCTGCCTTCCGCGCAGGAACTGGCCGCGCGCTTCAACGTGAACCGCCATACGGTGCGACGAGCCATCGCCGCGCTGGAACAGCGCAATCTGGTGCGCACGGAACAGGGCCGCGGCACCTTCGTGCAGGAGCACACGCTGGATTACCCCATCAGCCGCCGCACGCGCTTCACGCAGAACATGCGCAATCTCAACGTCGAGGCGGACATTGAAATACTCGAGGACGCCCGCGAGATTCCGCCACCCCAGGTAGCGCAATCCCTGTGCCTGGATCGCCACGAATACACCTATCGCATCGAAACCTTGAGCCGTGCCGACGGACACATCGTGGATTACAGCACCGCTTACTTTCCGGCCGCGCGCTTTTCGGGCTTGCCAGCGGTGTATCGACGATTGCTGTCGGTTACGCGCACGCTCAACGAATTTGGCGTGACCGATTACGAACGCAAACACACGCGTGTTTCTGCACGCCTGCCCGATGCCAATACGTCCCGATTGATGAAGCAACCGGCCAATCGCCCGGTGCTGTACGTACAATCGATCAACGCCGATACACGCGGCTTACCGGTGCAATATGGCATCACGCGCTTCTCCGGCGATTGGGTGCAACTTGTTTTGATGGCAGACAATTGATGCGCTATGCAGTGTATTTTTGCCCGGCTCCGGATCATGCTCTGGGCAAGTTTGGACGCGATTGGTTCGCCACCGCATCCATACCAGGCATCGCGGAGAACCGCCTTCAGGCACTGATGGCGGACGCGCGGCGTTACGGCTGGCATGCGACGCTCAGCGCACCGTTTGAATTTGCAGAGCACGCGAATTACGAAGCGTTGCATCAGAAAGTTGCGGACATAGCGCAATCTTTCGCACCCTTCGATTTACCTTTACACATCGACTTGTTGAGTGGCTTTCTCGCATTGCGTCCCAGCGCAGATGAAACGCACATCCATGCATTGGCCGAGCGTTGCGTGCGCGATCTCAACCCGTTACGCGCATCGATATCGAAAGCCGCGTGGGACCGTCGTGCGGATCGCCTTGATGAAGTGGAGCGCGCGTTGTTCAAGGAGTTCGGCTATCCCTACGTGCTGGACCGCTTTCGGTTTCACATGACGCTTTCTGCGCCAGCGACAGAGGACGAACAGCACGCGCTGCGCAAATACCTCTTGCCAAAGATCGCCGTCAGTTCCGTCGCCCGCATCGACGCATTGACGATCTGCTGCGAAAAGAAACCGGGCACGGATTTCGAAGCGATTGCGCGCATCGCTTTCGGCCAAGGACAGGCCGGATGAGCGACGGGCGTCTGTTTTACGTGATGGGCCCCTCCGGTGCAGGCAAGGACAGCGTGCTGGCCTGGGTGCGCGAACACGGTATCGCCCACGGCGTGCTGTGCGCGCATCGGTATATCACCCGGCCAGCGCACGCTGGCGGCGAAAATCACGTCGCGTTGAGCGAAGCGGAATTTCAATCGCGTGACCAGCGCGGGTTGTTCGCGTTGACGTGGCAGGCACACGGTCTGCACTACGGTATCGGCAATGAAGTCGCGCATTGGCTGGCGCGCGGCGCCAATGTTTTGGTGAACGGTTCGCGTGATGCGTTCCATCGCGCGTGCGAGAAGTTTCCGACGCTGCAACCGGTGTTGATCACGGCGAGTCCCGAATGCATCGCACAACGTCTCACTGCGCGTGGCCGTGAATCGCAAGCCGACATCGATGCGCGTGTGGCTCGTATTGCGGCGTATCCGGTGCCGTCCGGCAGTATGGTGATTTGTAACGACGGATGCCTGGCAGATGCCGGCGCGACACTGTTGCAGGCGATTCGCTTGGGCCATTGAGACGCAACGGCATGGCCTGACACGACCACAGAAACGCCTTTGCCGCGGTGTCGATTCCACACGGCCCCGTTCGTCGTTCAGGTAACCGGCCTTTTTCATCGGAGATCGACCATGGCCCAAACCGACAAGCTCACCCCCGCCGCCGAGCTGGTGAAACGCAACGGTGTACGCATCCCCAACGAAAGCCCCGAATATCGTCGTGCGCGCGACGAACTTCTGCGCGAGGAAATAGAGTTGCGCCGCCACATCGAACGTGTCGCCGAGCAACGCCGGGCGTTGCCGCCGGGGGGCGAGGTGATCGGCGACTATCGCTTCGAAGGCGAAAACGGACCGGCCGATTTCGCGGCTCTATTCGGCGACAAGCAGACGCTCGTCCTGTACTGCTACATGTTCGGCGCAAAACGTGAGCGGCCTTGCCCGATGTGCACGGCGATGCTCAGTTCGTGGGAAGGCGAAGCGCGCGACATGCAGCAACGCGTCGCAATGGCCGTCGTTGCCGGCGCGCCTATCGATCGTCTTGTCGCTTTCAAGAAAGAGCGCCACTGGCGATATCTGCCTTTGTATTCCGACAACAACGGCAACTTCATTCGCGACTACGGCGGTATCGACAAAGACGGCAGCGACATACCGGCCTTCCACGTATTCACGCGCCGCGACGGCACGATACGCCACTTCTGGAGCCTGGAGATGGGCGAGGCCACCGCAGACCCCGGTCAGGACCCGCGAGGCGCCCCCGACCCAATGCCGATGTGGGGCGTGTTCGATATGACGCCCGAAGGGCGTGGCACGAACTGGTATCCGAAGCTCGACTATCCGGATTGATCGTTACCGCGTAAACGCATCACGCCGCGGCGGGTACCGCCGAAGGTGCTTTCGCACGCCGCGCTTTGTCGTGGAAATACAACGCAGAGACCAACGTGATCAGCATGCCGATGCCCGACAGCGTCATCACCGTGTCGGCGTAGAACGATGCCCACGACAGATGCATGCCGCCGAATTCCTTCACCAGAATCACCACGACGCTCCCCATGTAACCGCTGCTGTCGGCGATGTACATGATGAAACCGACGTTGCCCGTTACGCGAAACGTCGCCAGCATGCGTTCGAAGAACGTGGCGTTATAGGGGACGTACGCGAGATATAAACCAAAACCGCTCAGACCGATCCAGCCCACCGGGTCGATCAATCCGCGGCTGTGCATCCACGTCGACAATACGGCGATCGCAAAGCCGCCGAAAATCAATACGTGATTGAGCATCAGTGCCTTCAGGTTGTCGCGCACAAACATCGTCAACGCAGTGAGGATCAATACGGCAATCGCAATCGGCACTTCCGTTTCGGTGAATACAGATGCGTCGCCGCCACGGCCCAGATCGCTCCAGATTTCGGCGGCGAAGTTATCGCGGAAATCGCGCGTGACGGTGAGCGCAACGTAAGCCATCACGATCATCGCAATGCCCGGCAGAAAACGCGCGAGAAACGCGCGGCGCGTGGCGGCGTCCATCGGCACACGCGTATTGCGCGCGGCAATGTCTGCAGCATCCGGCGCGGGTAAGTGTTCCAGAATCCATGTAGCTAGACACAACGGCGCAATGAACAACATGCCCGTGGCGAATGGCATCCAGAACTCGCTGACGTGCCAACGCACCATCAGCCAGGTACCCACGGTTTTCACCACGCCCGAACCCACGATAAAGCTGGCGCACATCAGTGCACCCATCATCTCCGTGCCGCGCCGGCCTTCCAGATAACCGAAGATCACGCCCCACACCATGCCCAGCGGCAATCCGTTGAGAAACAGGAACGGGATATTCCACGGTGCAGGAATCGACGCGAAGCCAAGCAGCGCCAGCCACGAAAAACCAATCAATCCCGCGAGCGTGCGCGCACGCCTTTGGCGCTGTATTTCCGCAATCCAGGTGATGCCGCGCACCTTGCTCAGCATGTAACCCATCACCTGCGCGATCACCAGCCACACTTTGTAATCGATGCCGGCGACATGCATACCTTCGAATGACGCCGCCGTAAACGGCTTGCGAAAGGCGTACATCGACGCATAGGCCAGAAATGCCGCCGAACCGGCCAGAAGATTGATCGCCATGGGGTGGCGACGAAGATCCGATAGAAACGACACAAAACCCACCCGCAGCAGCCGATTCGGCAGTGCGGGCAGGTTGATGCGTGCAGGTTACAGTGCCGTGGCGATCCCTAGTCGCGCAGGCATAGCTCGTCTAGACCGCCAATTCCTGCGCGAAACCAGTCGTAATAACGTGCACGCCGCGTTCGAAGCGCTCGTCATAATTGTCGAATACATCCGGGCCGATGCTGCGCGACAGCGGATAGCGCGCGGCATCCACCCTCTCTTCGCGCGTTGAGAGCGCATAACGCGGATCGCGCTCCCCTTTGGGCGACAGCACCGCCTGCTGTTCGATGGTGAAGCCGATGACATAGCTGTACATCGTCGCCAGGCACATCGCGGCATCGGAAGGCGCAATCCCATTGCTTTGAAACATTTCCAATGCGCGTTCCATCGAGGCGTACACACGCGTATCGGTCAGGCGGGAGCCTGAAACCATCCGCGCGCCGTCGCGGTAGCGCAACAAGGTGTTGCGCAGGCCATGTGCGTAAGCCAGCACCCATGCCTGCCAAGTCGCGGGTTGAGGATGGGCTTCCAGCGCCTTGGTCGATTCAACCAGCACGTAGCTGGCCATTTCATCCACCAGGTCCTGCTTGTTTTTGAAGCGCCAGTAGAGCGTGGGCGCCCTGACGCCCAGTTCTGCGGCAATCGCCCGCAGCGTGAGGCCCTCCAGACCGCCTTCGTCCAGCAATTTCAGGCCCGCGCGCACCACTGGCTCCCGACCTACCCGCATTCCAGTGTCTCCGTCCGTTCTCTAACGTTGTAAGAGGTCTCTAACCGTGTTATAGAATACTCCCTAACAACGTTAGAGAGGTGAGCGCCATGAGCCCCAACACATCTATAGATGTCCTGATCGCCGGCGCCGGCCCAACAGGCCTCGTTCTGGCCTGCGAACTGGCGCGCCGGAACGTGGCTTTTCGCCTGATCGATGCGCTGCCGCAGCCATCGGTCGCCTCCCGTGGCAAAGGGCTGCAACCCCGTTCGCTGGAAGTATTCGATGACTTGGGGGTGGTGGACCGCATCCTGGCTGGCGGCCGCTTCCACGTGCCGATGCGCTTTCACGATGTCGACGGCAGCATCGAGGATCACGATCTCTATGAAGGACAGCAGCCTACGTCCGCCGCGCCTTATGGTTCGCCGCTGATGATTCCCCAGTGGCGCGTCGAGACCATTCTGCGCGAGCGACTGGCCCAATGGGGCGGACGCGTGGAACTGGCGACATCGCTCGAAGATCTCGTGCAGGACGAAACGGGCGTCACCGCGACGCTGATGCGCAACGGCACAGCGCAAACGGTGCGCGCAAACTGGCTGGTCGCATGCGATGGAGGGCGAAGCAAAACGCGTCGCATGCTGGGCGTCGATTTCATTGGCGAAACGCTCGAAACACATCGCATGTTCGTCGGCGACGTCAGAGCTACCGGCATCGATCGTGAGTTCTGGCATGCGTGGCGCAGCGAGGACGGCGTCGTCGCGCTTGCACCGCTGCCCGGCACGGATACGTTTCAATTCCAGGCATCGTTGAGTCCGGATGCACCGACCGAACCATCGTTACAGGTATTCCAGGAAATTCTGGATAGGCGCACGAAAGGCAGCGACATCCGTCTGCATGACGCCACGTGGATGTCGTTTTGGCGCGCGAACGTTCGCATGGTCGATCGTTATCGCGTCGGTCGTGCTTTCCTCGCCGGCGATGCGGCGCATGTGCATTCGCCCGCAGGTGGGCAGGGCATGAATACCGGCATCCAGGACGCGTACAACCTTGGCTGGAAACTCGCTGCCGTCGTCGCAGGCGCCGATGCCGCACTGTTGGATACCTATGAGGAAGAACGATTACCCGTCGCGGCATGGGTGCTTGGCATCTCCAACGCGCTGTTGGCGCAAGCAGTAAAAGCAAAACACATCGCCGGACCGCGCGGTGCCGAAACGTTCCAGCTGGGCATCAACTACCGCGGACATCGGCTGGCGCAGGATTTGCGAACGAATGCCGGCAAGATCCAGGCCGGCGATCGCGCGCCGGATGCACCGGGTTTACAGATGAACGGCGAAACGCATCGCCTGTTCGATCTGATTCGCGGCACGCACATCACCCTACTCGCGTTCGGAGAAGGTTGGGACAGCGTGATCGCCGACATCCAAGAACACCACGGAGACACAGTTAAAAGCTTCGTCATTCGCGAATCTGAAGAAAGCGATGCGGTGCCGGGATGGCATGACCAGGCAAAGCACGCCGCACGCAACTACGACATCCACAACGACACGCTGGTGATCATTCGTCCCGACGGCTACATCGGCATGGTGACGGAAGAGAAAACGTCGCCGGCCGCACTTGCCTATCTCGCTAAAGCCGCAGCTCCTACTTGGATCGATGCGGCGCAGCCGGATGCGCGGAGGAGATGTAAATAAACGCGAGCATCGCAGCAACAAGCAACAACGCAACAGAAATGATGGCCGAAGTATGAAGGCCACCAACGATCAGATCGTTGCGATCGCCCGCCAGTGCACCGAATAATGCGACACCCACGGCACCGGCGGCCTGACGCGCTGCGTTAAGCACACCCGACGCGGTGCCCGCCGCATGCTTTTCCACTGCCGACAGCACCGTGGTCGTCATGGCCGGAACGCCCAGCCCCATGCCGGCAGGCAGCAGTGCGAATGCCGGCAACATCAATAAATAGGGACTCGATGCGCCCAGCAGCAGAAAGAGCGCAAAGCCTGCACCATCGATCAGCGCCCCAAGCACCATGGGCCAGCGCGCGCCCATGCGACCCACCAGCCAGCCGCTGAATATATTTACCCCGAAAAACGTGGCGGTGAGCGGCAGGTACGCAAGTCCGGTGCGCAAGGCGCTGTAGCCATGCACGCGCTGAAGATACAGGCTCAACAGAAACACGACGCCGTAATACGTCATGTTGACGACGACACCGTAGATCACGGCGACACCGAAACCGGGTGCCTTGAAAAATCGCAGCGGCAACATCGGTGCGGCGCTGCGTGATTCGACCCACAAGAACAAGGGAGTCGCGACAAGCACGGCGGCGATGCAAGCGAGCACCAAAGGATGCATCACGCCCAGCGGGTGAACTTCAATCACCGTCATCGTCAATCCCGTCAATGCGAGGATCGCCAGCAATTGTCCGGGTAGATCGAAACGCCCACGCTTGGTTTTGAGTTCCGATTCCGGCACGCGCAGCGCGAGCCATATACCAACCGCGCAAACCGGTACGTTGACGAAGAAAATACTGCGCCATGTAGTCATGCTCATCAGCACGCCGCCGATAATCGGCCCGGCTGCAATCGAAATGCTTCCAGCTGCGGTCCACCAGCCGACAGCGCGTGCTCGCAATGCATGTTCGTGTGCCGTGGCATGACTGAGCAAAGCCAGCGAGCACGGCAGCATCGCGGCGGCGCCAACACCCTGCAGCATACGTCCGACAATCAGCATCGCCGCATTTGTGGCGCAGCCACACAACACGGAGGCAAGCGCAAACGCCAGCATGCCGCCGAGAAAGACTTTGCGCGCGCCAAGTCTATCGCCCAGATAACCAAGACTG
The DNA here is from genome assembly GCF_035486915.1 of Dyella sp. Classification (GTDB taxonomy): domain Bacteria; phylum Pseudomonadota; class Gammaproteobacteria; order Xanthomonadales; family Rhodanobacteraceae; genus Dyella_B. The sequence continues at coordinate 20,423 of NZ_DATHMR010000102.1, read as the reverse complement.
AGCAACAGCACCGCAAACGCCAGCGCGTAAGCATCAACCACCCACTGCAGGCCCGCGACACCGGTGTGCAAATCCGTGGCAATACGCGGCAGAGCAACGTTCACGATGGTGACATCCAGCTGCACCAATGCAAAACCGAAACTCGCGGCGGTCGTTACTCGAGCAACGCTATGACGGGCCGATGGCTGATCCACTTAAAATTCGTACCACGGGGAGGGGATAAAAGAGCTTATCCCATGGTCAGCATGCACGTTTCGTTGAAGAACGTAATATCCGAACGTTGCGATCGACATAAAAATCCCCCGGCAGCTGGCGCTGCCAGGGGACAGAACACAAAACTCAGCCGATTACGGCAGGCCCATGAATTTCTTCCAGGCCGAGTACAGGTTGTTGGCATTTACCGAACCCAGACCGTTTGCGAAACTCCAGCCAGCCTGTGAGGAAAATGCAGCGGTGTTGCTGTTGTACTTCGTCGCACTGGTTGAGGTCAGTCCCACCAATGTCGGACCGTAGGCTTCAAGATAGTTCTGGATCGTTCCGTAGAAGTAGCAATCGGGCGTGACTTGCGCGAATTCTGTCACTTGTATGCACTGTGTGGAATTGCCGCCAGCCGTGATGTTGTAGAACACGCACTTGCTGGTTCCCTTGGTGCCGTTATCGGAATCGCATTGCGCGAGCGTAGAAGGCGCCGATCCCGTTGCACCGCCGTACTCATTGCGTGCAAGCTCGTACAGCGTCGGTGCGGCATTGCCCTGATTGGGCGACCACGATCCAGCGGCGTACAGACCTTGGTCGAGCAACGCCTGGATACCCGCAAACATCGGTGAAGACAGTGATGTGCCGGCGACCAGTTCTACTGGCGAGGCAAAGTTAGGTGTGCACGGATACAGACCCGTGCAGAGAATCACCCACGAATACCCGCCATACGAACCACCGAACAGCGAAACGTCCGGCAGGTCGCGCGACAAGTCTTTGGGGGCACCATGCACGACGCGTTGCCAGGACGGTTTTGCGTCGACGGATGATGGACCACCACTTCCACTTTCAGAGGTTACGTAGTAGCCGTTGGGGTCGTAGATCAACGCGTTCTTGCAGAACTTCAACGCCGTCAGGCCGACGAGATTTTGGGCGGCTACCGTATTACCGCAAGAGGTGTTCCAGGTGATCTCCGGCACGTAGGATTTCGCCGTACCGTATACCGCATTCGGCGTGCTGTTGAAGTACTTCTTAGTGGTGCCGTCGAGAATATCGGCGGTGTCCGATCCACCCACGCCCGTATCGTTTGGCGACGTAGCCAACGAGTTGGCATCGATGCCAGCATCGTTGATGACGAAGCCATTGAAGCTCGGGTTCGAACCGGAATCGCCCGTCGACACGAATACCGAAATGCCTTCGGCATCTGCCTGTGCCCACATCAGATCGATAGCGGTCTTGCTTGGGGTATCGGTAAAGCCTTCACCGTAGCCGTAACTGGCGCTGATGACATTCGGTCTGCCTGCGGCATTCGTGTTGTTGATCAGATTATCCGCCGCGGTGAAAACGCCGCCGAAAAAGTTCGACGAATCTGAATCGGCGCATGTCGCAACCCAGATCGCGGCACCCGGTGCCATAGCCGTGGAATACTCCGAATCCAGCACCGTCTCGATGCTTTCCTCATCGGCATTGGCACCGCCTGGATCGGTACAGTTGCCCGTACTTGGGGTCAACTGCGGCTGGAATTGAGTAAACGTGCCGCCGTAACTGCCAAGGCCAAACTGGCTGACGAAGTTGGGCCAGTCGGTCGGATCCATATCCTGATCCTCGACCACTGCAATCGTGATGCCCGCGCCGGTAAAGCCGCTCGTATACAACGAGCTTGTGTTGTAAATCGTTTGCATGTCGTAGGGGACGAATCCGCGTACTCCGCCAGTGAAGTTAACCATCGGATTACCCGGCGTACCGGCTTTGCTACTTGCCGGCTGTTGGATCTTGAAGTTGTTCGACGATTTGCTGAATTGCGCTACCTGCGGTGCCACATGCAGAGGTTGCGGCCGGAAGTCGTTGAGGCCGGCAACGCCGACGATCACGCTGCTCAGCGCTGCAGGGACGCTGATATCGCCAGCGTTGGCGATGTGACTGACATGATTGACGATGTAGTGATTTTCCTGCGTGCGGAACGCCTGCCTGACTTGTCCAGCCGTGCCGCTGAAATCGATCTGCATCTTGTTCGGATACACGCCATTGACAGTGAAGCCTTGCGATTGCAGCCACGTCTTCACCGCGCCGATGTCTGCGTCGGCCACGCCGAAGCTCGTGCCGAATTGTTCCGGTGTTATCCACTGATGAAACTTCGCCGACGACGGATCGTGTAGCGCGTCGGTAAGCGATTCCAATGCCGCCGTGCGTAGCGCACTGCGTTGAAGAATCAGTTGCATGTGATTCATCGGTGTGGAGTCCGCGACGGCGCCGCTGACTACCGATGAGCCGATAAGCGATAGATGGGTATTGCCAAGCGTGGAAACCACGCGGTTGTCGACGGTTTGCGTTACACGGGGCGCTTCGGTCGTATTGAGACCGGCCAGCGCAGAACTTGCATTTGAAGCCAGGGCAATCGAGGGTAGCGCGGCAACAGCTGCGGCGATCGATAAACCTCTCATCACATGCTCGGTTTTCACGTTTCTCTCCCTATGGATGAAAAAAGCGAGTCCCCCTGTGATGGATTGATTGGCCAACTGAACTTCGTATCGTCGCGCTACTACCTCTCTGCATGTAAGTACTAGAAAATCAGCGAACCGCCGCATAGGCCCGACGCAGCCACTCGCGCCGCGATTCCGTTGACTCGATTGGGCTCCCACTTCTCCCCGCTTGCGTACCGGGGACGTCGATGGTGCGCCCGGTGCGGTCGCCTAGTCCAGTGCTTTTCGCAAATAAATACTGTTACATCCTGCTTACACATCATGAAGACGATCGCGATAAATGGCCGTCCAAACGACAAACCTTCACGAGGCTTGCACGCGTTCAGCAAAAAAGCGTGCGCGGCATCTCATATTTCGGTGCCGACGCTAAGGAAAGTGCCGCACGGCGCGGTAGCCGAAACGTTCGCAACCGGCGCTTTGTTATGGGAAAAGGGAATTTGCCCCCGCGTTCGACGCAGGCACGCCGCTTTACGGATAACGGAAACGAAACAACCGGTTGCGTCAGGCGATCCGACCGTTCTTCACATCCAAGTGCTCGTCGTTGCGACGATCAAGCCAAGCCGCGGACGCGAGCGACCATGCCCACCGATGCAATCAATGCGTGCGAAAGCACGCGCAAATCGAAAGGCATATGAGGACGACGCACATCGAGCAGCAGCACAAGGCGCATCTGATCGCTGTTGTTCCACACCTCGTGCGGATACGTGTCGTCCCACAGCAGCTGCTGACCATCGCCCACGCGATGTTCCACATCGTTGAGTGCCAGCACGGCAGCGGGCCGTCCTTGCGCATCGAGGGGAACCGAAAGACCCAGCTGATAACGCAGCACACCGCGAAACGGACCGCGATGTCGTGGAATATGTTTTCGGGGTGCGAGAAACGACAGCGAAGCGGAAAGGACGTCGGGTGTCGAGGACACCAACTCGGCGAGCTTGGGGCATGCCGCCATGTTCTTGTCGACTTCGGCGCCGTATACCTTCAGGACGAACAGGCGCCAATCTTTTCCATCGTTCGCCGAAATATCCGCCTGCGCCGGCATGATTTCATGGAAACGCGGTATCGATTGCATGCGGCCGGAAAGCGCAAGCGCTTCGTCGCGAATCTCCAGCCATGCCGAAATAAACCGTGCTGCACCTGGAAAGTATGTACCGGTCTCCAATACCGGGGGCGTGTCGATGCGCGCATCGTAGAGGCGGCGTACTGCGTTGGCTAACAGGTCGTACAGGCTCATGCGTGGTGATGCTCGCTCGCTGTTTTGTACAAGAAACCGTTACCCCGGCAATTTCAGTGTAGCGCCCGGCATCGGAGCGCGTCATATGTCCTGCTGCAGGGGAGCGAGGCCGGTGAAAAAGCTCTCGCCAATAGATAAAACGGGTGCCCGATAGTGCCGTTGACGCGTAGGTAACCGGCCAGTCAGGCGCTCGCAAAAGATTGCGTTTATGATGATCGGGCATGGGGCGTGGCTGCGCTGCATAATGCATCACGCGGGAAACATGGAATGCATCGACGGAGAGTGGCATGGGAAGCAAAACCGCAGTCTTCGCATTATGGTTGGTCGGTCTTGCATCAAGCGGACAGATTTGCGCTCAGAACGCAAGCGTCTCGTCAGCAAAGGCGAGCGATTCACAAACCGCATCAGCACCGTCAGTTCATCAACCGCTGAATCTGAGGCTCCCCTCGGAGGTCGCCACGACCGATGCCAGTATCTGGAGGGATGAGCGGGCGTTTGCAACGCAACCCAATCCGTTTGCGGGCATGTTCCAGAAACAGGCAGAGAACGGCGATCCGCGTCGCGTACCCATGTATCTGCTCATGCCTTTCGTAAGAGTGACACCGCCATCCACAAACCCCACTTTCGAGCCGCATCCGATCAATCCCAACGACCAGCCCAACGTAGTGAAGGACGTCGGTGCATTGGTGAGGGCAATCCAGGCGGGCGGATGACCGTTCCGAGCTGCCATAAATGGCGTCAAGCGTGCGCGTAAGGAATCGCTTGCGGTTCACCCTATCAGCGACTATTGCGCCGCAATCATCACGCAATTGCGGCCAGCGCGTTTAGCATCGTAAAGCGCAACGTCGGCTCGTCGCCGAGCAGCCATCATGTCCGGTTCGTGCGCTTCGGCAATGGCCGCACCGATGGACACGGTGAGCGCATAAGCCTGTCCGGCGATGTGGAACGACGTTCGCTCGATCGCCGAGCGAATGCGCTCGGCGAGCGCCAACAAATCGGGTGCCTTGACGGAAGGAGACAGCACGAGAAATTCCTCGCCGCCGACGCGTCCAACCATATCTCCTCCGCGTAGCATGCAGCGGATGTTGGCGACAAGTTCCAGCAGCACCCGATCGCCGTCGTCATGACCGAAGCGATCGTTGATGCTCTTGAAGTGATCGGCATCGATAAGCAGCACGCCAATCGACTCCTGCTTTGCGCGCGCTTGTTCGAGCAGGACTTGCGATGCTTCCAATAACCCAAGCCGATTGATGACGCCGGTGAGCGGGTCGATGCGCGCAAGCTCATAGAGCTCGCGCTGAAGAATCTCGTTGTAAAGCAGCAGAAAGCCGACGCTCGCCAGCAAGGGCTGGATGCCGAGCATCAGCACGTAGATCACATTCACTGGCGACGGGGAGCTGATGCCTTGCGGAGGCGTCGACAGAATCAGCAGCGAGCCGTTGCGCCATATCAACAGTGCGATTGCCAGGAAGTATGTCCACAGCAACAGACACTGCGCGCGCGTCTCGCGCTTGCGACATCCGCCCCATAGTGCCTGGATGTTCAATCCTGTATTGCAGGCGATGATGATGGAGCCAAACATCACGCGCAGAAGATAGTTGGGATGGGCCGTGCTCAACCATGTAACGCCAAGCCAGCCCGCAACGCCCAACAACAGCGCGGTGCGCCATCGCAACGGCCGCTTCAACAGCATGCGCAGGGCGACAATCGTCATCGCCTGACCGGCGAGGTTGCAGGTATTGGCCACCAACAAAAGTACGAGCGGAGAAATCCATTGAGACGCTGCAAGAAGAAACGCAGCAACGGCTTCCAGAAGTAACGCAGCAGCACGAAGGCGCAGCCCATTCAATGCATGAGGACTGCCATCGTGAGTGCCGTACCAAAGCATCAGCGCAAGCACCAGGGCCTGGCCGCCATTGATAAACGACAGTGTCTCGATGTTTAGCTGCATCATGAGGTCCTGGTGATGGGTGGCGTCGTCGATGCGTACTCATCGAACCGCTATCCGTGTCAGCTTCGATCCATGTACGCACAAGCGTCGTCATGCGCCCATTACCGTGGGTCTACTGCATATCGGGTCGCGTGGCTGTCAACATGATTTTCTTCGTCTCCTCGTTTGCCCGTACTTTCCGGACGATTTGGCAGATCGTCCCACTGTGGTTGTTTATGTCTGTCGGATTGACTGGGAATAAGGCAAAGAGCATGCCACCGCGTTGTCGCTCTTAGATGCGCCTGTTCGGCATGGCGATGCACGCCTGGCAAGTTCTCACGATGCGTGAAGAACGATAAGCAACGCGAGTCGCTATCGCTGGCAAAATGCACAAAAACCGCGGACCAAATGCGACGCAACATCTGTCCCGCATAGCGATGCCGCTCTGTGAACACGTGGCTGTCTTCAAGCTTGCGTAAAGAAAAATTCTCATGTGGAGGGCGAATACAGCCGCTCGCTACCATGAATCATGATTATTAATGAGAATTATTCGCAATATTCTCATCGTGATAATCGCCGCGATAAGGCGATCGATGAGTGGCAGGCTTCTACAGCCTCCTTGGTTTGCGCAGCAAGCATGACCCGATGTGGAATTTCACCGGTCATCCAGCAAACTGGCGACGTGCTGGGCATGTCACCGGGCACGCGCAAGGGGCGCCCACTATGACGGCCTGACGCAGAGGGTCATGCCGATTGACGCCTCGGCGCCTTGGCTGGCGCTACGCGCGTGCCCTCAGAACGCAACGTACTTCGTCAATACGATGATCGGCTGACCCGGTGTGGCGATCAGATGGAAACCTGCCGCCCGATATCCACCACCTGGTTGGCGGGAATGCGCAGGTAATCCGTCACACGTGCGCTGTTGCGCAGGAAGGTAGTGAATGGCACGCGGATCCATGCCGGCAAGCCGTGGCGATCGTCGCGCGGCACAATCTTTTCGATACCGATGAAATACGAAAGCCTGGCGGGATCGATCGGACAGCCATGCGTTTGAATCTGCGCCATCAGCGCAGGCATATCGGGTCGTTCCATAAATCCAAACGTTGCAGTGACCGACCAGAAGTTAGGCGCCACCTCCGCCAGGGCCACGCGGCTCTTCGCAGCCACCCACGGTGTCGATGCGATATCCAGCGTCACCGCCAGCACGTTCTGCTGCAGCGCCTTGCTGTGCTTCACATACCATTGCATGACAGGCGGCGTGACCGCCTTCGCGCGCGTGAGAAAGACCGCAGTGCCCGGTACACGCGTAATGCCCATATGCGGCAAATCTTCAAGAAAGGCATCGACGGGAACCGGATCTTCGCTGAGCCGCTGCGCCACGGCCATGGCGCCGCGGTGCCAGATGTACATGACCGAGTACACCAGCCCTGCAAGCAGCAGCGGCACGTAACCGCCGTCCAGGAGTTTCATCATGTTCGATGCAAAGAACGATGCATCGACAATGAAGAACACGCCCGCGACAAGACCGCTGGCAAGCAGACTCCACTTCCATATTTCGCGCATGGCGATGAACAACAACGCGGTGGTCATCAGCATCGTCGCCGATACGGCAATACCGTAAGCGGCAGCCAGGTTGTCGGATTTGCGAAAACCCAGCGCCAGGCCAATCGTCACCAGCATCAACAACCAATTGACGGCGCCGACGTAGATTTGTCCGTAACCCTCTTCAGACGTTTGCGACACTTTCAGGCGCGGCATCCAGCCGAGCTGGATCGCCTGGCGCGTCATCGAAAACGCGCCGGTAATGATTGACTGACTCGCGATGATCGTCGCTATCGTCGACAGGATGATCAGCGGGAGCGTCAGCGATGCGGGACACAGGCGATAGAAAATGTTGCCTTCGGTCGGTGCACCGGCAAGCACAATGGCGCCTTGGCCTGCGTAATTCAGCACAAGGCTCGGGAAAACCAGTGTCGACCACGCAAGTTTGATCGGACCCGCGCCGAAGTGCCCCATGTCCGCATAGAGCGCTTCGGCACCCGTCACGCAAAGAAACACGCCGCCCAGCACAAGGAAGCCGGCCGCCCCGCTGTGCAACAGGTAGTGGAAGGCGTAATACGGATTAAGCGCCCACAAGATGGCCGGATGCTTCACGACGCCCCACAGGCCAAGCAACGCCATCGTCAAAAACCATATCGCCATGATGGGGCCGAACGCACGGCCGATCCTTGCCGTGCCGGCCGGCTGCACGGCAAACAACGCAAACAGTATGAGAACCGTCAGCGGCAACACGTAGTGATGCAGCGATGGCGCGACAATGTTCAAACCCTCCAGCGCAGAAAGCACCGAGATCGCCGGCGTAATCGCACCGTCGCCATAAATGAGCGCCGCACCGAATAGGCCTGCCGCGACAATCAGCGGACGCTTGCGTCGCTTCACGCCAAGCAGCGCCATCAACGCAAGGATGCCGCCTTCGCCATCGTTGTCGATGCGCATCGCGAAGTTGGCGTATTTGATCGTCGTGACGATAATCAACGTCCAGATCAGCAGCGAGATAACGCCATAAATCGTTGGCGCGTTATTACCGCCCGTCATGTCCAGAACAGTCTTGAATGTATAAAGCGGGCTCGTGCCGATATCGCCGAACACGACGCCCAAGGCGCCGACGCTGGCTGCAAACAGGGCGGGCTTCTTCCAGGGAGCGGAAGGATTTTCCGTGGTCATGGCGCAAACGGCCCGTCTGGTGGGTGACGGGTTGCCAGTCTACATACCTTAGATGACATGGATGTCGCTTATTTGTATCCGGCACCATCCCGATCGCGTATAGCGAAAGGGCCGCATTTGCGGCCCTTTCGTGTCCCTTGCGGCGTCAGGTTGCCCATTCACCCAGCCGGTTGCGCGAACGGTTGAAGGAAAACCAGCGCATCTTCCGATAGGAATCGGTAACGATCCACGCACCGGCGGTAATCACGGCCGACATCAACAATGCCGTCCATGTAAATCGTTGCGGTGGTGTAGTTATCGCGACGGGAATCCAGACGAACACCGTGAAGATGCCCATCATGCATGTTTCGAGCGCAGCGGCCAATCGCGGCAGAATATTGAAGAAAATCGCGATACCCGCGGCGATGTGCGCCGCACCGGTGAAATACGCCCAGCCATAATGAAATGGCAACCACGACGGCACCAGATTAGCCGTGTCTTTCGCGTAGACAAAATGCTCGACACCTACAAAGGGTATGGCTACAGCGAATGACATCTGCGCGACGCGGACGGCTTTTGCGCTGCATAAGGCTTGAAAATAAGGCTTATCGGCCGGTGTCGCCAACGACGCGTAAAGAATCCACGCGCCAGCAACCAGCACGACAATCTCGCCGCATGCGCCCCAATTTCCCACCTGCGAGGGCGTAGCGATCAGATGGGGCACGTGCAACAGCATCACCCAGAGAAATGTGTAAATCGTCAGGGCAAACGCCGCAGGCACGGCCGTCCGTTTGATCAACACACCTACGCCCATGACACCCATGAGCGCGCCCGACATGCAGGCGAGTATGGTGCGGCCCGGAATGTCTGGCGGAACGGGTTGCCAGACCAGCGCGAAGTCACCGGCGAAAAGTCCAAGCAAACCCAGTGCGATCATCGTCAAGGCAAACGCCAGATGACCCATACCCATGATGCGCATATCCAACGCTCCTGTTCCAATCGTTGAAAGGGACAACCGTCGTGGATGTACAGCGTGTCGTGATGTGGCTTTTTGTTTCGCCGCCTGCCAGCCATTCACGCCAGAAAGCCCGAAACCTGCAAGAGCCAATTGAGCGTTCCATGCCAATGCCAAAGCGCCCTTCGATCGTCAACGGAAATACATGACATGCTCTGACATGTTTTGTACGTCATGCTCGCCTCGACACCACCGACGGAGCATTGCCATGACATCCTTGCACACCGTATTGATCGCTGCAGCGCTTGTTTCTTTCATATCTGCCACGCCCGCCCACGCATCCCAGGACGCGCCCAAGCCGGTGCAATCGGCACCCAACCTCACACATCTGCACGATTTCGACTTTCTGGTAGGCGATTGGCATGTCGAGCACCGCCAATTGAAGGCGCGTCTGGCCGGCAGCCACGACTGGGTGGAATTCGACGGCACCTGCAGCATGCACAAACTGATGAACGGGTACTCCAACGTCGACGACAACGTCATCAACAAGCCCAGCGGAAGTTATAAGGGCGTCGGATTGCGTTCTTACGATCCGGTATCCGGCCAATGGGCCATTTGGTGGCTGGACAGCCGCGAACCGTTTGCCGCTCTCGATCCGCCGGTCAAAGGCAATTTCGTCAATGGGGTTGGAACGTTCTATGCAAACGACACCCTCAACGGAAAACCCATCCGCGTACGTTTTGTCTGGTCGCATATCACCGCCGACTCCGCGCAATGGGAACAGGCTTACTCACCTGACGGTGGAAAAACATGGGAAACGAATTGGGTGATGCACTTTACGCGTGTTCGATGATTGAACTGTCGCGGCTCAAACTTGCCTTGTCGTCATGCCGGCGAAAGCCGGAATCCAGCGACCGTAAAGTCCGGAAGGCACTAGATGACCGGCATGCGCCGTTGTAAAGCGCTTCCGGCTTTCGCCGGAATGACGATTACGCAGGTCCAAGTTTGACCGTATTTGCATGGACACCTATTGCTCTTTGGGACAGGAGCACTTTGCGCTTAAATAAGAACCTTCCGAGTCTGAGTCAATTCGCCGCCGGCGAAAAAACCAAGGCTCCTTATACACAACGTGCAATATGTCGCTAGCGAGGTCCCGTCATGACCGCAGTTGGCTCAACCAGGCATCGCTTATCGCGCGTGTTGGTGGGTCTTCTGATCTTGCTGGCGATCGTAGCTATCGCCGCATTCGCTGCATTCAAATGCAGTCCATGGCCATCGGTGCTTATCATTCGCCGGGAATTTAGTCGCGATGGTATCGATGGCAACGCAGCGTTGAGCCATCGCGTGCCTCCGGGCATTCGCACGCAGGCTGCTATCCAATACAACGCCAACGATCCGAACGCGCTGTTGGATATCTATCGCCCCGTTGCACTTGACGGTCATGCGTTGCCCGTCGTTTTCTGGATACATGGAGGCGGGTATATCGCAGGAAGCCGCATGGAAATGGCGAATTACGCCCGCATTCTCGCCGCGGGCGGTTATGCGGTGGTTGCAGTGGACTATCCGCTAGCTCCGGAACATCCGTATCCGGTGCCGGTCGTTGCGCTCAACCATGCATTAACGTTCCTTTCCGACAACGCTGCGCAACTGCACCTGGATCGCAATCGGTTCATTCTTGCAGGCGATTCTGCGGGCGCTCAGCTGGCGGCGCAGATCGCTCTACTTGTTTCATCGCCCGTCTATGCGAGGGCAATGGGTATACATCCCGGTATTGCTCGCTCGCAGCTCTTGGGCACAGTGTTGTTTTGTGGTCCGTATGATGGCCGCGTGATCGTGTCGGAGGCCTCATCATCGAAGCTCGCACGCACTTTCATATGGTCGTACTTCGGCTCGCTGAATCCGCCGGTGTCGATGTTGGATGCTTTCTCCATCGTCCCGCATGTCACGCCTGAGTTCCCTGCAAGCTTTATCAGTGTCGGCAACATCGACGTGCTGGCGCCACAGTCCTACGCGCTGGCCGATGCGCTGCGGCATCAGGGCGTGCATGTCGAAACACTGTTTTATCCCGCGTCGCACACCCCGGCGCTGGATCACGAATACCAATTCGACTTGGCCCTGCCGGAATCGAACGAAGCGCTAAAGCAAACACAAGCCTTTCTTCTCGGTCTGACTGCGCACAAGAGTGGCCAATAAGCGTGCACTGAAGAATGAAAGAAAATCGCCCGGGTTGATCTATACATTAAGAAGGGGCGAACACATCACAGCTGCCGGTGCCCGGCTGCTGAAGCTGAACGCGGTTTGTTAAGCGAACCCTTCTACAAGCTGTCCCGGCACACCCAAGCCTTACATCCCGGCCTATGGCAGAAGTCTTGCTTAGGTAACAAGACTGCACGGCAGCTACGACTGCCAAAAAAGGGAATCCGGGATCTAACAATGCCGTTGAAGCGTGCGCCAGGAATGGTTTGGCAGCTGATGGGCCTCTTTGCCTTGAGCGGGGTCCTTTCGCTGTATGCCATTGTGTTGGCGCGCTATACACACACGCCAGCGTGCCTGTGGCTCACAAACGGAGCCATGATCGGGCTGCTGATTCGAAAGCCGCTGCGGGAAACCTGGCCTTTGCTGATTGCCGGTTTTCTGGGCTACTTCGCCGCTAGGGAATTCGTCGGGAACCTTGCGTTCCTGCCGTCCCTCGCACTGGGCTTGTGCAATCTCGGAGAGACGCTAATGGTCACTTTGGCCATCAGGCGTCACTTTCCTGTCATCACCCAGGAAACGCGCTTTACCGATCTGGCCCGCGTCGCTCTGATCAGTGCTGCAATCGCCTGCGGCCTTTCGGCCTTCGCGGTCGCTGCGATCACGCACGTCTGGCCCGACCTGGCGTTCTGGGTAAGCTTCAACACGGTTTTCCGAGCGCATTTGTTGGGCATGATCATCGCGGCAACGACATCCATTGTTGTCGTGACGCGCGGAAGCCGGCTGGTCAATTCATCCAGTACGCCCTTGTCACTCGTCTTGCACCTGCTGTTACTGGCGGCGATATCCCTCGTGGCATTTGCAGTGTCGCGATACCCATTGCTGTTCATGATCTATCCGCCATTGCTGTTGCTGATCTTCCGCCATCGCTTTGCAGGTCTGGTGATCGGCATAGCCATTGTCGCGTTGATCACCAGTACGGCTACGGCACTGGACGTTGGGCCGTTCAACCTCGTGCACGATGCAACGCCTGCGTTGAAGGTTGTGATGGCGCAGGTCTTCATCGGTGTCACGTGCCTCATTGCGTTGCCGGTAGCGTTGGCATTGGTCGAGCAGGATCGGCTGCAGGTACGTGTTCGCGACAGCGAAATTCGTTATCGCATGCTCGCCGACAACAGTGGCGATCTGGTCATGCGCATTCGCCCCAATGGCGACCGTCGCTATGTATCGCCATCCGTGAAGGAACTGCTGGGGTGGGACGTCGAGGAATTCATGGCGCCACGTCCTGATCTGATTCATCCCGACGATCGGCAGCGCATTGCCGACGTGGTCGCTACTTTGCGCCGGTTGGGCGGTACGACCACGGCAACGTATCGACTGCAACATCGCGCCGGTCACTATCTTTGGATTGAGGCATTCGCGCGACTCGTCGAAAGCCCGGATGGGGACGGCACCACAGAAATCATCTACACGGGCAGAGATGTCACGCAACGTGTGCAGATACAGCAAGCGTTGACGGAAAGTCAGGCGCAGCTGCGCACCATCACCGACAACGTGCCCGCGATCATTGCACGTATCGATCTGTGCGAGCGCTACACGTACGTCAACCGCTTCGTCGAACAGGTATCCGGCGAAGCCCCCACGGAAATGATCGGAAAGACGGTCAAGGAAGTGCGCGGGCCGACGCTTTACGATCAACTCAAGGAATACCTGGATCGCGCGTACGCAGGTGAATCCGTGTGGTTCGAATACGAGGCCACCTATCGGAACAGGCTTCTTCACTTCCAGACGCATTATGTGCCCGACAAGGACTCCAAGGGTCATGTTCGTGGCGTGTACGCGCTGACCACCGAAATCACGCACATCAAAAATGTGGAGCGCGAACTGCTTCGGCTGGCTCATCAGGACGCACTGACGGGCCTGGCCAATCGCCGTTACTTCAACGAACAGTCCGCCACGCTGTTAAGACAGACATGCCAGCGCCGGGCGCCCGTGCTGATGGCGGTGCTCGACATCGACAATTTCAAATCCATCAACGATACCTACGGTCACGCCGCCGGCGATCTCGTATTGGCCGAAGTAGGGCGCTGCCTGCAAAGCTTCATGCACGATGGCGCGGTCGTTGCACGCATAGGTGGCGACGAGTTCGTAATCCTGTGCGATCACGTGAGCGTAGAGATTGCTGCCGAGACATTCGTACGCACATTGTGGGAAAAGTTACACGTGGCCGTGCGCACTGGCGGCCATTGCATCGACGTGCACATCAGTATGGGTGCTGTCTTCTTCAAAGGATCGGCAACCCAGGACGCATTGATGAAACTCGCAGACGAGGCGCTCTACCTGGCTAAGGAAGCCGGCAGAAACACATACCGATTTGTTAGCAGCGGCCTGTTCATGGGTGAGAAAAATGGGAACATGTGAGCGCTGCAGCGACAAAAATGTTTTTCAGCGGGCCATTACCATGGCTTTCCAGCCGATCATCAACGTTATCGATAAGACGACGTTCGCGCACGAAGCACTTGTGCGCGGCCAAGATGGTGCGTCAGCCAGCGATATTCTTTCCAGCGTCGATGCCGTTAACCGCTTTGCGTTCGATCAGCTGTGTCGCATTACGGCGCTTGAATGGGCGGGTCGATTGAAGCCGCCGGCGCTGCTCTCCATCAACTTCATGCCCAATGCGGTGTACGACGCCTATCACTGCCTGCTGGGTACGGTCGCGGCGGCAAAGCGTGTCGATTGGCCGCTATCGCGCATCATTTTCGAAGTGAACGAACAAGAAGCCGTCGCCGATCTCGATCGCTTGCTGATCGTTTTGAAGGCGTACCGCGCACAAGGCATTCTTACCGCCATCGACGATTTCGGCGCGGCCTATTCGGGATTGAATCTTCTGGCGGATTTCCAGCCCGATCTGTTGAAACTCGATCTCGCCCTGATCAAGGGCATTTCGCTCGACAAGAATCGGCGCGCCATCATCCGGCACACGGTAAGCATGTGCGACGAGCTGGGGATAAAAATTATCGCGGAAGGTGTGGAAACCGCCGACGACTCCCTTGCGCTGCACGATCTGGGTATTCCACTTCAGCAAGGTTATCTTTTTGCCAGACCCCAGGTGGAAGCGTTACCGCTGCCGCATTTCAACGCCTAGCTCTGGGCTCTGGGCGCGGAAATAGGAGTAAGCTTCCGCTTCGCAATCGGCTACCGATAGCGCGACTATCTGCAAAAGCCGATCAGCTGGCCAGGAGCAGGGGATGCCATGAAAGTGACGCTCATGAAGGTATTGAGCACGGTGGGTAAGGCCGTCATGTTTGTCATCGTCGCTATCTGCGTGGTTCTCATTTTCGCCGAACGTATGCACGAAACGTTTTTCGATCCCGTTCTCAACTTCATACGATCATTGATTTAAACCCGCTTGAATGGCCATCGCCGGCGGCACGCGAAAAATGGAATGAAAAGCGGCACGGTCATGGGCTCCCCTTGCGGCCAATGACGAGTACTTCTGGCACGCGAAAGCCCATCGCCGCAAACTTATCTTGAATGGCAGGCCATCTTCGTACGGGTTGTTGCATATTTGCGACGTCCACAAGAGGGAGCTTCATGATGTCCCATTTCCGTTCCGAACCGTTTTCTCCGCTTGTTCTGGCGAGAGTCGTCGGCATTCTGGCGTTGGTGGGAATCGTGACCGGCGCGTTCGATATCGGCTACGTGAGAAACACGCTGATCGTCGACGGCAGCGTCTCGGAAACCATCCATAACATCGCCGCACACGAAACACTCTTTCGGATGGGCTTTACGGCCCACATCGTGTTGCTGCTATGTAACATCCCCGCTGAAATCATCGCCTTCATACTGCTCAAGCGCGTAAACCTCATCATTGCGGCGGTCGCGATGGGTTGTGGACTTGTCGGTACGGCCATCGAAAGTCTGGACATGCTCAATGCCTACGTGCCATTGAAGCTAGCGACGGAGGCAAGCGCGATGGGCGCATTCAGCCCCGAACAATTGCAAAGCCTCTCGTATCTATCTCTGCAACTGCAGAATACGGGTCTTCTTATTTCATTCGTCTTTTACGGACTGGACGAGATGCTGACCGGCTTTGTGGTTTTCCGTTCTGGCTTTCTTCCGAGAATCGTCGGCATTCTGCTCGGCATTTCGGGCTTCTGCTATTTCACCGATGGTTTCGTCAGTTTCATCTCGCCAGCACTCCAGGCACGGTTGCTCCCCTATCTGCTGTTCCCTTGTCCGGTTGGCGAAGGATTGTTTGCGCTTTGGCTCGCGATAAAAGGATTGAATGTCGAAAAGTGGCGAGCATGGACTGAAAGGCCACGCGGTCTGGGCATAGCAAGTTCGCTTAGATAGCATTCGCAAGATGTGCAGCCTCGCGTCGCCGCCCGTCAATCAAGTCATTGGATAGAAGAAGGATCGCTGGTTGCCTATGAAAAAATCACTCGTGCATGTCTTGTCCGGGTTGAAACACTTACCGAACCGATCTCCGGAAATGGCATTTGGAGACGAGGCGAATGAAGCCTTCGCCGAAGTCGCACCGTACCGCGATGGTGCCGTTTATGTGAGTTATTACTCGGGCTCCAGTGAATGGGAGCGTCACCCCAATGGCGACGAAGTTGTCATGGTGTTGGATGGAACAACCACGGTTATCTTGCTAAAGAATGCGGGAGAGGAACGGTACTTCCTCGCCGAGAAAGAACTCGTCGTCATACCTGCGGGCATGTGGCATCGTTTTGAGGGTTCCGAACGGCTTATGGTGATGACCATCACACCGCAGCCGACCGAACACAGCCTTGAAACACCCGACGCTTAGCGATTTTTCCCGGTTCGTTGTGGGGATTCACAATAATGAGCTGATTGCCACGGACAACGCGCTCACCACGTTGAGTCGTACGCTCCTCGAGGCAACGTTCATTCGATCCGCAGGGGCGTCTCAATGGGTTAGTGGCGATGCCAGCCAACGTGTTGCATCGCGCAGAAAGAGATTTTTCATGTGACTGGCAGTGATCGCTGCTTTCGCCATCTAAGTAGTAGACTCGCGCCCCGTGATGACAGCTTCGTCCCAAGCCCCCCTCTTCATTGTCAGCACGGGCCGTTCCGGCTCGACGATGCTTTCCGATCTGCTCTCGCTGCATCCAGACGTGCTGAGTCTCTCGGAGTTGTTCAACGCGCTTCATCCGCAGGGCTTCCAGAAAGATCCGGTCGACGGCCCGAACTTCTGGTCTGTGTTGAGCGAACCGCGCTCTCGCCATACGGCGTGGCTGCGTCTTATGGAGCGCGGTCTCGTCATCGACGAGTTTCGATATCCCCTGGCTTCTGCACTGCGCTTTCGCGAAACGGGCATTCCACCGCTGTTGGCGATGACGCTTCCGTTGCTCACGGAAGACCCCGACAGTCTCCACGAAGAGCTGCGCGTTTTCGTGCAGGCGTTGCCGGAAGATCGCATCTACCGGCAATACCTCAACGTCTTCCAGTGGCTGTGTACACGCCTGGGACGTCGATTCTGGTGCGAACGCTCGGGCGCTTCGCTCGGTCTCGTCCATCCGTTGTCTCACTTCTTTCCGACGGCCAAGTTCATCCATGTCTTTCGCGATGGCCGGGAGTTTGCAGTCTCGGCGAGCCGGTTTCCTCCGATGCGGATGGGAATGATCGGCGCGATCTTCAAGCAGCGGTTCGGCTCGGCCCCCTATCTCACGCCGACGTACGACGCACCCGCGGACCTGCCGCCGGCGTGGCGTGGGCTTGTACCCGAGAGCTTCGACGTCGATGTATTCCAGCGCTTCGAGTTACCGATCGCGCCGATCGGCATGGCCTGGTCCGAGATGATCATCGTGGGCCTGAAACTTTTGCAGAACGTGCCCGCCGAGCGGGTTCTCCACGTGCGCTACGAGTCGATGCTCGATGCGCCACACGCCGAACTCCGGCGCATCGTTCGCTTCATGGACCCCAGCCTGGACGATCCTTCCTGGCTTGCGCAGGCGGCCGCGCGCGTGCGGAAGAATCCGCCGAAATGGGTGAATTTGCCCGCCGACGAGCGCGCACGCCTCGAATCGGCCTGCGCGCCCGGCATGGAAATGCTTCGCCAGCTCTCGTGAATCATTCGGGCGAGCGCAAGATGCCTCGAACGATTCGCTGATCGTAAAAACTAGCGATGCGCTGAAAGAAGCAACGTGGCAATCGCCGAGCTCATTGAACGCGGGCCAAAGCCAAGGTCCGTTGGTTCACCCGCGCTTTGAACTGACTAAGAAAGAATGGCGCGAGCATCCATTGCCGGGACCATTCAGCGTCAAGGGATCTGTGTTGTCGCCGATATTGCCAGTGACAAAGACTTCCCTTATGAACACGCATCAAGCCAATCACGATGAGCAAAGAAGCGCTCTCAATCTGGATCGTCCTTCAATATCCGCCGGAGCACCCCGACTGCTTCGTCGCTCGGCGTTATCAGGTCGAAAAGCCGACAGGTGAAAAGCTGATTGCACATTCCCTGCAAGAATTGCGCAAGAAGATGCCGCCAGGGCTAACCATCTGTCCGCGCTTGCCCAGTGACGATCATCGTCTCGTCGAAACCTGGTTTTGACTCAAAGCGTACACTGGGTAAGTGTGTTGGCATTCGATATGGCGGGCTCCGTTGCGTTAAAAAATTTATCATCAAGGAAGTGAACCGCGCAGCCATAAGGACAGACATGATCGATACTATTCGCCAACCTCAAGTTTGCGTGTTGGGAAGTGCAGAGCCAGGGTCCAAGGCATACGATCTGGCCGGACAGGCCGGAGAACTACTCGCCCGCTTAGGCATTACCGTGATCAGCGGATGCGGAAGTCCAGCTACCCGAATAGCGGCACAACGCGCTCAGGCCGCTGGCGGAATGGTTGTCAGCATCATCACGAACGCGGACATGCCAGCGCCAGACTGGCCAGCAACAGTCGTCATTCCATGTGGAATGGGTGACGCAAGAAATCTGATCATGGCACTCGCCGGCGACGCATGCATTGTCATCGGAGGTCGCGCTGGCACTATCTCGGAAGTTTGTCTTGCGTGGCTGCACCGTCGGCCACTGTTACCTCTTATGGGCTGCGGTGGTTGGTCTGATGGGTTGCTCCAGAACCCGCCAGACGAAAGGCAAAATTCACCCATCTTGCCCTGGGACTCCATGGAAGCTCTTGAGAGTCAACTCAACACACTACGTTTGCTCAAGCCCGAAAGTCGCTAAATTCATATATTTAATGCCCGCTTTCGACCGGGGGCGGGTCTACTTAGCGCGGTAAGGGATTTGCGAGGTAATATAGGAGTGCTCACTGTCCACGACGGGCTGCCTGTTATGACTATTTCAAGCATTAGCAGTACGCAGTTGCAGCCCATCGGCGGCCTCGTTTCATCCCGCTACACCCATCACAAAAAAGAGCTCAATGAGTCGACAGCTGCGGCTCTTGTCGCCTCGAAGGGCACGTCGGACACAGATGCGAACCCGCTAGCTTCGGCTATTGCAGGCGCGATGGCGCAACTCGGATTAACCTCAGCACCCGGCGCGGCTGGCTCAAATAACACGACTGCAACGAGCGGTACGCAGTTCGCAGCTCTGCCGCAGCAACTGAAAGGGTCGCAGCAAGTCCAGCAGTACAGAAACATTGCTTCGACATTCTCCAATCTGGCTCAGTCATTGAATGCCAGTTCGAACAGCGCGTCGCCCACCTCAAGCGGCACCGGTAGTTTGACCACGGTCTTCCAAAATCTTTGGTCGTCACTTGGTTCGTCATCTGAAACATCGACCGATTCTTCAAGCAGCACAATCCCCAGCCTGCCATTGTTTCTGCAAACGCTGGCACACAACTTCAGCGAAAGCGGTGTCTCCGGACTGCGCGGAGTGTTTGTCGACACCGTGGTTTGACGACATCAAGTTAGTAGACGTTCGAAAACAAAAAAGCCAACCGTAGAAGTTGGCTTTTTTGCGTGTTGACCAAAGGTTGATCGTGAGTAGTCGATCGCACCCTTTTACTAAGTTTCTGCTGTGCGAGTAATGTCCGTTTTCGGCTGAAATCGCGGCCGAAAGCGGACATAATTGTTCGCCTTATATCATCATACGTTTAGGAAGAGGTATGGATAAGTTAAAGGTGATGCTCCTAGCCACGACGCTCTCACTGGCATCGTGTACACATGAGACATCTAAGGCTGTCATTGACACGCCAGAATCAATCCAAAGCAGACCTTTACCGTCTCAGGATTGCCTTTATTCCTTATGGAAAAAACTCCTTCCTTTGATGGCAAGAAACAACAATTACATAAGTATCGAAGACATGGAGCACGTGGCAGGTGTGAAGATGCAACATGTCGTTAATGTAAGCCCGACGGACGTCGTTGGCATTTACGAACAATTTTCCCTGCCATCAACAAATAACAATTTTTCGCCTTATTTATCCCTTCGGGTGGAGACGCATGAAGAAGCTCTTCCATATAACAAGGCCGTCTCAACTTGGCGAGCACTGCAATGGCAGTACGGTTCCACTTCCACAGTGGATGTTTCATGCAGCTCAACGCTGTCCGTGAAAGAGGCTGAAGGAGATTTGAGAGCATTGGGTCTACATCCAGCTGGCACGTTGAGTAGGGGAATTCAACGCGCAGAAGTCTTCGTAAGTGATTGGAACGAGCAAACGTATCTTTATTACACAATTCCAACGATAACTACTCCTCCAGTTAGCTCTATACGCATCATTGGGATGAAAACAAAAAGGCCTCCA
>NZ_DATHMR010000101.1:0-10002 GCF_035486915.1 Dyella sp. | reverse complement strand
CTTATCGCTGCGCTGGCGCTGACCACGATGGGTTCGGGCCCGATCAAGGGCTTCGGCGTCACGTTGCTCATCGGTATTCTGACCTCGATGTTCACCTCGGTCACGGTCACTCACGCGATCACCGCACTGATTCATGGCGGCCGCAAGCTCAAGACGCTGTCGGTGTAATCGGGGAACGACATGGAAATTTTCAATCACAACAGCAATATCCACTTCCTCCGAATCCGCAAGTTCAGCATTGGCATTGCGGTGCTTCTGATGGTCGCATCCATCGCGCTGCTGGCAACGCGCAGCCTGAATTACGGTCTGGACTTCACGGGCGGTGTCCGCATCGGGGTCACCTACGACAAGGCTGTTTCGACGGAAGACGTGCGTACCGCGTTGACCACCGGCGGTATCGACAATGCCGTGGTGCAGAGTGTGGGCGGTACGCGTGAAGTGGACATTCGCTTTCAGCCCAAGGACGACAAGAAATACGCTGGCCCGGAAGGCAAGGCACCCAACCTGGATCTGATTGCCAACGACGTCGCCAAGGCCCTGCAGGCCTCGCGTCCGGATGCAAAGATCGGTAGCCGCGACTACGTCGGCCCGCAGGTTGGCGAGCAGCTGCGCAGCGATGGCGTCACCGCGGCGATCTTCGTGATCATCGGTATCGGCATCTACTTGTGGATCCGTTTCGAGCGCCGCTTTGCTATCGCGGCGCTCGCCACGGAAGTGCACGACGTGCTGGTGACGCTGGGCGTGATCTCGCTCGTGCAGCGCGAATTCGACCTGACCGTGCTCGCCTCGGTGCTCGCCGTGATCGGTTATTCGATCAACGACAAGGTGGTGGTGTTCGACCGTATTCGCGAACTGTTCCGCTCCTCGCGCAAGGCCGATCCGGAAGAGATTCTCAACCGCTCGATCAACAGCACGCTGTCGCGAACCATCATCACCTCGCTGTTCACCAGTATTGCGATGGCTGCGCTGTTCTTCTTCGGCGGTCCATCTGTGCATGGTTTTGCGATCACCATGCTGATCGGCATTCTGATCGGTACGCTCTCGTCGATCTTTGTCGCCAGCCCGATTCTGCTTTGGCTGGGTGTGTCGAAGAAAGATCTGATGCCGGTGACCAAAGAGAATCCGGAGTTGGCGCGTCGCCCCTGAGCGGCCTGTGACATACGTGTTTCACGACGGCCCGGTTATCCGGGCCGTTCGCGTTTTAGTGTGCGCAACTTCACATTCACCTCCGCCATAAGTGACCTCACGCGTCACATTTGTATGAAAAGACGAAGCGTGTGACGCGTTGATACATATGAATTTTTCTTGCTTAACTTCGAGAGCCAGCGGTCGATAAGCATGAGTAGGACTATGGCGTCCTGGATGGAGTCCACATGCTTGTTCTCGTCGGTTCATTGGTGGTGATCTCGTGCGTGCTGGGCGGCTATCTGCTCTCGCACGGACACATCCTTGCGCTTTGGCAGCCCTACGAACTGATGATCATCGGTGGTGGGTCGGTCGGCGCATTCCTGTCCGCCAATCCAGCGAAAATCGTCAAGGAAGCGCTGAGCGGCATGGCGGGTCTGGTGAAAGGTCCCAAGTACCGCAAGCAAGACTATGTCGATTTGCTCGCGTTGCTGTACGACATTTTCAGCCTTATGCGTAAACAGGGTCTGCTTGCGCTGGAGCCGCATATTGAAGATCCGCAATCGAGCTCGGTGTTCACGGCGTATCCGCGCCTGATCAAGGAACACCACCTCATCGAATTCATTACTGACTGCTTGCGCCTGATCGTCGGCGGCAACATGAATCCGCATGAGCTGGAACAATTGCTGGAAGTGGAACTGGAAACCCATCAACAGGAAGCCGAAGCACCGGCGATGGCTGTCATGAAGATGGCGGACGCACTCCCCGGTTTCGGTATTGTTGCGGCCGTGCTTGGTATCGTAACCACCATGTCGCAGCTGGGTGGCGACACCTCGCAGATCGGTGAACACATCGCGGGTGCGCTCGTCGGCACCTTCCTTGGCATCCTGCTTTGCTACGGTTTCGTCGGTCCGCTCGCGGCGGCGATGGAAAGTCGCGTGCACGAAGACGGCAGGGCATTTGAGTGCGTGAAGGTGGCGTTGCTCTCCTCGTTGCGCGGGTACAACCCCAAAGTCTCGGTGGAATTCGCGCGCAAGACCTTGTCGGCGCATATGCGGCCGAACTTCCAGGACTTTGAAGAGCACCTCAAGGGAGCGCGTGCCGGAGCCCCGGCGTGAACGAGGAAGGTGGCGAGCCGTTAATCATCGTGCGCCGCTCGCGGCGCAAGAAGCATGGTCATCACGGCGGTGCGTGGAAAGTCGCGTACGCCGACTTTGTCACCGCGATGATGGCGTTCTTTCTCGTGATGTGGCTGATCGGTGTAGGTACGCGACAACAGCGTGCAGCGATTTCCGAGTACTTCAAGAATCCGAGCATGGTCCAGGGCAACGCCACGGTGGCGCCGCCGGGCAAGATGGGGCCGGGCGGCGCGAGCGACAGCGCCATCAAACTGGGCGGTGCGATGGATATGGCGCATGGCCCTGGCAAAGATCGTCGCGCTGCACAGAAAGCCGAAGTGCCCAAGGATGTGGAGAAGCTGGCGCAAGAGAAGGAAAAGCAGCGTTTGGAAGATCTGATGCAGCAGCTCCATGCCGCGATCGATAAAAGTCAGGCGCTGGAACCGTTCAAGGATCAGCTGCTGCTCGACATTACGCCGGAAGGTCTGCGCATCCAGATCGTGGATAAGCAGAACCGCCCGATGTTCGACACCGGCAGCGCCACGCTGAAGCCTTACACCACGGCCATTCTTCACGAACTGGCGACCTTCATCGATGAGGCGCCGAACAAGATCAGCATTTCCGGGCATACGGACGATGCGCAGTACATCGGGGATCAGGGCTATAGCAACTGGGAGCTTTCCGCCGACCGCGCCAACGCAGCGCGTCGCGCGTTGCTGAGCGGTGGTCTGGTGTCCGACAAGATCGCACGTGTCGTGGGGCTTGCGGCATCAGTGCCCTTCGACAAGGTCGATCCCAGCGATCCGATCAACCGTCGCATCAGCATCATCATGATGACCAAGCAGGCGCAGGACGCGGCGCTATCGCAGGAAGAAGGCGAAACGATGGTGACGCCTCCAACCTCGTCGGTGCCGGCGGCTAACAGTGCAATGCCGGCAACACCGGTTGCCCCAAGCGCGCCCTGAGCGGGTTGCAATCAGGTTGTTGCGTTGAGTGATGCAAGCCGTTCGGGTGTGCCGACGTCTGTCCAAGCGCCACGATAATGGGTGCCCGTGATCGCACCTTGATTTATCGCGGCACGCAACACCGGTGCAATTTTGAAACGCGGCGGTTTGGCGTTCGCGTCGGCGTTATCGCCGATCACATCGCGCCAGTTGTCCAGCAATTCGCGGCGATACACGCCGATACCGCTGAACGTTAGTCGTGCATCGCCGTCGTTGTGAACGACGCCCTGTTGATCGAGTGCGAAATCACCTTCCGGGTGATGCGAAGGATTGTCGACCAGCATCAGGTGCGCGACGCCACGCGGTTCGGCGGGCAACTGTGAGAAATCGGCATCTGTCCAGATATCGCCATTGATGGCGATAAACGGTTCCGGACCCAATAACGTCAGCGCATTCAACATGCCACCGCCCGTTTCCAGCGGTACAGGCCCTTCATAGGCATAGCGAATACGCAGGCCCCAACGCGAACCGTTGCCGAGCGCTTCTGGAAACTGATCGGCAAGATGCGATGTGTTCATCACCACGTAATGCACGCCGATGGCGGCAAGCTTTTCCAGATGCCACACCACCAAGGGTTTGCCACGAACCGCAAGCAGCGGCTTGGGTGTGCGATCTGTCAGCGGGCGCATGCGTTCGCCAAGTCCCGCGGCGAAGATCAGGGCGTGCCTCATGCGCCTGCTACCTGTGTCAGATCGCGGTTTTGTACATGGCGTTCCAGTAACGCCACGAAGTCCGCCAGTTCGGGATAACTCCGAGCGACAGAAACAATATAGTGGTAGACGCGCGGAACATCGGCCAGATAACCCGGTTTGCCATCGCGATACCACAGACGATAAAACTGACCGAGCACGCGGATGTGGCGATGCATTCCCGTCAGATCGAACCAGCGCAGAAATTGAGCGCGGTCGATGTCTGAGCCGATCGCATTTGCGTCTCTCAAGCGCAATCGATACGACTCCACCCAGTTCTCTACACGCTCACGTTTCCACGCGATATAACCATCGCGCAGCAGCGATGCGAGATCGTAAGTCATCGGGCCGGCCAGCGCGCCCTGAAAATCGATGATGCCTGGATTGTTGTGATCGACGATCAGCAGATTGCGGCTGTGAAAATCGCGATGAACGAAACAGCGAGGCTGTTCCATTGCGTTCTTGATCACTAGCGTGAAAGCATCCTGCAGCACCTTCTGTTCATGCGAATCTGGCGTGTGACGAAGATGCCGGCCGAGAAACCATTCCGGCATGATATTGAGACCGTTGATCAGCACGGTCTCGTCGAACCGCGGTAAATCGTTGTAGCTCATGTGTGTCTGCATGCGGAACAGGGCATCCATCGCATCGCCATAGAGCGCATCGACGTTTTCGTCATTCAACGTGGGCAGGTATAAACGGGTGCCAAGGTCTTCGATCAGCAGGAAACCTTGCGCAAGGTCCTTGTCGTACACCTTGGGTACGTGCAGGCCGGCGGCGGCGAGTTGTTCGCCGATCTTCAGCCAGGGCCTTGGATCTTCCTGCGCCGGCGGCGAATCCATCACGATCATGCTGCGCCCATTGAAATACGTGCGCCAATAGCTGCGGAAACTCGCATCCGCCGAGGCCGATTCCAGTGTGAGCGAGTTGTCGTGGAGGCTTGCGCGCGTCCAGGCTAGGCGGGCGGCTGCGCGATCTGTCGTGAGGTCCATGGGGCTGTTCGCAGATGACACGCGAACAGCTTAGAGCCTGTGCGCCATGGACGCACAGGCTGTTCCTGCCTCAGGAAAGGTTGTAGGCCCGTTCTTCGTGCTCGGCGAGATCCAAACCGACCTGTTCCTGCTCGGGACCCACGCGCAAACCGATGGTCTTTTCGACCAGTTTCAGGATCACCCAGCTCAGCACGCCGCTCCAAACGATGGTGAAGCCCACGCCTTTGGCCTGTATCCACAATTGCGCCATGGGCGATGTCACGGTGCCGAAGCCGCCGAGCATGGGTGCTGCGAAGATGCCGGTGAGCAGGGCACCGATGATGCCCGCGATGGCGTGCACACCGAACACATCCAACGTGTCGTCGTAACCAAACTTATGCTTGAGTCGCGTTGCCGAAAAGAAGCACACCGCACCGGCGATGAAGCCCAGGATCAGTGCGCCGCCCGGTCCGGCGGTTCCTGCCGCCGGTGTGACAGCCACCAGACCCGCGACAGCGCCAGAGGCGATGCCCAGCACGCTGGCGCGCTTGTGAATCATCCATTCCATCGCGACCCAGCCAATCGCCGCGGCGGCCGTTGCGATCTGCGTCACCAGCATCGCCATGCCCGCGCTGCCATTGGCGGCGACCGCCGAGCCGGCGTTGAACCCGAACCAGCCCAGCCACAGAAAACTGGCGCCCATCACGGTGTAGCCCAGATTGTGCGGTGGCATGTGCGTATGCGGATAACCGCGGCGTTTTCCAAGCACAAGGCAAGCAACAAGGCCGGCGATGCCCGCGTTGATATGCACCACCGTGCCGCCGGCGAAGTCCAGCACGCCCAGATCGCCCAGCAAGGAACCCGGGCCGCTCCATACCATGTGCGCAATCGGCAGATAGACGAAGGTCAACCAAAGTCCGCTGAACCACAGCATGGCGCTGAATTTCATGCGTTCGGCATACGCGCCGACAATCAACACCGGCGTGATGATGGCGAACGTCAATTGGAACATCACGTACACGCTTTCGGGCACCGTCTGGTAAAGCGACGACGGTGTGAGTCCGCGCAATAGAAAGCGATTCGTATCGCCAATAATCGAATGCCAGTTCGTTACGCCTGCCGTCATGCCGCCGGTGTCGAACGCAAGCGAATAGCCGTAAAGCATCCACAGCACGGTGACGAGCGAGGTAATCGCCATGCATTGCATCATCACCGAGAGCAGATTTTTCGCGCGCACCATGCCGCCGTAAAAAAGCGCGGCGCCGGGAATCGTCATCATCAATACCAGTGCGCCGGCTACGAGCATCCACGCGGTGTCGCCGCTGTTGAGCGTCGGCGTTGGTGTTGCCTGCGCAAATGCCGGTAGTGCGAAACCCGTAGCGAGCAGCGCGACGATCCATCGCATCCTGTGACGTCGCTTTTCAACTCCCGAATCAAAGCGCATCGGCGTCGACCTCCTGCGTGCGAATGCGAATGACCTGTTCGAGTTCGCTGACGAAGATTTTTCCGTCGCCCACCTTGCCGGTGCGTGCGGCCTTGGTGATTGCCTCGATCGCCAGCTCGACTTGTTCATCGCCCACGGCAAGTTCGATTTTCAACTTGGGCAGGAAATCGACCACGTACTCCGAACCGCGATACAACTCGGTATGTCCCCGCTGCCGCCCGAAGCCTTTGACCTCGGTAACCGTCATGCCTTGCACACCCGCCTCGCCGAGCGCCTCGCGAACGTCGTCGAGGGTGAAGGGTTTGATGATCGCGGTGATCCACTTCATGCGTACTAACTCCCCTAGTCCGGCTTTGTTGCGGTACAGCAGATTGCGTGCCATGTGCGGTCGGTCGGTGGAAAGTGCGCTGTGAAGCCGTTTCCCAGCAGAGGAGCGGAGCCGCTCCGAAGTGTTGCTGCCCGTTATGGTGCGTGGTCTGATCCAAGATGGTGCAACGCTGAGTCGGCGAAAAGGCTTCGGATTGACCCCCATGCCTTTAATCTGTACCATTTTAGTCTGGATTAACGCGGTGCCTCCCCATGTTCCGTGTCAGCCGACTGACCGATTACGCCACCGTGGTGATGACTTGCATCGCCGCGCACCCTGATGACGTCCTCAGCACAGCGCAAATCGCCGAGGAAGCGCATCTGGAATTGCCCACCGTCAGCAAATTGCTGAAGTCGCTCGGGCATGCCGGATTGGTGGAGTCGTTCCGCGGCGTCAATGGCGGTTACCGCCTGGCGCGTCCGGCCAGTGACATCAGCGTCGCCGACATCGTCGAAGCGATGGAGGGGCCACTTGGCATGACCGAATGCAGCATGAGCGAGGGCCATTGCGAACGCGAAAAGCAGTGCGGCGTGCGCGGTAGCTGGCAACGCATCAACAACGTCTTGGATAACGCATTGCGTTCGATGAGTTTGGCCGACATGTTGCGCCCCGCGGCGCACGCACCTGTCGCCACCGTCGCGCTTCCCGAATTGAAAGGCAGGACTGCACCATGACCATCGAAAACGATAGCCCCGCCGTGCTGCGCGACAACGCAGAAGTCGCCGCCGCGCTCGGCCGTCGCTACGAAGCCGGCTTTATCACTGACATCGAAACCGACAGTTTGCCGCCGGGTCTCTCGGAAGACATCGTGCGCCAGCTCTCCGCGCTCAAGGGCGAACCGGAGTGGATGACCGAGTGGCGCCTGAAGGCTTATCGTCACTGGCTCACGATGCCCACGCCTCATTGGGCAAAGCTCAACATCGCGCCGATCGATTTCCAGGCGATCAGCTATTACGCCTCGCCGAAGAATCGTCCGAAGTCGCTCGACGACGTCGATCCGAAGCTGCTTGAAGCCTACGACAAGCTCGGTGTGCCGCTGCACGAGCGCGCCAAACTTGCGGGTGTGGCGGTCGATGCCGTGTTCGACTCCGTTTCCGTCGGCACCACGTTCCGCAAGGAACTCGCCGAAGTGGGCGTCATTTTCTGCTCGATGAGCGAGGCGATTCGCGAGCATTCAGAACTGGTGAAGAAGTATCTCGGTAGCGTCGTGCCAACGGGTGATAACTATTTCGCTGCGCTCAACTCGGCGGTGTTTTCGGATGGCTCCTTCGTGTTTATCCCGAAGGGCGTGCGTTGCCCGATGGAATTGTCGACCTACTTCCGCATCAACGCCGGCCACACCGGGCAGTTCGAGCGCACGCTGATCATCGCCGAAGAGGGCGCTCAAGTGTCCTATCTCGAAGGCTGCACGGCGCCGATGCGCGATGAAAATCAGCTGCATGCTGCCGTGGTGGAACTGGTGGCGCTCGAAAAAGCGAACATCAAATATTCCACGGTGCAGAACTGGTATCCGGGCGACGAAGAAGGCCGCGGCGGTATCTACAATTTCGTGACCAAGCGCGGCGATTGCCGCGGCGACGATTCGAAGATTTCGTGGACGCAGGTGGAAACGGGCTCCGCCATTACGTGGAAGTATCCGAGCTGTGTATTGCGCGGCGATCGTTCCGTGGGCGAGTTCTACTCCGTCGCACTCACGCATCATCGCCAGCAAGCCGACACCGGCACCAAGATGATCCATATCGGCAAAGGCACGAAATCCAAGATCGTGTCCAAAGGCATCAGCGCGGGCCGCAGCTCCAACAGCTATCGCGGTCTGGTGAAAATAGAGAAGGGCGCCGAAGGTGCACGCAACTACACGCAGTGCGATTCGCTGCTGATCGGCAAAAAGTGCGGCGCACACACCTTCCCGTACATGGAAGTGAAAAATCCGAGCGCCATCGTCGAACACGAGGCGACCACATCCAAGATTTCCGATGATCAGCTCTTCTACTGCCGCTCGCGCGGTATCGGTGAGGAAGACGCGGTCTCGATGATTGTTGACGGCTTCTGCAAGCAGGTGTTCCGCGAGCTGCCGATGGAGTTCGCGGTCGAAGCGAAGAAACTCCTCGAAATCTCACTGGAAGGGGCAGTCGGATGAAACTCTCCACAAAGCTTTGCATGGCAGCTTTTGCTTTGGCTTTCGGAAGCATCGCTATCGCTGGTACGGCACCGGTACCTGCAGCTACAGCAGCGTCCTCTTCGGGCGACAAGTGCATGGATAACGCCCAGTCGCAGGCCGCGATGGACGAGTGTGCGTCCCAAAGCCTGGCGGCTGCAGACAAGGAGCTCAATCGGGTCTACCAGCAGGTGCTCGCCAAGTTCGCCTCAGACAAGGTGTTCACCGCAAAACTGCGCACGGCTCAAAAAGCATGGATTGCTTTTCGCGACGCCGAATTGGAAGCGCGTTATCCCGCTAGCAACAAGAGCCTCCAGTACGGCAGCGTCTATCCCATGTGCGCCAACAATGAACTCGAAGCGATGACGCGTCAGCGCATCGAAGAACTGCGCGCGTGGTTGAAGGGTGCCCAAGAAGGCGATGCGTGCTCCGGCTCGTACCAAAGCAACAGCTGAAACGGATTAACGAAACGTGGCGACATCGCGTGATGCCGCAACAGGAAACACTATGCTGAAGATCGAAAACCTGCACGCCCGTGTCGAGGGCAAAGACATTCTCAAAGGACTCACGCTGACCGTGAACCCGGGCGAAGTGCACGCCATCATGGGGCCTAACGGCGCGGGCAAGTCCACGCTGGGCAACGTGCTTTCCGGCCGCGACGGCTATGAAGTGACCGAAGGCTCAGTGATCTTCGAAGGTCGCGATCTGCTCGCGCTGGAACCCGAAGAGCGCGCTGCTGCGGGACTGTTTCTGGCCTTTCAGTATCCGGTCGAAATTCCGGGCGTGAACAACACTTACTTCCTGCGCGCAGCACTCAATGCGCAGCGCAAGCAGCGTGGCGAGCCGGAACTCGATTCCATGCAGTTCCTCAAGCTCGTGCGCGAGAAGCTGAAGATCATGCAGATCTCCGACGAGTTGCTGCACCGCGCCGTCAATGAAGGCTTCTCGGGCGGTGAGAAGAAGCGCAACGAGATTTTCCAGATGGCCGTGCTGGAGCCGAAGCTGGCGATTCTCGACGAAACCGACTCAGGCCTCGACATTGATGCACTCAAGCAGGTGGCGCAGGGCGTGAATGCGCTGCGTTCGCCGGAGCGTGCATTCCTGATGATTACTCACTATCAGCGTCTGC
>NZ_DATHMR010000100.1:0-75117 GCF_035486915.1 Dyella sp. | reverse complement strand
TCAATTGCCATACATGCTCCGGTAACCGCCAACACGTTGCGGCGCATGATCGGAGAGACGTAGTTACTCTGTATGTGCAAAGGCTGCATACCCTTGAAGACATGATCGGCCCATCCACCTAGCCCGACCACCACGCCCGCGTGCTGAATAGTCATATCACCATAAAGTAGAAGCGGGCCACAAACCCCGACATCTTCGCGCATGGCGTGCTCCACCAACCGACCCAACCACTCCTGGTCAATAATTTCGACGTCATTATTCAAGAAGACAAGCACATCACCCACCGCCTGTTCGGCCGCAAGATTATTTATATAAGACCAATTAAAGGGGACATCGGCATGAATGACTTTAATGACCCCTCGTCCAGCCATGTCCTCCAACCACCTTAAAGTGGCGGTCTCTTTTGACCCGTTGTCGACAACGATCAACTCATAGCGCGCCGCATTCGTCACCTTCCTAAGGCTATCTATGCACGCGCGCAGCAAATCCAAACCATCCCGGGTTGGGATGATTATGCTGGCATCTATCCTGCTGTTCTCTTGGGGCACGGGATAACGTACGTCATAGCAAAAACCATGGGCTCCGTCGCGTGCAACCGCTCCCGGATAGACTTTGTCGAGATATCTTTGCAATGCCGCGCGACCCGCATGATGTGCGTAGGGTTTGGAGTCGGCGTTACCTGCAGTCGAGCCAGCATGCTGACGCCAGTGGTAGAGCACTCTGGAAATATGGTGCACTTTGGCACCAGCAGCTATACATCTAAGTATCAAATCGTAGTCCTGTGCACCATCCATTGATGAGTCAAAAGGACCGACCCGCTGTATAAGGTCACGCCGGATCGCCACTAGATGCCCTAGGTACATCTGCGACAAAAACAGATCCGGGCTCCAATCGGGCTTGAAAAATGGAAACTTGCGGCGCCCGCTTTCATCAATACAGTCATGATCCGAGTAGATGATGTCCGCTTCGTCGCTCTCCATCGCGGCCATCACTGCCGCCAGCGCATCCGGATGCAGCAAATCATCGTGATCCAGCAATACAACAAACTTCCCCCGGGCCATTTTGAGAGCTTCGTTGGAGGCCGCAGAAATACCTCCACGCGTCACTCCTTTCACGACGATTACTCGCGGATCTACCGCCATTTCCTCCTGCAAGATATCGTGTACGTGCTGCGCGCCCGACGCATCATCGTAAATGCACAGCTCCCAATTGGAGTAACTTTGAGCGCGCACACTGGTGATCGCTTCACGCAGAAACTCCTCCGGGCTTTCGCATGTAGGCATTAGTACGCTGATTAACTCTTCGCGTTCGCACAACTCAACTTTTGGTTCCTGCGTAAGGGTCCAAGAACGATAAGCTTCGAAGCCATCGAGCCCTTTCTCGATAAGCCCACCGCTTGGATTTACAGCAAGCCTTGCCTGGTCGTATGCGATGACACGACGCGAAAAAAAGCGCGGCCCTCGCATCATGGTTCGCAAGATGCGAACCATGATTTGCCATCTGCTCAGACCATTGACTCTAGCCTGGTAGTAGCTTCTTCGCCCCGCGGATTGCAGCGCGCGAATTTTTTTTAATAAACCGATTCTCTGATTCATTTTCTCAATCTTGGTCGGCGTGCTTCAAAATCGCGTCGCCCATGTGTGTATTTGCAGCCTATGCGCAGTTGACGCGTCATCCTCATGATGAAAAGAATCATCATCTACCACGCATTGACCAATCCATTTTAATTAAATTAATTCTTCCGAAAGTCGCTATCGATATAGTCACAAGCACGTCATTTTCTTCCGCGAAGTCGCCGCAAAATTCGATAGCTAATACTTCTTTGCAGCTCTTCGATCTGCGACCTCTGCTCTTCGATCTGCGCCCCCTGCCCTTCAATCTGCAACTTCTGCTCTTGCAGCGTCGCCGTCAACCTTTCGATTTCCTGAAGCGACCCCGCATGTTCCGCGCGTGCCTTCTGTAACTCAGCCGACAAACGCTCTTCACTTTGCTGAATGTCGTTTTGAAAGCGCGCGGTCAGCTCAAGCCGCTCCCTAGCGTGGGTCAATTCCTTGACCAAATTCTCGGATTCAGTCCGCTTCAGCTCCGCCGCCATGACTTCCAACTGTCCAGTGGCATTGTCCTTAACTTCGACGAGCTTTTTGTATTCGCTATTACGCTCGGCCAATTGCTCGCTTAACGAAGAATTTTTTGTGATCAGTTCATCAACAAGATCCAACTCGGAAAGCAATTCGATATCCAGTCGCAAAACACGCCCCTGACGAAGAATGTCTTCCGGCCAGGTGAAAAGCACCTGCGGGTCGGTGTCGGTACGAACGAGCTCCCGTTCGATTAAACCGGCTTCATACGTAGTAAAGCCAATGAGCGAGAAATCATTCCCTCGAGAAAAATTCCAAATGACTTGACTATCATCATCCAGAAGAACAAGCGAATGAATGACGCAGTGGACTGCCCTATCTACAGGATCTAATCGATACCTTGTACTAAAAGTTTCCGCATCGCCGTTATTGAGAAGCGGAAAATCAAGCTGGCACCTCTCCCCTCCCGTTAGCTCCATGCGAGACGAACGGGTCTCATCAAAAGGCTGCCCTTCTTGCGCATAATAAAACTGCGCACTGATTTTGGACTTGGACAGCCCACCGGACTTCTCCACCTGCTCCAAGCTGCCCAATAGCTCACTGAAGTCGACAACCTCGTCAGCCAAATGGGATAGTTTTCTCCAGCTCTCCAGTGAATTGCCAGACGAGATTATCTGCTCCACAGTCTCGACCATTCGCCGAGCCAAGGAAGGAAGACCCTCGTTCGCCATGTCTTGTTTCTGAGTGCGAAGCCCGTCGTCGAGAAATGAGGTGACGGCATCTTTCCGCTCATTGACCGGAACCGACCAATGAATGCTCAGTGCGTCCCCCAAATGCGTCAACGTTGAAACTGGATCTCTCAAAAGCTGGTCATACGCCACCATGTAACGAGGGGTATCACGCGTCGCAACTTCTGCCTCTGCCAAATGCTGCATCCATGACGCGACACCGAAGGCGCGACTCAGATGATGAACACGCTCAAGAGACGCGGCCACTTCCATGGGCGACCGAGTCACAAATACGGTAGCCACCGGTATATCCAGTTCATGCAGCACGTCCAGCCATAAAGGCGCCAAGCGGCACAAACGCGGATCCTTGATCCCCCAGAAAGGCACGTCTGAAAAGTCGCGCTTAATAAGAGCCTTGATATTCGATCTGGCCTCCTGCGCAGCACTACTCTCTAGCCAATTTTGTGGCAGAGGTTCCAGGCTGTGCCAAAAAGTCTTCATCGAATGCAGAAGCTGATCGTTGATTCGAACCGCATCCGCGTGCTCCCAGAATCCTTTCGCATTCATGTTTTCCGGGCTGAGCAGATGCGAACCAAGATCCATGCCTAGCAAGTTCAAGCACCGCGTCATGGCCGACGTACCACTGCGGTGCATACCAAGCACCAGAACACAAAGACGATTCGATTTAGCTGACGCATTCATGGTTATCAGGTTCCTTCAGTTGCCTCAAGCGTCACACCGTCGACCAGGTCTACCCAGCCGGTCGACATACGATCGGATGAAGCCATTACCCTGAACATCAGCACGTCGATTCGGCGATCAAGGTAAGTTTCCTCCTCACCTATACGCCCCAACACTCCAGCATTCATAAAGTAAGTGCCACCGGCCAGATCGCAATCAAAACCGTAGCGCAACGAATACGTCTTACCCGCATCAACCATTTCAATGGCATTTTGGCTAGGCGCACTGACCGCACCCGCAATTTCTATTCCCGTAATGGACTTAATCATCATGCCAAACCGCACACCCACTATGGTTTGCTCGAACTTGACCTGATATACGTAAAAGTAACGCTCACCGGCGTTCAGAACGTTGACCCGCCTTCCATCCATAGTTTCCAGATGAGGGTCATGGATCACGGCACCCTGGCTCGAGTATATGACTTCACTCTGCGACTTCAGATTTTCGTCGTAATAGGCTTCGACTGCATCGTGTTTCTTTACCTGGGATGGCCCGGGCGTATGGTTAGCAGGACTTATTACCGACAGCGCAGGGGCACCGCCACTATATTCTTGTCGCATAGTCATGCGGAGCTCTGTCGCACGTTCCTCTCGTGCATAGAGCATTCGCTGATATCGGGAAATGACCGCTTTAGGTAAACCATCGGCGAGAACTTCGCCACGATCCAAAAGGATCGCACGATCGCAAAGCTCCACCACGATACCTGCAGAATGTGAGACGAACAGTACGGTGCACCCGGCATCGCGCAACTTGTCTATTCGGGCAAAACATTTTCGTTGGAAGGCTTCATCGCCCACAGATAAAGCTTCGTCCACCACCAATAAGTCGGGCTCGACGTGAATGGCCACCGCAAACGCAAGACGCACATACATACCGCTTGAGTATGTTTTTACGGGACGATCTATAAATTCGCCAATTTCAGCAAAGGCAAGAATTTTGTCCAAACGCTCGGCAATCTGCGCACGCGTCAGCCCCAGCACCGTGCCATTGAGATACACGTTTTCAAGACCAGTGAACTCCGGATTGAAGCCCGCCCCCAACTCCAGCAGCGCAGCAACTCGGCCGCGTACATGCACGTCGCCTGATGTTGGAGCAAGAGTGCCGCAGAGAATTTGCAGCAACGTTGACTTGCCGGAACCGTTGCGCCCTACGATTCCCACTGTTTCGCCGCGCCGGATAGAAAAGTTAACGTTGGAAAGCGCGCAGAACTCGCGATGCCATTTGGTTCCCCCAAAGATCATCTGCATCAGGCGATAGTGAGGCTTGTCGTAAATGGGAAATACCTTTCCAACCCCTTTGGCCTCGACGATCAGTTCAGAGGACATCAGCGAAGCCCCTTTGCGTGGCCATAAACCAGGCATGACCTAACCACGCGACAACAAATCCGATGGCAGTCGCCATGGCAAGTTCCGACCAATCTGGCATTGCCCCGACCAAAGCAACGATACGCGCCTGATCAATGAAGAACGTAAGTGGATTCATGTAAAACAACCTCTGCATAGCGCTCGGCAGAATATTCACTGGAACGATGGCCGAGGACAGAAAGAGCAATGCCGTAGCCAGAACAGGCATCACCTGACTTATATCTCTGAGATACACCCCCAGGGATGCCAAAACCCACGAGACCCCCAGGGTCACGAGCATCAGCGGCATGAAAATGATTGGCACTAGCACAATGGTCGCATGCAACCTCTGTTCAGTGGCGAGCATCAGTAGCGCTAATACACATGTATTGATCAGCGCGTGGAAAATTGCAGAAAAGACCATTGGCCACGGAAGAATATCCAGTGGAAAAACGACTCGTTTGACGAAGTTGGGATTAGCCACGATCAGTGTGGCAGCACGAGTTATGCACTCCGCAAAAAATCCATGAACAATCAAACCTACGAATAGAATGACTGCATAGGAATGGTTGCCTCCCGCACTTTGCGGCCAACGACTCTTCAGCACCTCGCCAAAAGCAAATGCATAAACGCCCAACATCAGAAACGGACTGATTACCGACCACGCCAGTCCGAAGCTCGCACCGCGATATCGCCCTAGAACCTCACGCTTGGTGAGCTCCCACACCAACGATCTGTGACGGGTCAAAGACGCAAATGGCCACTCCCACCTCCTGCGCTCGTGCAGTTCTGTGACGTCACTCCGGCCACCCTGAGCGGATTTACTCAATTTACCTTCTCCCAAACGTGCAATTTACGGCACCTAGTAAAAGCTGGTACGTCCACTCGCTTTTTTGTGTACCGTACGCGTGACCAGCATGAACTAATGCAGCCTTCATCAAAGCTCTGTTGGCACCGGACTAATTCGACAACGCAACGGATAATTCACGTTGCAAATCCGAAATATCCTCTACTCCCACCGACAACCGTACCAAGCCATCGCTGATACCTAACCGCTTGCGATTGGCCGGGGGCACGGAAGCATGCGTCATGATCGCGGGATGCTCTATCAGACTTTCCACCCCGCCAAGCGATTCAGCCAGTGCAAAGAGCTCGCAACGCTCCAGCATGCGGCGAGCCTTTTTCAAACCGCCCTTGATTTCTACGCTGATGATCCCGCCGAAGCCATCCATCTGTCGGCGCGCTAGAGCGTGCTGAGGATGGCTTTTCAGCCCGGGATAAATCACGCGCTCGATGGCCGGATGCTTTTCGAGCCAACGTGCCAGCTCGCCGGCGCCCTCGCAATGCGCCTTCATGCGCAAATGCAGCGTCTTCAGACCACGCATCGCCAGGAAGGCGTCGAACGGTCCGGCCACGGCTCCCACCGAATTTTGTAAAAACGCCATCTGTTCGGCGAGCTCACGGCTACCGGCCACCACGATGCCACCCACCATGTCGGAGTGCCCATTCAGATACTTGGTGGCCGAATGCAGCACGAGATCGGCGCCGTGTTCCAGCGGGCGCTGCAGCATGGGGGAGCAGAACGTGTTGTCCACCACCAGGGTCAAGCCGTACTTTTTGGCGAAGCGGGCGACCTTGGATAGATCCACCAGCTTCAGCATCGGGTTGGTCGGTGTTTCGGCCCAGATCATGCGCGTATTGGGCTTCAATGCGGCTTTGAGCGCGTCACCATCGTTCAGGTCGATGAAGCTGAAATCCAGTCCAGCCGAACGTCGACGCACCCGTTCGAATAGCCGGTAGCTGCCGCCGTAGAGGTCGTCCATGGCGATGACATGGCTACCGGAATCGAGCATATCCAGCACGGTCGCCGCCGCGGCCAAGCCCGAGGCAAAAGCAAAACCGGCAGCGCCGCCCTCCAAGTCTGCCACGCAGCGCTCATACGCCATTCGCGTAGGATTTTGCGTTCGCGAATACTCGTAACCCTTGTGCTTACCCGGGCTTTGTTGCACGTAAGTGGACGTGGCGTAGATGGGCGTCATGATGGCGCCCGTGCTCGGATCAGGGTGCTGGCCGGCATGAATGGCGCGGGTTCCTAAACCTAGCGGACTGTTCTTCTTAGACTTTTTCATATTGCTGGCGGCCCCGGCTTGCAATGGAAATCGGCGATAAACGAGCCATATTACCGTCTCAGGCTGAACAGCTGAAATAAACGTCGTAGACAACCAAAGGCTTACCATCCGGCTTCATGCCTCCATGGGCCCAATCCAGCTCGGCATCGACTTAAGCGTCTCCTTGCACGGATAGCACCATCTGGGCGGGGGGAATTTAGCCGATTTCCTTGCGGGAAGCTGAGCTTTCGACACCACGGGAATAACCATACTCATCCGTTTACCAAAGTGGATATGAATGCGCTCTAGTCCCGTGCTCCACAAAACAATCCGACAAAACCCGCGCTATGACAAAATGTGCGGCCACCTCGGAGGGTCAGATGAAAACATTGCTCGTTACCGGCGGAGCCGGTTTTATTGGCGCCAACTTTGTGCTGCAAGCCGTGGCCGATGGCCTGCGCGTGGTGAATCTGGACAAGCTCACCTATGCAGGCAATCTCGACACGCTGGAGCCTTTGGCAGATAACGGTCGTCACGTTTTCGTGCAAGGCGATATCGGCGACCGCACTTTGATCACTCGTTTGCTGGCCGAACACAAGCCTGACGCCGTAGTGAACTTTGCCGCCGAATCCCACGTCGATCGTTCGATCGACGGTCCCGGGGCTTTTATCCACACCAACGTGGTGGGCACCCTTGGCTTGCTGGAATCCACCCGCGACTACTGGCGCGAGCTGGAAGGCAAATCGAAGGACGAGTTCCGTTTCCTGCACGTTTCCACCGACGAGGTTTACGGTTCGCTCGGCGCCGACGGCAAGTTCACCGAAACGACGCCTTACGCGCCCAACTCGCCCTACTCGGCGTCCAAGGCAGCCTCCGATCACCTGGTGCGCGCGTTCCATCACACGTATGGTTTGCCAACGCTCACCACCAATTGCTCGAACAACTACGGTCCGTATCAGTTCCCTGAAAAACTGATTCCGCTGGTCATCCAGAAGGCGCTCGCCGGCGAGCCGCTGCCGGTGTACGGCGATGGCATGAACATTCGCGATTGGTTGTTCGTGGGCGATCACTGCTCTGCCATTCGCCGTGTGCTCGATGCTGGCAAGGTGAGCGAAACCTACAACGTAGGCGGAAATGCCGAACGCACCAACATCACTGTGGTGAAGACCATTTGTGCGCTACTGGATGCCCAACGTCCGCTTGCGGATGGCCGCTCTCGCGAATCGTTAATCACTTACGTCAAGGATCGCCCCGGTCACGACCGTCGCTATGCGATCGACTCCAGCAAATTGCAGCGCGAGCTCGGTTGGCAGCCATCGCAATCGTTCGAAAGCGGAATAAAGCAAACGGTAGAGTGGTATCTCACTCATCAACCCTGGGTACAGCGCGTACTCGATGGCAGCTACCGCATGGAGCGTCTGGGCGTATGAGCAAGCGTAAGGGCATCATTCTTGCCGGCGGTTCCGGCACGCGTCTTTATCCCATCACCCAAGCCGTCAGCAAACAGCTGTTGCCGGTCTACGACAAGCCGATGATTTTTTATCCGCTGTCGATGCTGATGCTTGCAGGCATCAAAGATGTGCTGGTGATCAACACACCGCATGAGCAAGCGCTGTTTCAGCGCCTGCTGGGTGACGGATCGCAGTGGGGCATCAACATTCAGTACGCCGTGCAACCTTCTCCGGACGGTTTGGCGCAAGCGTTTGTCATTGGTCGCGACTTCATCGGCAATGATCCAAGCTGTCTGGTACTCGGCGACAACATCTTCTACGGCGTGGGTCTCACCGATCGTCTGAAGCGCGCGGATTCGCGCGAGCACGGCGCTACGGTATTCGGTTATTGGGTACGTGATCCGGAGCGTTACGGCGTCGCCGAGTTCGACGCCAGCGGCCGTGTTGTAGGTCTGGAAGAAAAGCCGTCCAAACCCAAATCGCACTACGCGGTGACGGGCCTGTACTTCTACGATTCGCGCGTCTGCGATTTTGCGGCAGATCTGAAACCGTCGCCGCGCGGCGAGCTGGAGATTACCGATCTCAACCGTCTTTATCTCGCAGACGGCTCGTTGCATCTGGAACAACTCGGCCGCGGTTACGCATGGCTCGATACCGGTACGCACGAATCATTGATGGAGGCCGGCAATTACATCGAAACCATCGAAAACCGCCAAGGCCTGAAAGTGTGCTGTCCCGAAGAGATTGCATACATCAATCAGTGGATCGATGCAGAGCAAGTGAAGCGGCTTGCCACGCCGCTCGCCAAAACCGGTTACGGCCAATACCTGCTCAACCTGATCGAACAAGGACACGTGGGATGAAGATCGTTCAGACCTCATTGCCTGGCGCGGTCGTCATCGAACCCCAGGTGTTTGGCGATGCACGTGGCTTCTTTTATGAAAGCTACAACAAGGCGAAGTATGTCGCCGCCGGCATCGCGTCCGATTTCGTTCAGAGCAACGTCTCGCGCTCGAGCAAAGGCGTATTGCGCGGCCTGCACTATCAGTGGCCCAACCCGCAAGGCAAGCTGGTCAGCGTGCTGGAAGGCGAGGTCTATGACGTCGCCGTCGATATTCGCCGCGGCTCGCCCACGTTCGGCCAGTGGGCCGGCGTGATGCTCACTGCTGAAAATCACCGTCACTTCTGGATACCGGAAGGTTTTGCACACGGCTTCTGCGTACTCTCTGACCACGCCACGTTTTCGTATCAGTGCTCGGCACTTTACGACGCCAAGGCCGACGCAAGTGTGCGCTGGAACGATGCGAGCCTTGGCATCGATTGGCCCATCAGTGCGCCACAGCTTTCCGAGAAAGATCTCAAAGCACCACTGCTTGCCGACATACCCGCCGATCGCCTTCCTTTGTTTGCCGAATGAATATTCTTCTGCTTGGCGCGAACGGTCAGCTCGGCCGCAGTTTTCTCGAACAAGGCGGTCTGGCCGCACTGGGTCGTGTCACCGCCGCAAGCCGTGATGGCACGCGCGTCGATGGCGGCGCGGCGGTAGTTGCCGATCTGTCTGCACCTGAAACATTGACGACACTGCTGGACAACCTGCATCCCGGCATCATCGTCAATGCCGCCGCTTATACCGCCGTGGATCGCGCCGAACAGGAAGAAGACCTGGCCACGCGCGTCAACGGAGAAGCCGTTCGCGTGCTCGCCAAATGGGCTGCTTCCCACGGTGCGTTGGTGGTGCACTACTCCACCGATTACGTTTTCGACGGCAGCGCTACGCACCCCTATCCCGTCAATGCGTCGACGGGCCCGCTTGGCGCATACGGCCGCAGCAAGCTCGCGGGCGAGCATGCGCTGGAAACGAGCGGATGCGATTACCTCGTGCTGCGCACAGCATGGGTTTACGCCGCACACGGGCACAACTTTTTACGCACGATGTTGCGATTGGGTGCGGAGCGCGAAGAACTGCGCGTGGTTGCCGATCAGCACGGTGCACCAACCAGCACCGATCTGATCGTTCGCGGCACACTCGCCGCCATCGCCGCATGGCAACAAGCCGATGCCGCTCAACGCAACGCGATGCGTGGCGTTCATCATCTGGTCGCCAGCGGTCACACCAGCTGGCAGGGTTTTGCGAGCATCATTTTCCAGAAAGCCCATGCCCGTGGATTGATCGAACGCGTTCCGCGCGTCGTACCCATTACGACGGCAGAATTCCCCACTCCGGCCAAGCGACCCGCGTGGTCGGTGCTGGACAACTCGGGATTCCAGCAGCGGTTCGGCTATGCTCTGCCGGACTGGCAGGATGGCCTTGACGAAGTCATCGAAACCCTTTCCAACCAGGTTCGTTGAATTATGTTGATCCCTTTGATCCTCAGCGGCGGCAGCGGTACGCGCCTGTGGCCTGTGTCGCGCCGGAACCTGCCCAAACAATTCCTTTCGCTGAGCGGGGAAGGCACCCTCTTCCAGCAAACTGTGGCGCGCACACAGAAGCTGCCCGATGTACGGGCGCCCATTGTGGTGGCCAGTGAGGATCACCGCTTTCTGGCGGCCGATCAGTTGCTCGAAAGCGGCGTTACAGGCGCCAGCATTGTGCTTGAGCCGATGGCTCGCAATACGGCACCGGCGATTGCACTCGGTGCGCTGAAGGCCATGGAACAAGACGCCGATGCATTGCTGCTCGTGCTGCCCGCCGATCATCTGATCGGCGACACCCATAGCTTCACCGACGCCGTGAAGCAGGCCCTTCCCGCGGCGAAAGAAGGCTGGCTGGTGACGTTCGGCATTCATCCCGATCGTCCTGAGACAGGCTTTGGATACATTCGCCGCGCCGAATCGATTGGCGACAACGCATACCGTGTCGGTAAGTTCGTCGAAAAACCGGATTTGCCCACGGCCGAGTCGTATCTAAAAGACGGCGGTTACGACTGGAACTCCGGCATGTTCTTGTTCAAGGCGTCGCGTTACCTGGAAGAACTGGGAACGCACGCGCCAGCCATGCTTGCTGCAGTACGCGAAGCCTACGCGACGGGTCATAAGGACCTGGATTTCGTGCGCGTGGACGGCGATGCCTTCGCGAAGGTTCCGGATAACTCGATCGATTACGCGGTGATGGAAAAAACGTCCCACGCCGCAGTCATTCCAGTCGATTGCGCGTGGAGCGATATCGGTTCGTGGTCGGCGTTGTGGCTGTCCGGCGAGCACGACGCGCAGGGCAACCAGCGCGAAGGCGACACGATGGCGATCGACACGCGCAACTCGTTGTTGCGCTCGCACGATCGCCACATGATCGCCACCGTCGGCGTGGACGACCTGGTCATCGTCAGCACGCCCGACGCCACCCTTGTCGCACATCGCAATGCCGCGCAAGATGTGAAGAAAGTGGTCGATCAACTGAAAGCATCCGGTCGCACCGAGCATTCATTCCATCGCGTCGTGCATCGCCCGTGGGGCAGCTACGACTCGCTCGAAGCGGGCGGACGATTCCAGGTCAAGCGCATTGTGGTCAAGCCCGGTGCGAGCCTGAGTCTGCAAAAGCATCACCATCGTGCGGAGCATTGGATCGTGGTGTCCGGTACTGCCGAAGTCACGTGCGACGACAAAGTATTTCTACTCGGTGAAAATCAGAGCACGTACATCCCCCTAGGCAGCGTTCACCGGCTGCGCAATCCGGGCAAGGTGCCGCTCGAGTTGATCGAAGTGCAGTCCGGCAGCTATCTGGGCGAGGACGACATCGTCCGCTTCGACGATGTCTACGGGCGCGCCTGACACGCTCTGACGCTAGCGCGACTTGATACTGTCGCGCAGTAGCGCTGCAATAGCCTTGTTGCCTGTCGGCCCATGCAGACAGGGTGTCATTCGCAGCGATACAGCGCTGCATCCATCAAGGAACTTGCAGATGTTTCGCTACGTACCACTAGGTATCGGCTCGCACCGCGCGCTCACGCGGATGCTTGTTGGCCTCGTCATGCTGATTGCCGTGTTGGCTGGATCGACTGCCTGCTTCGCAGCAAAGAATGCGGCATCCCCTATGCCGCCTGTGCGCCATGTCTTTATCATCGTGCTGGAGAACGAGTCCTATACGGTAACGTTCGGCCAGAACTCGCTCGCGCCGTATCTGGCTCACGATCTGCCCAAGCAAGGCGCAATGCTGCCCAACTTTTACGGCATCGGCCATAACAGTCTGGACAATTACATCGCGATGATCAGCGGTCAGGCACCCAACCCGGCCACGCAAAATGACTGCACGACGTACAGCGAATTTGTGCCGTCTGCGACGAAGCCTGACGCCAATGGCCAGCTACCGGGTACCGGTTGCATCTATCCGAAGAGCGTCAACACGCTTGCCAATCAGCTCAGCGCTGCCGGTTTCACCTGGAAGGGCTATATGGAAGACATGGGCGCCGATCCTATGCGTGAATCGGCCACGTGCGGACATGTCGCCATCGGCGCGGATGATCCAACACGTCACGCGACACCGAACGACCAATACGCCGCTAAGCACAACCCGTTCGTCTACTTTCATTCGATCATCGACGACAAGCCTTACTGCAACACGAACGTCGTCAACTTGAATGCATTGACGAACGATCTGACGCACATCGCCACCACACCCAACTTCGCTTACATCACGCCGAACCTCTGCAACGATGGACACGATGCACCGTGCCAGAACGGCGACCCAGGCGGCCTGATTTCCGCCAATGTATTTCTGAAGACGTGGGTGCCGCGCATCCTAAACTCGCCCGCGTTCAAGAAAGATGGTCTGCTGATCATCACCTTCGATGAAGGCACAGATGGAACGGCCTGCTGCAACGAGCAACCGCTTCCAGGTGGCCCGCAACCCGGGCAGTTTGGCCCGGGCGGCGGACAAATCGGCGCGGTGTTGCTGTCGCCTTTCATCACACCGGGCACGACATCCACGACGCCGTACAACCATTACAGCTTGCTGCGTACGCTCGAAGATATTTTTGGCTTGAAGCATCTCGGTTATGCCGCTGCCGACTCGTTGCACCCCTTTGGCAGCGACGTGTTCACAGCGCATCCTGCGTCGCAAAAGTAGATCGGCCAGACATTTGTTCGAGCCGAAAAAAACGCCTCCTGATCACTCAGGAGGCGCTGGAAGGAACTACAACATAGTTAACGACTAATGTTTACCAGGCCGACGCGTAGACCAGGTTATAGGCGTTCACCGAACCGATACCGGTGGCGAAGTCCCAGCCGGTGCCCGTGCCGTAAGCCTTGTCATACGCCGAGTTCGAGGTCGACAACACACCGTACGTGCCCGAGGGCTTGTAGCAGTTGTGCGTGCCGGTGCAGTTCACATCCATATCGCCCTGGGTGATGTCGTAGAAGATGCACGAGCTACCCACGGTGTTGCCGTTGCTGGAATTGCAGGTGCTGCTGCCGGATGCGCCGTACTCCGTGTTGGCCAGCGAGTAATACACCGAGTCCGGGTTGCCAGCCCCGGTGGTGAAGCCATTGTGCTGGTCAACCAGCGCCTGGATACCGGCCATGATCGGCGAAGCAAACGAGG
Organism: Dyella sp.; assembly: GCF_035486915.1. Classification (GTDB taxonomy): domain Bacteria; phylum Pseudomonadota; class Gammaproteobacteria; order Xanthomonadales; family Rhodanobacteraceae; genus Dyella_B. The sequence continues at coordinate 61,135 of NZ_DATHMR010000100.1, read as the reverse complement.
TACCGCCAGCGCCAGACCAGCCACTGGGAGCGCCCGTACAAGGGGCGGATCCGTCTTCTTTTCCGGCGGTGCTGGAGTTGCTGTAGCAGTACACGTAGTAGTGTCCCCACAGACCATTCGCTGCGAACAGCGAGACGTCCGGGATATCACGCACACCATCGGCCGGATTGCCGACCAGGCCAGACTGCCACGATGGCTTGGCCCAGCCCGCGCACGTGCCGCCAACGACACCCGTGGTACTGGCTTTGCCGGTGGCGCAACCACTGGGGCCACCGCTGCCGGAACCCGTCGTCAGGAAGTCTGCTTTACCGGTGCTGCTATTGCAGAAGCCACTCGTGCCGTAGGGCGTGCTGTAGCCTTCTTTCGAGGAAAGCAGCGAGCCCGCGCAGGAGTCGTTCCACGGAATTTCATTGATGTACGACAGTGCCGACTCGTAGGTCGAGCTGTTGGTCGAGCTCCAGTACGTGCTGCTGGTGCCGGCATAGGTATCGCCGAAGTCGGTACCGCCCACCGCTACGTTGTACGGAGTGGACGCGAAGCCGCTTACACCGATACCGTGCGTGGCATTGGCTTCGTCGGCGTCGCAGCTGGCAGCGCCTTCGTCGCCAGAAGAGACGAAGACCGAGATACCTTCAGCCGCTGCACTCTCGTACGTAGAGCTGTAAGCAGCATTCTGGGTCGCACCGTTTTCCGCTTCGCACTCACCGTAGCTCACGCTCCAGATCGTCGGCGCAGAACCTGCTTCGAGCAGATCCTCCATCGCGATCAAGCCACCGAACGTGGTCGAGGTGTCTTTGCACGATACGAGCTCAAGCGTTGCACCCGGCGCGGCGGCACCGGCGTACTCCACATCCAGCTCGGCTTCGCCGTCGTTGCCGACAACGTCACCCGGGTTGGTGCAGCTTTCCGGATGAACCTGGTTGAAAGTGGCGGTCGGCAGGCCGAACGTCGAACGGAAGGTGGTGATGTCGCTGGTCGAATACACGTTGGTGTCTTCGATCAACGCAATCGTTTCGCCGGTGCCGGTCACGCCAGCATTGAACACGGAGGTGAGATTGTAGATCTTCGCCAGATCGGCCGGTGTCACCGCCTGATACGTGGAACCACTTTCAGTGAAGGTGTAATCCACATGCTCCTTCTTGTTGGTGTGCGGACGGAAGTCATTGAGCGACACCACACCATCGACGACACCTGCGAATGCCGCCGGAATCTGCGGGTCGCTCATGTTGCCCATGTGGCTTTCGCCCTTCACGTTCAGATGGTGGATCTCGGTGGCGAACGCCTGACGTACCTGGCCGGCCGTACCGGAGAAGTCGATCGTCATGCCGTTGCCGTACACGCGATTGACGGTGAAACCTTGCGCAGTAAGCCAGCTGGTAATCGCATCGACGTCCATCTGGGACGGACCGTATTCCGCACCGAGCTGCGCATTGGTCAGCCACTGGTGATAGTTCGCCGAACCCTTCGTGACTTGCTGCTGCATGAGCGTCTGCAGCGCCTGCTCACGATCGGCAGGACGCTTCAGTTGCAGCAACATGTGATCCATGCTGGTCGTGTCGGCAACACGGCCCTGATCGTTGGCGGCCGTGGCAAAGGGCGATGTATTGCCCGCAAGGGTGGCGCGATCGTTGTTGTTGGGCGAATGCGTAATTTGCGGCTTTGACAGCAAGCCGAGCGTGCCGGCATGACTGCTGTTGGCGTACATCGCTGCCACACTCATGGCTAAAACAGTCAACACAAGCTTGGCGGCACGATGGCCACCATGACGTACGGATCCAAATCTCACGTGTGTTTCTCCCCAAGGAGTTTTTGTAAGAAATGGTGCTCGCAGATCTGCCATGCGTCCCAAGACAAGCGGCGACATGGCAAAGCCACGATGCACCAAACGCTAATCCAAAACGTGTCTTGCTGATTGCTTCTCTTACTTGCTGCCACCTTCCCCCCACGTAGCAGCGATGACACTTTCGCGACGCTTGTGTGTTCTTGGTCGCTCTTTTTCCCCTGCGTTCATTTCTATCATGCACTTCGCATGATCGAAATATGACAGCAGCATGAAACAGATCACATTCTGACGTAAGCGCAAAATGTTTCGCTCACGCACTCTATCGCGCTGCACATTCCAAAAATGGAACATGCAAAAAATGAAACTTCAAAAAGAATGAAGCGCGCAAACGATTACATTGCGCAGTGATTTTTTTGATGCGTGCGCAACATGCTTTCGACATGGCACACAAACATTGCTGCAAAAAATCCGCGTGTCGATGTTTGATGCAATGCAATCGAATGCGCAGAAAAGAACCAACGCATTAGTCGATTGATAACGCGCGTTCGTACTGATGTGTCGATCAAAGCGGTGGGGCGTTAGCAGGCGAAGACCATAACGCTTTTAAGTCCAACGACTCGCACCTAAGTGTTTGAGGCTGCTGGCAGCTTTAGTGATATCTTGAGCACAATCGAAATGATTCCTGGACTGGGGAGTCCATCAGACGGAAGGTCGTCTAGGAATTTTTCGTAGTTCGCGCTCACCGCCTATAAGGACAACGCACATGACTCTTCGCCCCATGGTCCGCCATGGTTCGCTTGCCGTGGCTTTGCTTAGTGCCCTGACGCTACCTCTTATTGCCCGGGCCGGTGCGTTCCAATTGCCGACCGACAATGCAGCAGGTTGGGCGCGTGCCGATGCAGGCGGATCGCTTTTTCCGGACGATCCTACGGCGGCTTACAACAACCCCGCAGCGATGGCGTTCTTTACCGGTTCGATGTTTCAGGTCACCGGTATCCAGATTCGGCCGAGCGCCGTCTTCCACGGTCAGACGCAAGACGTGGACGGTAATCCCACGACAGGCGGCAATCCCAACGGCTTCGGCAAGTTCGTTCCGTTTCCCAATGTCGCGTGGGCAGTGCCGGTGACTGATCGTCTCACACTCGGCGGCGCACTCACCGTGCCGTTCGGACTGGAAAGCCAATACAACTCGTCGTGGCGTGGTCGCTACTTCGGTACTGAAACCTATCTTGAAACGGCCAATTTGAGTTTCTCGGCGGCCTTCAAACTCAACGACCAATTCTCGCTCGGTCTGGGCGTACTCGGGCAGTACACCAAGGCATCGCTCGACACCGTGGCCGATCCCTACGGCGCAGCGCAAGCGTTGTTTGGTCTTCCACTTCCACCACAACAGGCGGACGTGCAACTGAACGTCAATGCGCGACGAAAGTTTTCCTTCGGTTATCTCGGGGGCCTTGTCTACAAACCCACCGATCAGGATACGTTTGGCATAAGTTATCACTCGCGCATCGGCCAGACGCTGAGCGGCTCCTACAACCTTTACGGTAGCACTGCGGGCAAACAGCTGCTGGCCGAAGCGCCATTGCTCGATCCAGCATTGCCATCGATCAATCCCAATGGTGGCCCCGTCAGTGCCGTGTTCGATACACCGGCATTTGCCAGCGCAGACTGGTTGCATGCATTCACCGATCGACTGTCCATCGCCGGCACCATCAAGCGGACGCAATGGTCCAGCTTCCAAGACCTGGTGCTGACATCGAATGGTCAGACGATCTTCGCGCTGCCCGAACGCTTCAAGAACAGCATGACGTATGCCGTCGGTGGCGACTACAAACTCAGCGATGCATGGACGTTGCATGCTGGCGTTGGCTTTGACGAAACTCCCACCAACGTCGCCGACCGCGATCCTCGCGTACCGGATGCCGATCGCAAACTGCTTGGCCTTGGCTTGGGATACAAGGTCAGCGAAAAACTCAGCTTCGACGTTGGCTATCAGCACGAATTCGTCAACAACGCACGGGTGAACATGACCAATCAACCGATTCTTGGCGCAGGTTCCATCAACGGTTATTTTACCGATACGGGCGATATCTTGAGTCTGACAGGCACGTATCGTTTCTGACGTTGCGTCAGAACGCCAACGCACCGCTCAACAGGTACGTGCGCCGATTGTGTAGCGGCACAAACGTTTCATTGAAATACGTGCCGTAGAGATTGCGATCAAAAAGATTCTTCACGCCCAATGTCACACTCCAGCGTTGCGTACGATAAGACACGTTCGCCGCAACGCTGGCTTGGCCGGGAATCTGAATGTAATTGAGGTAGTCCACAGTCTCCCCGAGACTGTGACTGCGTGCCAGTACACCAGCCGCCACGCCCCATCCCTGAAGCGGGGCACTCTGGAAAGAATAACTACCCCATACGCTGAAAAGCTTTCGCGGGGCGGCAGTGGCAGGTGTCCCATCATGATTTTCGACCAGGGCATTGGTGTAGCTTGAGCTGACCTCGAAACCCCGCGTCACCTGTCCGTTGAATTCAATTTCGATACCTTTGTCGGTCTGGCCTGGTCCCGGCGTCACATAAAACGGCTCGAACGCAAGGATGTCGTAACTGTGATCGAGCATGATGCGATAGGCTGCCACGGTGAGGCGCGCGCGGTTATCAAATAGATCGAACTTGCTTCCCACTTCTATTTGACGCGACAAAATGACCGGTAGCGGTCGTCCATCCTTGCCGAGATATGTGTTGGGCTCAAAACCATTGGATGTACTCGCGTAGAGCGAGATGTTCGGCTCAAGTCTGTAAACGATGCCGAAGTTCGGCACCCACTGCACTTTCTCCTGGTTCCACGGCGCACCATCCGGATACGTCGTTTGCAACTCGTAGACTGACCGCCGCCATGCCAACAGAAGTTGCCACTGCGTTCCCAGCGACACCTGGTCCTGAACGAAGAAGCCACTCTGTGTAGTCCATGGATAGCCCGGCTGGTACCCCTGCGCATAGTCACTGGATGAAAGTACCGACGCTGGCCGGGGCAGCGCACCGCCGGTAAAAATGTTGTACGGGATGCTGTTGCTCAACACATCCGTAACCCCGCCTACCTGTACACGCGAATAATCGTAGCCAAGCGTCACGGCATGCTGCATCCATCCGTGGCCAAACGCAGCAACGACATCATTCTGCAACGCGTAATAGGCATCCCTGTACCAGTAATTCTCAGCCGTGGCCGTCGTATCGCCGTTAGGTTCGGTGCCGTACAACTGCCAATCCTGTTCGTTGGAAGATTCGCGGACATATTGTGCACGGCTGCGGAATGCCCAGACATCGTTGAAGCGATGCTCATAGAGGTAATACAGTCGCCGCGAATTGATCTCGTTGTGATCATCCGGGTTGTCGAGAAGAATGCCCGGTGGTGATGCCGAGGAGAGGGTGTTGTTAAACAGCAGCACGTGATCCGGAATCGGCAAGCGATCCATGATCAAGGAAAAGCCGGCGACAAACGTAGTATTTGTCGTCGTCCAGCCAATAGACGGTGCAATGTAACGTTCACGTTGTCCGCGCATACCTTGCGGTGTGTGATCGGCGACATTGCCATTGAGGATCAGGCGATAGCTCCATGTTTTGCTGCTATTCAATGCACCCGCCAGATCTAGGCCAAGTTGCTTTTGGCCATCCTGGCCGACGGAAAATGTCAGCACATGTATAGGATCGCTCTGCGGCTTTTTCAGTACGACGTTGACGAGGCCACCGAAATCGTTGCTGTCATTGTCGTCGCCAAGAATCTCCTGCGGCCCTTTCAGCACCTCCACCCGCTCAACACCTATCAAGGGTGGGAATTCACCGATGCCTGAGATGCTGTTCGGCAAACCGTCGGTCATACCGTTACCCGTCACGAAACCACGCACCTCGAAGCCTGGCAGCCCATTCGAGGTGTCGTAATACAACACGCCTGAAACGTTCTGCACGGCGTCCGCAACGGTTTGCAATTGCTGCGATTGAAGCAACCCTTGCGTGACGATGCCCACGGATTGCGGTATGTCGAGTGGGTCGGAAAGCGAGCGAGCGGGACCGCTAATCACATCGCCCATGTAGCTGACATCTTTGCCGATGACACCGATAGCTTGAACGGGAGGAAGCAGTGTGGCTGCTGTTGATCCGTTGGCGGACTTGGACGCTGCATCTGCTGTCTTTGCCGACACGGTCGCCGTCGGCTTGATCACCACCGTACGTGCATCCACAAAATCAAACGTTAGAGCGGTGCCTTTCAACAATCGCGTCAATGCCGCTCGCACGTCCAACGTACCCGACACCGTTTGCGAGCGCAGTCCAGCCACGGTTTCACCCGCCGTAAGCACCTGCATATCGGCCTGTTTGCCAAATGCAATCAAGGCTGTGGAAAGCGATTGGGCAGGTATCAAGAAGCGCATGCTGACTGGCTGCACAGCCGCGGCAGGCGGCGCAGCGAGAGCGCTCATCGAGGTAAACAACATTGTCAGGCAGCCGTAAGCCGGCAGCCAGGCAAACCGGCTCATGACATACACAAATCTTTGACGATGTCTTGAGTCTGACATGCCGCGCGTAAGTTTTCACGCGCGGCGAGATGCCGCATATCTCTATGGCATATCAACGATGCGTAGCGGGTTGCTCGTCGGACAGAATGACTTGATTTCCATGCGTATCGACTCGCAACGGATACAGTTTTGGCAGCGCATCGAGCCAGCTGTCGATGGCGTCCGTACGAATCAGGCCGGTGTAGGTGAGCTTATCCAGATCCGTATCGGCGATATGCACGGGCTGCGGGCTGTAGCGGTTCAAGTTCGCGATGACCACGCTCAATGGTTCGTCGACAAATTCCAGCCGATGGTCTTGCCAGCCGGTTGCCTGTTCAGCGGTCATGCTGCCCATGCTCATCGCCGACGTGTTCGGGTCGTAGGACACCAGCTGGCCTGCCGTCACTTCCAGCGTACCGCCCTGACTTGCGCCGGGCTTCTCGCTGATATTGGAAACCTGCACACGTCCCTGCGTAACAGCGATCGTCACGCGATCGCCTGTGCGGCGTACGTCGAAGGCCGTTCCAATATCGCGAACGGAGATGTCACCGGCGCCTACGACAAATGGACGGCTATTGTCGTGCACCACGGTGAAGAAGGCTTCACCGCTGGTCAAATCAATCTGACGCTGACCGCGGCTGAAGTGTGTCGTCATGGTCGATGCCGCGCCCAAGGCGACTTGCGTGCCATCCGGCAAGGTAATGTCGCGGTTTTGCGCTATTGCGCTGTGATAGACCTCGATATTGACGTGGTTGAACCAGACCCATGTGATGTACGCACCACCCAGCATGACGGCGACAAACGAGGCCGCCGCAGCAAGTGGCATCCATCGACGCTGAGGCATAACCGTACGGCCAAATGCTTTGATCAAGCCCTGACGCGTCACGCTATCTAGCGAACCGAACTGGCTGGCGAGCTGGTTTACACGCTCGAATGCCTCCAAATGGCGCTGGTCTTCGCCTGTCCATGCAAGCCACTGTTCGATCGTTTCGCCTTCGGCATCGGGTGCACGTAGCCGCACCCACCAATCGGCGGCGGCATGCAAGATAGGGTCTTGCTTGCTCTTGGCCATTACGGCGTCTCCTGTTCGTCGACCAGCGCGCGGCAATGCGCCAAAGCGTTGGTGACGTGATAGCGCACCATGCGCTCACTCAGATTCATGGTCTGCGCGATAGATCCAAAATCGCGCCCCTCGATAACGTGCAATACGAATGCCTGACTCGTCTTGGGCGGCAACTCACTCAATGCCTTGCGAAGACCGGCCACCTGCTCCACCGCTATCGCATGGTGAACCGGTGACTCCTCGCCCATTGGTTCGTCTTGCGATTGCACTGCCACAAAATCACCGCGGACTTTTCGTTTGCGCAAACGATCGATGGCGAGGTTGCCCGCAATCCTAAACAGATAACTGCGCAACGATTCCACGTCCTCGCGATTTTCCAGCGTAAGCATGCGCAGGTACGCGTCCTGAGCGACTTCCTGCGCGTCGGAATGCGAATTCAACCGACACTGCAGGAACGCGATCAGCGCACGGTTGTGCTCGCGGAACAGTTTTTCGATCTCTTCCACGTGCTCCGACAACGTCACGGTAGTCATACCTTCGAAGGCCAAGGCACTCAGCTTACCCAAGATGATTCCGGAAGGAAGTTATGTAGCGATTGGTTTGCCGCAGGCTGCTCCTTGAGCCGGGTGATGGCCCTTGGCACGGGTTGCCGCAGGGCCTGCGTCACCAGGTTTTCGGCCTGTAGACGAAGCGCCTCGCGGCGGCGGAAAGCGGAACGATGGTTACTGGGCACCTCGGCCTCCGATTTGTGCGGCATGGAGCGCGGCAGCGCATACCAGCCACCGTACATCACGCGTCCATGCTGTTCTTCCCAGAACGCATCGTAATCGGCACGGAGCGGGCGGCCGGCGCGACGCAGAGGATGTGCATCGTTGCTGATCGCGTCGATCTCCTTGATGCCGTAATGACGCGCCAGGGCATACACCAACGACAGCATCAACTGCTTCGGACGCATACCGTGCAGATTACGCGTCAGTGTGCGCACAACGTCTTTTGCATGCTCGCCACTAGGGCCCTGCAAGCATCCAATGACGATACGCGGCCGCTCGCCCACGATCGAGAACACGATCCGATAGAGCGGATGACCATGAACGTCGTCGAGCTGCAGACAAAGTTCGCCCTCGCAGCCCTTGAAGATCGGCGGCCGCAGGCATAAACCCAATAAGGAGCCGTCCTTGGCGACCAACATTCCTAAACTTGCGTGGCCTTTGGCATAAATCGCCTCGAACAACTCGCGCGGAAACTGCGCCAAGGTGAAACGATAGTGCCGTGTGATGCTGTCGATGCGCTCGCGGCGATGCCAATGCACGTTCACGTAGCGGTGCATGTGACGCTCCAGCAAACGCGGATCGCGGCGACGGTAAGCGCGCATCGACGCGTTTGTCTGGATAAAGGCAAGAAACCGTGCGTGACGAAACGGCATGCACGCCATGCGCACGACATACTTCAAGCCTGTCACCGCACGCTTGTACCAGGCACCGCTCCAGTCCTTGCGATGGCGCATCGAGTGCAGCAGGTTCACGAACGTGCCCGAATGCGCCCGATCCGTGGCAGACGCCATGGCGGCACAATATTCCTCGACGATAAGCTTTGTCTGACTACCGTTGCGCCATTCTGGCGCGGAAACGCCAGGGGGAAGAAACGCTTCGATGCCGACACCCAGAACACCGGCAGGTAGTTGGTTTTGCTCGTTCAAGGCCATCGTCTCAGGAAACCGTTGCAGTCCTCCTAAGACGTTTCAGGCCGCCGATTTTGAAACGCGCGAAAAACCCTGAAATTACGGGGTTTTGGGGTGGCGAAGCCGGTATTCGCCGTAACCCACGTAGAAGCTTCCCGCCAGCACCATCAGCGCCAGCAGGTACCAAGTGATCAGATAGCTAAGATGGTTGTTCGGGAAGTTGATGACCGTCAGGCCCCCTTCGGGCCATGATGGATGGTCCGCATCATGCGACGTCGCGTCGGCGTCGACGAAATACGGTGCAACATCTTTCAATCCGCGCGCTGCGGCAATGGTGGGCACATCGCGCGTGTACCAGCTGTTTTTCGCCGGGTCGTTGTGACGCATGAACGCAGACGGCTCGCTCATGCGCAGCAAACCGGTAATCGTCACCTCACCGTTTGGCCCCGCTGCGCAATGTCCATCGCGGCCGCACCAATCGGCCGGGGCGAAGCCACGATTGATCAAAACGATAGAGCCATCGGCCATGCGCAGCGGCGTGACGACCCAGAAACCGCTGCCTTCATCGGTGGCCGCCCACACCAGCGTCTGACGATCGTTCAGCAGTGCGCCTGAGAGGCTAACGCGTTTGTATTCGTCGTCTTCGGCATTCACGCTCGCCCATTGATTCGGACCGGGCGCAGCAACGGGTGGCGCATGTACGCGCTCGTTCACGTGGGCGATCAGGTCGCGCTTCCACGCTAGTCGTCTGACCTGCCAATTGCCAAGCAAAATAAAAACAGTGAAAAGCGCTACGCCGAACACGGCAAGCAGAGTCAACCCAAGCGGACCACGCGGGCCGCGCACGGCGTCTTCGACGGGAGCAGTTTGTTGTGGCATACGGCGATGATCGCATGAGCTGCATGCGATGTCCCTGCCGGCGATTTCAATGCGCCTTGATGCTTTCCGTCACGGCTCGTTTCGTGCGTTCTGCATGGTCCAGGGCATCATGTTGTCGTTGAGGTGATACATGATCCAGATCGAACCGCTCAACGTGATGACCACCAGCACCACCGTGAACACGAACGCCAGCATATTCCAACCGCCCTCGGACTTCGTGCTCATATGCAGGAAGTAGATCATGTGCACCACGATCTGAATGCCTGCGAGCAGGAGGATCAGTGCATCGGCCGGGCCCGATTTTGCAAACGCACCGCTCATCACCAGAAAGAACGGAATGAAGGTGAGAATCGCCGCCAGCCCAAAACCCGTCATGTAGCCTTTCAGCGTGACATGAATCGCTTCCACGCCATCGTGTTCGGGGTCGTGTTCGTCATGATGGTCGTGCGGCGAGTCGATGTGCGCACTCATGGCAACACTCCCATCAGATAGACAAAGCTGAAAACGCCCACCCAGATCAGATCCAGGAAGTGCCAGAACATGGAAAGGCACATCAATCGGCGTTTGTTCGCGGGAATAAGGCCTTTCTTGCCCACCTGCACCATCAGCGTCACCAGCCAGATCAGACCGCACGTCACGTGCAAGCCGTGCGTGCCCACCAGGGTAAAGAACGAGGAAAGGAAGGCGCTGCGTTGTGGACCGGCACCGATCGAGATGAGGTGCGCAAACTCCGTCAGCTCCAGCCCGATAAAGCCGGCACCGAGCAGACCGGTGATGGCAAGCCACATCATCATCAAGCCTTGCCGATTCGCCCTCATCTCCAGTACGGCGAAACCGTAGGTGATCGAGGAGAACAGCAGCAACGCGGTATTGATCGCGACTATCGGTAACTCCAGCACCTGGGCTGCCGTCGGCCCCCCGGCATATTCGCGCCCCAGCACGCCGAACGTGGCAAACAGGCAGGCAAAGATGAGGCAGTCGCTCATCAGGTAGATCCAGAACCCGAGCAGCGTGCCGTTGGGCGCGTGATACTCAGTGGTCGCGTGGAAACTCAGCGCCTGCGACGCGCCGTTACCTGCAGTCATGGTGGTCGATGTATCAGACATGGCTGGCCAGAAGCTCCGTGCGTGATGCTTCGACGCGTGCTACTTCCTCGGCTGGAATGTAGTAATCGCGGTGATAGTTGAACGTGTGCCCGATGCCCGTCGCCAACAACGCGACAAACGAAATGATCGCCAATGGCCACATGTACCAGATCATCGCGAAACCAAACACCGTCGCGAGGCCTGCGAGAATGATCCCGGCGCCGGTGTTCTTGGGCATGTGGATAGGCGTGAAGCCTTGCAGCGGCCGCTGATAGTGATGCTGCTTCATCTGCCACCACGCGTCATTGTCATGAATCTGCGGTGTGAAGGCGAAGTTGTATTTCGGTGGCGGCGAAGACGTGGACCACTCCAGCGTACGCCCGCCCCAAGGATCGCCCGTGACATCGCGCAACTGCTCACGACGCATGAAGCTAACGGCGAACTGGATCAACATGCTGAAGATGCCGAGAAGGATCAGAAACGCGCCAAACGCCGCGATCTCAAACCAGATCTGCAACGACGGATCGTCGAAGTGACTGAGTCTGCGCGTGACACCCATCAGGCCCAGCACGTACAGCGGCATGAAGGCAAAGTAGAAACCGATCAGCCAGAACCAGAACGAACATTTGCCCCAGAACGGATCCAGGCGGAAACCGAAGGCTTTCGGAAACCAGTAATTAATGCCCGCGAACAAGCCAAACAGCACGCCGCCGATGATGACGTTGTGGAAGTGCGCGACGAGGAAAAGGCTGTTATGCAGCGAGAAGTCTGCAGGCGGCACGGCAAGTAACACACCGGTCATGCCGCCAATGGCGAAGGTGACAATGAATCCCACCGTCCACAGCATCGGCACCTCGAATTCGATGCGCCCGCGATACATCGTGAACAACCAGTTGAAGATCTTCGCGCCCGTCGGAATCGAAATGATCATCGTTGTGATGCCGAAGAACGAATTGACGCTTGCCCCCGATCCCATTGTAAAGAAGTGATGCAACCAGACCAGATACGCGAGCACCGTGATCACCACGGTGGCGTACACCATCGATGCGTAACCGAACAAACGCTTGTGGCAGAAGGTCGCGGTGACTTCAGAGAAAATGCCGAACGCCGGAAGGATCAGGATGTACACCTCGGGGTGCCCCCAGATCCAGATCAGATTCACGTACATCATGGCGTTGCCGCCAAGAATCGTGTCGAAGAAATTCGTGCCCGCGTAGCGATCGAGCGCGAGCATCGCCAGCACCGCGGTGAGCACCGGGAACGCCGCCACGATCAGGATGTTCGTGCACATCGCGGTCCACGTGAAGATCGGCATGCGCATCAACGTCATGCCCGGTGCGCGCATTTTGATGATGGTCGTGAGCAGATTCACGCCCGATAACAATGTTCCCACACCCGCGATCTGCAACGACCAGATGAAGTAATCCACACCAGCGTCCGGGCTTGAAACGATATCGGAGAGCGGCGGATACGCCAGCCAGCCCGTACGCGCAAATTCGCCGACGAACAGCGAGATCATCACCAGCACGGCGCCGGAGACCGTCATCCAGAAACTGAAGTTATTGAGGAACGGAAACGCAACGTCGCGCGCACCGATCTGCAGAGGCATCACGAAATTCATCACGCCCGTCACCAGCGGCATAGCGACAAAGAAAATCATGATCACGCCGTGCGCAGTGAAAATCTGGTCGTAATGATCCGGCGGTAGATACCCAACGTTGTGACCGAAGGCTATCGCCTGCTGTGCACGCATCATCACTGCGTCGGAGAAGCCACGCAGCAGCATCACCAGGCCCAGCACGATGTACATCACACCGATTTTCTTGTGATCGATGCTGGTAAACCATTCGTGCCAGAGATAACCCCACAGACGGAAATACGTGATCGCGCCGAGCAGCGCAATCGCCCCCAGCGCCACCACCGCAAACGTTCCCACCACAATCGGCTCATTGAGCGGCAGCTGATCGATCGTCAATCGACCGAAGATCAGTTTGGCGAGATCGGGATGGTTAGACATCATGAGCACCGTTCCGTATTCGCAATTAGGGGTGAGAAGCGGTCATATCGGCCATACCATCCGAGTCTTTGCGGGCATTCATCGCACCGCTTTCCGATGATGGCTTCATGTTTCGCGTACACGTCTCGTCGTTGTGCACGCAGTGCGTGAGGATGTCCTGATACAGACCCGGCGCGACGGAGGCGTAGTAACTCACTGGAGCGTTTTCGCTTGGCGCCTCGAGCTTCACATAAGCTTCACGACTCAGCGCACTGCCGTTCGATTTCGCCTGCTGCACCCACTGCGCGAAGTCGCTGTCGCTCATGCCGTGGAAGGTAAAGCGCATATGCGAGAAACCATCGCCACTGAAGTTGGCGGAGAAGCCCTCGTAGTCGCCCGGCTTGTTGATGACGGCCTGCAGTTGGGTCTCCATGCCGGGCATGGCGTAGATCTGACCCGCCAGCGCCGGGATAAAGAACGAGTTCATCACTGACGTAGCAGTTATCTTGAATTGGATGGGCCGATCGACCGGTGCCGCCACCTCATTCACCGTGGCGATGCCTTGTTCGGGGTAGATAAACAGCCACTTCCAGTCGAGTGCGACCACATCGACGGTAAGGGGCTTCACGTTCGCGGGCACGGGTTTGCCCTCGGCGATGCGGTCCAGCGGCCGGAAGGGATCGAGCTTATGCGCGCTGACCCAAGTCAGCGCACCGAGCGCAATGATGATGAGCAGCGGTGCCGACCAGATCAGCAGCTCCAGCATCGTGGAGTGATCCCAGTCGGGCTCGTATTCGGCCTTCTTGTTCGACGAGCGGTAATGCCATGCGAACGCCAGCGCCATGATGATCACCGGCACCACGATCAGCAGCATGAGAATCAAGGCATCGATGATGAGGTCGCGCTGCTGTACCGCCAGATCGCCCGATGGCGACATGAGTACGCTATGGCACCCCGATAGCAGGGCAACGAAAGGCAACAGCAGTCTTCGGAGAGCCTTCATGGACATAACCGGCGACTAAATTAAAAGGGAAAGGGGTACTGCGCTGAAAAGGTACGCCGATAGGCGGGTCACAAGCAAATGGTATGAACGTTTTGTTCAATTCTGCACAAGTTTGTACAAACGCTGCGCGGCAAATGCCCGGGAATCGTGCAAACCAGACTACCGAATTGAAACGTGGTGACAATGTGATGTTAGAAAGACTACTGACCGCGCCCGGCCACGTCACCACCCCATTGGGGATGACAGCGACGAACCCTCTCGGTCTCGTACACTCCGCAAGAAATTCAACAACCATCCCTAGCCTTGGCGCTAAGACGGTGCCATGCTGTAGGTGCCAATCCTCCCCATATCCGAGTAACGACGATGTCAAGTACGTTTCAGGAACATGGCGATCCATCAGGCAGTTCGCCCGCCGATATCGGCCGTCTGCAGGTTCACGCGAAAGTCGCGCCAGGCGAAATCGCCATTGGTGTCGTGATCGGACGCACGTCCGAATACTTCGACTTCTTTGTATTCGGCATCGCCTGCGTGTTGGTTTTTCCTTCGGTCTTTTTTCCGTTTGAAAGCCTGCTCAATGGCATTCTCTGGTCGTTCGTGATCTTCTCGCTTGCGTTTGTCGCGCGTCCGATCGGCACGACCATCTTCATGACGTTACAGCGGCGCTGGAGCCGCGGCACCAAGCTCACGATTGCTTTGTTCCTGCTTGGAAGCGCCACCGCGGGCATGGCGTTTTTGCCAAGCTATACGGTGATCGGCAACTGGGCTATCGCATTGCTGACATTTTTCCGATTGCTGCAAGGCATTGCATTAGGTGGCTCGTGGGATGGCCTGCCATCGCTACTTGCACTCAACACACCGCCGCAGCGGCGCGGCTGGTATGCCATGCTCGGTCAGTTGAGCGCCCCCATCGGCTTCCTGATTGCAGGCGCGCTGTTCCTGTTCCTGCACGTCAGTCTTTCCCAGGATGACTTTATCGACTGGGGTTGGCGTTATCCGTTCTTCGTCGCCTTCGCCATCAACGTCGTGGCGTTGTTTGCGCGCTTGCGCCTGGTCGTAACCGAGGAATACACGCACGCGATGGAAGAACGCGATCTGGAACCGATCGGCATCATCAGCATGCTGCGCGCACAGGGTTACAACATATTCATCGGTGCATTCGCGGCGTTGGCCAGTTACGCACTCTTCCACCTGGTCACGATTTTCCCGCTATCGTGGATTGTGTTGGGCACGACGCAATCGGTGAACTCCGTGCTGATCGTCGAAATCGTCGGCGCCCTGGTGGGTATCCTTGGCATCATCAGCTCGGGCGTCATCGCCGACCGCATCGGCCGGCGCACGACGCTGGGAACATGCGCCGCATTGATCGGCGTCTTCAGCATTTTCGCACCGTGGCTGCTCGGCGGCAGCAAAATCGCGCAAGACACGTTCATTATCGTTGGATTCTTTCTGCTTGGCCTGTCGTACGGCCAGGCAGCGGGTAGCGTGACATCGAACTTTGAAACGCGCTTACGCTATACCGGCGCAGCACTCACCTCCGACTTCGCGTGGCTGATCGGGGCGGCATTCGCACCGCTTGTTGCACTCGGCCTGTCAACGCGTTTCGGCTTGGCGGCCGTCACGGTCTACTTGCTCTCCGGCGTTGCGTGCACGTTGATCGCGTTGCGCGTGAATCGGGCGCTGGCGGTACGCGAGTAAGCTCGCGCGAATTACTCCACCGTCACCGATTTCGCCAGGTTGCGCGGCTGATCGACATCTGTGCCGCGCAATACGGCAACGTGATAGGCGAGTAGCTGCAAAGGCACAGTAAACACGGCAGGCGCGATGAACTCGCCGCCTGCATCGATGCGCAGAACACTGCCGCGCGTGGCATTGCCATCGATAGGTGCTGCGGCATCGGCGAAAACGATGAGTTCGCCGCCGCGCGCACGGACTTCCTGCAGGTTGGACTTGAGCTTGTCTAACAGCGGACCGTTCGGCGCTACTGCGACGACTGGCATGTCTTCATCCACCAATGCCAGCGGACCATGCTTGAGCTCACCGGCCGGGTACGCCTCGGCGTGGATATATGAAATTTCCTTGAGCTTGAGCGAGCCTTCCAAAGCCACCGGATAGTGCGCGCCGCGGCCGAGGAACAAGGCGTGATGGCGGAGAATGAAGCGACCCGCCAATTCCACGATTTCAGGCTCGAGCTTCAGCGCATCTTCGATCGCGCGCGGTAAATGCTGCAGTTGGGCGCACAGATCGGTGTAACGCTTGCTGTCCAGACCTTGCTGCTTGGCGAGGTGGAGCGTCAGGAGCGCCAGCGCCGTTAGCTGCGTGGTGAAGGCTTTGGTCGACGCAACGCCAATTTCCGGACCGGCTCGCGTCATCAGCTTCACATCGGCTTCGCGCACTACGGACGATTCGGGTACGTTGCAGATGGCGAGCGTGCCGACGTAACCGCGTCGACGCGATTCGCGCATCGCCGCGAGCGTATCGGCCGTTTCGCCCGATTGCGAAATGGCGATAAAGAGCGTGCCCTCCGGCACAACGGCTTCGCGATAGCGGTATTCGCTTGCGACCTCAACACTGACGGGCAAACGTGCGTACTCTTCCATCCAGTACTTGGCGACTAAGCCGGCGTGATAGCTCGTGCCACACGCGATGATGTGAATACCTTTGACTTTCGCCAACAGTTCTTCGCCGCCGGCACCGAAGATATTCGGCAAAATGCCGTGCGGCCCGATGCGTGCTTCCAGCGTATTCGCTACGGCGCGCGGCTGCTCGAAGATTTCTTTCTGCATGTAATGGCGGTATTCCCCGCGCTCGACCGCGTCGGCAGAAAGTTCGCTCTCGTGCATGGTGCGCTCGACCGGCTTTCCGTCAAGCGTATAGATCTGCAAGCTGTCGCGCGTGATCTCCACGACATCGTCTTCGTCAAGATAGATGATCTTGTTGGTGACCTGGATCAACGCCTGCGCATCGGACCCGAGGAAGTTTTCACCAATACCAATACCCACCAATAGCGGTGCGCCGCGTCGTGCGCCGACGACTCGACCCGGTTCATCGCGACTGATCACCGCTATCGCGTAAGCACCTTCCAGACCGCGTACCGCCGCCAACACCGCGTCGCGAAGATTCATGCCCTTGGAGAGGTTGTGGTCAACCAGTGCGGCGATGACTTCCGTGTCGGTTTCCGAGGTGAAAACGTGACCGCTGTTCTGCAACTCAGCGCGCAGCGGCACATAATTTTCTATGATGCCGTTGTGCACGAGTGCGACACGCCCTGCGACGTGTGGATGCGCATTGGCTTCGTTCGGCACACCGTGCGTTGCCCAGCGTGTGTGTGCGATGCCGGTGCCGCCGGGAAAGGGATTGGCGTGGTACAGCGCTTCCATCTCGCGCACCTTGCCCTTCGCGCGTACGCGATGGACTTCACCGCCGGACAGTACGGCCAATCCCGCCGAATCGTAACCCCGGTATTCCAGTGCCTTGAGGCCCACGATCAGCAGCGGGGCGACGTCACGTTGAGCAGCAGCAGCGACGATTCCACACATAAGCGCGATTCCTTGAACAGGCAATACGAGGTGGTGACCTCAGTGTAGCCGGCGACTGTGCCGGCCTCCCGTTTCGACAGGCTTTCGCTGCGTCGGTTCAATACGTCTTTCATGCGACCGCTCCCTCATCAGAGGACGGTTCGCAACGATCAATGCACCCTGCGACGCAGATAGTTCAACAGATCGATACGCGTAATAAGGCCGAGGAACTGCTGTCCATCGACAACGATGGCTACGTGACCGCGCTCAAACACCGGCAACAGCGATTCGATGGGCGAGCGTACATCCAACATCTGCAAATCGCTGATCATGGCGGTGGCAACGGAATCGCGAAAGCGCACTTCATCAGAGTGTACGTGCATCAGCACATCCGACTCGTCAAGGATGCCGACGATGCGGCTACCGTCCATCACAGGCAACTGTGAGACATCGTAAAGCTTCATGCGCGTATACGCCGTCATCAGCAATTCGTTGGAGCCGACGACAACGGTGTCACGTTGCGAAAACGGACGCAGCAGCAGATCGCGCAAATCGCCGTGTTGTTCGCGGTCGATGAATCCGTTATCAAGCATCCAGTAGTCGTTGTACATCTTCGACAGATACTTGTTGCCAGTGTCGCAAACAAGCGTAACGACGCGCCTGGGTGTTGTCTGTTCGCGGCAATATTTCAGCGCGGCGGCGAGCAAGGTTCCGGTGGACGAACCGCCCAACACGCCTTCTTTTGCCAGTAATTCCCGCGCAGCGAGAAAGCTTTCCTTGTCCGTAATTGCGTAGGCTTTTTTCACGCGCGAGAAATCGCTGATCGTCGGCAGAAAATCTTCGCCGATGCCTTCCACCATCCAACTGCTGGATTTGGTGGAAAGCACACCTTCGTTGATGTACTGCGCAAGGATGGAGCCGACCGGATCGGCCAGCACGATTTCCGTATTCGGCGATGCCTCGGCGAAGAACTTCGACAAGCCGGTCATGGTGCCTGACGAGCCACAACCGACAACGATGGCATCGACCTTGCCGTCCATCTGTTTCAGGATTTCCGGTCCCGTGGTTTCGATGTGCGCTTTGGGGTTGTCCGGATTGCCAAACTGGTTGATGAAGTACGCACCGGGCGTTTCGCGCGCGATGCGTTCGGCCATGTCCTGGTAGTACTCCGGGTGGCCTTTGGCGACATCCGAACGCGTGAGTACCACTTCGGCGCCCATCGCCTTGAGATTGAAAATTTTCTCGCGGCTCATTTTGTCCGGCACGACCAGAATCAGGCGATACCCTTTCTGCTGTGCGACCAGCGCCAGACCAAGCCCCGTATTGCCTGCCGTGCCTTCCACCAAGGTGGCGCCGGGTTTGATCTTGCCGGCTTTTTCGGCGCCTTCGATCATCGACAGGCCAATGCGATCCTTGACCGAACCGCCCGGATTGGCGCTTTCCAGTTTCAGGAACAGCTCGCAAGGCCCGGTGTCCAGGCGCTGGGCGCGCACCATAGGGGTGTTCCCGATGAGATCGAGGACGCTTGCGTTGACCGTCATGAAAACTCCATTACCTGGCAATAGTGGAACGCACGATTCGTCTCGTGCCGGCCCCGAATGATAACCGAGCCGCGCGTCGGCCCGGCGTTAGCGATGCGCAACTACCGGATGGTGACCGAGAGGCGATACGTCGCGCCACCACGGCTGGGCTGAATGGTCAGCGTGTATTTGCCGCTCACAGGTAGTCGGCCCGTCCAGTGCGTGGCGCGGCCATGCCGCCCCGCATTGGGCAAGGTGGGGCCGCTAACGTCATAACCCGCCTCGTCCTTGGAAACGGTCGCGCCCGGCATGTAGAAGATGAACGACGCGTTGTCTTCTTCGGTTGTCAGTTGGATGTCAGCGTGCTGACCCTCCTTGGCGACGAACGTGTACGTCGCACTGGCGCCGCGTTCGACGCTGTCGTTGATCGTGGTCGTGGTTTTGCCTGCCGGAAAACGGATCGGCGTAACCGGGTAGTCGCCGTATTGATAGGTTTGAGCGAATGCGCTGCTCATCGCGCCCGTCAACAGCATTGGAAAAAAAATAGAGAAAAAGCACACGCATTTTGTCGATGTGACATCACTGCCATTCCGTGTTCCGATCGCCGACATGGCGCCCCCTAATCGCTGGTGACCTGTGTGATGGCTACACCTGTTATGACATTTTTCTTCGTGGTGTACACGAGTGTTTGCGTTACAGTGAAATCCTTCGATTGGCTCGATGGATACGATGCTGCGTAGTGGAAGTGTCCGCCGGCATCGGGTTTTGCCGCGCCGACATGCGATGTCACATCGCCCACTGTTGCGCCAACATCGGGAACACCGAAGTCGATTTGGGTCAATTCACGTGGCGCGTTTGCGCAGCCGTCCGGCAACTTTCCACCCGGATTGGGTTGTTGCGCAACGCTGAGAATGCTCTCTTCCGCCCCGCCCATTTCGCCCGATGAAAACCAGAACAGTGTCGGTTCTCCGCGCCCATTCGGGCCGGCGTAGCAAAGCCACTCCGTTGCTTCGCCTGCATCGCCTTGGTGCTGAAGCATGCCGCCGAAAGCGCGCTGCACATCGAACAAACTGGTTTTCTCCAGCACGATGTCCAGGGAACCTGCACGGACGTCCTTGAACAAGGCCGTGTTTCTCGTCTGCACAATGCTGCCCGCCGAAGGAATCGCCTGGTTGGGGCTGAGATGTTGTGCAAAAACGGCGGGAACAGACGCGATGAGAAGAACTGCAACGGTGGCACAGCGCAGAGTCATCAATGGCATGTCCATTCCTTTTGAAAACGAGGATTCCGATATGAGTCGGCCCCGGCAGCACTTCCCGATGGGAAGGCTCCGAGGCCGCGTGTCATGTGAAAACGCTGGGTCAGTTGACGGGGTGCTGGCGGCTGTCCCACATGCGTTGCAGTCGTTCCTTGGCATACAGCTTTTCTTTCTTCATGCCGCTAAGGGTGAAATCGTCTATGGGTAGAACGCCGATTTCGGCATCGTGCACCTTGCTGTCGAGTTCCCTGTGGTACTGGTATAGCCGACGAAACTCCGCGTCGGCTTTCATCAAGGCTTCGACATCGTCACGCTGCTGGTTTTCAAACATGATCCAACCTCCTCGCGATAAGACTGCGGGCAAGCAATTGCTACAGCCGGGAACAAAATCGAAACACGCGCATGACCACACCCCACATCCTTCAGAAAGGACACGGGTGAGGGGAAAATGGTGGGTTTGCGCATGATTTCGGGTCGGTAAACCGCGGAGGCTCAATGTCCGCGGTAACTTCGACCCTACTCCCGGCCGAAAGGGGGCGCAAGCGCCCCTCGGGAGGCCGCATGAGCCCTGGATTTTTAATCAAAAACCCGTAAAACCGGCGCAGAACGACCGCGCCGGAACGACTCAGTTACCGCTGTTGGAACCGCCGGACGGCTGGCTGTTGTCCTGCATCTGCGAACGCAGCGCCTTGGCAGCCTTGGCGGCCAGATCGGCCTGGCGACGGGCCGCCTGGGCCACCTTGCTCTGCGCGGCCGCGAGCTTGCGTGCCTGATCGGCTTCGGCGCGGGCTTGAGCAGCCTGATCGGCAGCGGCCTGACCTTGCGCCTGCAGACGCGCGGTTTCCATCTGCGCCATCTGGAACTGCATGCGCTGGATATCCAGCTGCTGTTGCGCGGTATTGGCGTCGATGCGGCTGCGATCGAGCTGTAGTTGCGCGTTTTCCTGATCGAGCTGATTGAGCTGCCGCTGCGACAACTGCAGCTGCGCCTCGGCCTTGGCCTGATCCACACGACGCTCCGCGATATACAACGCATGCGGACGGTCGTGCGAACTGGCCTGCGACAGCTGATTGACGGCTTCGCGAGCCAGCGCCTGATCGGCCTGCGCATAACTACCCAGCGACGGATCGGACCCCAGCTGGTTGAGGCTGTCGTTCAAGCGGGCGACATCCAGATCGTCCTTGCGCGCCTGGGCGACGGTGCTGGCGAGAAGGCCCAGCACCATCACGGCGATGATCGAAGTGATGCGCTTATTCATGGCTGGCCTCCCTGATTTTGCTGGCCAGAATCAGGCGTGGGCTGGAAGCCCTGCCCGGGTTGTGGTTGCTGCTGCGGTTGTGCAGGCGCGCCGTTGAGCACCGATGAGGAGGGTGCCGGCATGTCCTGCTGCATCGGGGCCTGCTGTGGAAGCGGGGCGCTGCTGGTCGCCGGTGCCGGGGTGGTCGAGGACGAGGCCGGATTACCGCCGCTGTCCTGGCCGTTGCCATTGTCCTGACCGTTGTCCTGCCCATTGTCAGCCTGCTGCATGGCGGCCATCTGGGCAGCTAACTGAGCCTTCTGCTGTTGGTAATGCTGATCGTTCTCGGACTGCGCCTCATCATTCTGCGCACGCAACTGACGGTTTGCGTCCGTTTTTGACTGAATTTGACCACGCGCCTGGCCTAGCAACGCCTTGGTGCGAGCCAATGTGGCATCGGCGCGCGACTCATCGGCAAGATCTGCGGCCTGGGCATATTTACCGTTGGACATCGCTACTTGGGCTTGCTGGAACTTATCCTGCGCAAACCCGAAATCCACCGGATCGTAGTCTTGAGCACCTGCATCGCGCGCAGCCTGAATCTGCGATTGTGCCTGTGTCATAGCACTATCGGGCGGAGGAACGCTCGCGCAACCGCTTAAAATTAGGGCTAAAGTCAGCGTTAGAACTGGTATCACCGCTGCGAAACGCGTGTCGCGCTTCTGTAACGGGGAAAATGTGTGGACCATCACTCATTCCTCTCCGAGGATCACAGCGTATTGTGAGCGGGCACAATCCTTGAATGCAATGTGTAAAAACTTGGGGTCTTTACGGTGGATATCGGTTACTTCCTCAAATTGATGGTGGATAAGGGCGCGTCGGACATGTTTCTGACGACAGGCGCCCCGGTGAACATCAAGGTCGAGGGCAAGTTGTACCCGCTCGGCAACACCGGGCTACCCAGCGGTATGGTGAAAAAGATCGCCTATTCGCTCATGGATGAGGGCCAGGTACCGCAGTTCGAGCGCGACCTGGAATTGAACATGGCGCTGGCGGTGAAAGAAGCCGGCCGTTTCCGTATCAACGTTTTCAAGCAGCGCGGCGAAGTGGGCATGGTAATCCGCGCGATCAAGAGCGAGATTCCCAGCGTCGAACAGCTGCAGCTGCCGACGATTTTCCGCGATCTGATCATGGAACCGCGCGGCCTGATTCTGGTGGTCGGCGCGACAGGTTCGGGTAAGTCGACCACGCTTGCGGCGATGCTCGATCACCGCAACACGAATACGCCGGGCCACATTCTGACCATTGAAGATCCGATCGAATACCTGCACCGCCACAAGAAATCGATCGTCAATCAGCGCGAAGTGGGTCTGGACACGCACACGTATCACGAAGCCCTGCGCAACGCGATGCGTGAAGCGCCGGACGTCATCATGATCGGCGAAATTCGCGACACCGACACGATGGAAGCGGCGATTGCATTCTCCGAAACCGGTCACTTGTGTCTGGCAACGTTGCACTCGAATAACGCTGACCAGACGCTGGAACGCATTCTCAACTTTTTCCCCGAATCGGCGCACAAGAACGTGCTGATGAACCTCGCACTGAACCTGCGCGCGGTGATCAGCCAGCGTCTTGTCACCGGCAAGGACGGTCGCCGCCTGCCGGCGGTGGAAGTGTTGCTCAACACGCCGTTCATTCGCGACATGATTCGCCGCGGTCAGATCCATGAAGTGAAAGAAGCCATGGATCGCAGTCTGCAGGAAGGCATGCAGACGTTCGATCAGTCGTTGTACCGGCTGTACAGGTCCGGCCGGATCGAACTGGAAGAGGCGCTGTCCAAAGCCGACTCGCGCGATGGTTTGGCGCTCAAGATTCGTCTTTCGGAAGGTGGTGGGAACAACACCGAGAACGCTGAGCTGGCGGGCAACGATCCGTACGGATTGGGATTCTGATCTTTCCGCATTTGATGGTTCTCGCCTGACGTGACGCTTTAATCGAAGCGTCACGTTAAGCCCTCCTCAACGTTACTTGCTCGTCATTCCGGCGCAGGCCGGAATGACGGAGTGGCGGTGCAAATCAGGCGTGAGCAGGCTGTGCGTCCGGTTGCCGCTCCGGCGCAGCATCGTGGAACGCATCGAGCCCAGCACACACCGCATCGATGCGCAGAATCGTCGGGTAATCCCCCAACGGCACTTTCCAGCGCCGCGCGTTGTACACCTGCGGCACCAGACACGCATCGGCCATGGTTGGCGTATTGCCGTGACAGAAATGGCCGGTGTCCTTGCTGCTGGCAAGCATGGTCTCTAGCGCGTGCAATCCGGTGGATACCCAATGGCGCATCCATTCGGCTTTCTGCGCATCGTCAGCGCCAAACTGGCTGCCAATTTGCTGCAGCACACGCAGGTTCCCGATGGGATGAATATCGCAACCGACTACCTGCGATAGTGCGCGTACACGCGCTCGCCCCGCCGCATCGGCAGGAAGAAGTGGCGGCTGCGGGTGCTTTTCGTCGAGGTATTCGATGATCGCCATCGACTGCGGCAGCACAACGTTTCCATCCACCAGCGTCGGTACCAGCTCCTGCGGGTTGATTGCCATGTACGCCGCACTGTGCTGCTCGCCTCCTTCGCGTACCAGATGCACTGCCCGCGTTTCGTAACGTAATCCCTTTAGATTCAGCGCAATGCGCACGCGGAACGCCGCGCTCGAACGCCAATAGCTGTAAAGGACGAGGTCGGACGCCATTTGGACCGCTCCATGGAAGGTCGATGGAGACAGTGTAAACCCCGCCCGTTTGCATCATCGCGGTGCGAGCGGGAAAATAAGCGGTTCCGGCCCTCCGGCCGACTTCCTCAGCTATGCCAGGAGTTATCACGTGACCGTCACCCGCATGAGCGACCTCGACCTGCGCGGCAAGCGCGTGCTGATCCGCGAAGACTTGAACGTGCCGATCGAGAACGGCCACATTACGTCGACCCAGCGTCTGGATGCCTCATTGCCCACCATCAAGGCCGCACGCGATGCCGGCGCAAAGGTGATGGTGATGTCGCACCTGGGCCGCCCCAAGGAAGGCCAGTTCGATGCAGAGGATTCGCTCGCGCCGGTGGCCACCTGGCTCAGCGAACATCTCGGCCAGCCCGTGCGCCTGATCGCGGACTATCTCAACGGCGTCGATGTCGCGGACGGTGAAGTCGTCGTGCTCGAAAACTGCCGCATGAATGTCGGCGAAGGCAAAGACGACGAAGCGCTCTCGAAGAAATACGCTGCACTGTGCGATGTGTTTGTGATGGATGCCTTCGGCACCGCGCACCGTGCACAGGCATCCACGCATGGCGTGATCAAGTTCGCGCCGATTGCCGCCGCCGGCCCGTTGCTTTGCAATGAACTGGATGCCCTTGGCAAAGCGCTTGAGCACCCTGCCCATCCGCTGCTGGCCATCGTCGCAGGCTCGAAGGTTTCCACCAAGCTCATGCTGCTGGAAAACCTGATCGGCAAGGTCGATCAGCTGATCGTGGGCGGCGGTATCGCCAACACGTTTATTGCGGCCGCCGGCCACTCGGTGGGCAATTCGCTTTACGAACCGGATCTTTTGCAGGCCGCCAAGAAAGTGCTTGCCGATGCGAAGCGTCGCGGTGCGGAAGTGCCGATGCCGGTCGATGTGGTTGTCGCGCCGGAGTTCTCCGCGCACGCGCCAGCCACGGTCAAGGCAGTCGATCAGGTGAAAGATGGCGAGATGATTCTGGACATCGGCCCGGAAACGGCCAAGCGTTATGCCGAGCTGATCGCAAAGGCCGGCACCGTCGTGTGGAATGGGCCGGTCGGCGTGTTCGAATTCGATGCCTTCGGCAAAGGCACGGAAGTGCTCGCCCATGCAATTGCCGATTCGAAGGCGTTCTCTATTGCAGGCGGTGGCGACACGCTGGCTGCAGTCGACAAGTACGGTATTGCCGATCGTGTCTCCTACATTTCCACGGGCGGTGGCGCGTTCCTGGAATTCCTGGAAGGCAGGGAATTGCCTGCTGTGGCTGCACTAAGGGCGCGCGCTGCGAAGTGATCGATCATATGGATATGGGCGCACGATTTACATGGCGCCCTACATATTTCCGTCATTCCAGCGAAGGCTGGAATGACGAAATGAGAGTCATCGCGTACCCCATGTATCGCTTTGAACGTCCGGCCGCACACGAAAGGCCACACTGATTCTCGGCCCCACGGGATACCGCAACTTCGGAATCCCATGGTCGTAATGCAGCTGCGCATTCCAGCCCATCAACAACAAACTACCCGCCTCAAGCTCCAGCTCCGTTTTCAAATGCGGCGGCTCCTTACGGCGTATCGTCATCGTGCGCGTAGCGCCTAACGACAACAACACGATGGGTTGATGCGCGACCAATTCATGCAGCGTGTCGTTATGCGGCGCCACGCTATCGTGTTCATCGCGATAAAGATTCAAACCGATGCTGTTGAATGGCGCATCGACGTGCTGTTTCACGACATCCAGCGCAGCAAGTAGCACAGGCGGTATCGCGGGATCCTCTATCGCGTAATGACCGTGCAGACGCGGCACACCCACCATGCGCTCGTACATCATGCGCATACCCGAATGCCAATCGGCTTGAGCACCAATTGTGCTGAACCATTTTTCGGCCAGTTCGCGCGAGATCGCCTCAGGCTGATACGTGATCGGCCCAGTGGTTTCATCGGCAATCCTTTGCACGCCTCGATCAAAAAGTAACGATTGCATGGCTGCCGACACCCTCAATGAAAATCGCGCGAGCGGGCATCCAGCTCACCGAGCATGCCGCTCATATCGTGCAAGCGCCGCGCAATGAGGTGACTGACACCATCCACAGCTTCCCAGCGACCTTCGATGGCAAGCAGCCGCGCCTCCAGGTACGGACGACGCTGGCTTTGCGCAACGTGATTCCACACCACCACATTCACGTAGCCGAACTCGTCTTCGATGGTGATGAAAGTGACGCCACTGGCTGTCTGGGGTTGTTGGCGCTGCGTCACAAGACCCACGGTTCGCACCTGCGTTTCGTGCGGTTGCGCGTGCAGGCTGCGCGAATCGATAAACCGTGCAGCACGCAATCGCTGACGTAAAAGCTTGAGCGGATGCGGCCCGAGACTCAGCCCGCTGTATGCATAGTCGGCCACCATGTTTTCCGCCACGGTCGGCAGCGGCAGCACGATATCGCTCTCGCGCGGGCTTTCGCGTCCAAACAACGGCAACTGCGATTCCACACCAGCCGATAACCACAGCGCGCGATGACGATGTCCGGCCAGACCGCGCAAAGCGCCCGCATCGGCCAACAGATCCTGATGACGCCGATCCAGTTGCGCGCGCGTGCACAGGTCGACGATATCGCCAAAAGCCTGTTGCTTTCGCGCCGTTGAAATACGCGAGGCCACATCCTCGCGACAGCCACGTAACTGCCGCATACCGAGTCGTAATGCCAAACCACCATGACTGCGCGAATCGCTTTCCAGCGTGCAATCCCAATCGCTGTAGCGCACATCTACGGGCAATACGCTAATGCCACCACGCTGCATGTCCTGCACGATCTGACTGGGCCCATAGAATCCCATCGGTTGCGCATTGAGCAATGCACACCCGAAAGCGGCAGGTTCATGGCACTTCAGCCAGCTGCTGACATAGGCGAGATTGGCGAAGCTGGCCGCATGACTTTCCGGAAATCCATAACTACCGAAACCTTTGATCTGCTCGAAGATCTGCTCGGCAAACGCCTGCGTGTAACCTCTATCCAGCATGCCGCGGGTGATACGTTCGCGGTGCACTTCCATATCGCCATGACGCCGCCACGCTGCCATCGAACGACGCAATTGATCTGCCTGCCCCGCTGTATAGCCGGCCGCCACCATCGCCAGCTTCATCACCTGCTCCTGAAACAGCGGAACGCCCATCGTGCGTTCGAGCACTGGTTTCAGCGCCTCTGACGGATAGTCGATCGGCTCCTCACCCTTGCGCCGGCGCAGATAGGGATGAACCATGCCGCCCTGAATCGGCCCGGGACGCACGATAGCGATCTGGACGACCAGATCGTAGTAACCGGCAGGCTTTAGCCGAGGCAGCATCGACATCTGCGCGCGGCTCTCGATCTGAAATACACCGATCGTGTCGGCGCGCTGGATCATTTCATAGGTTTTCTTGTCGTCGTGCTCAATCGTTGCAATGCTCAATACCTTGTCGCGATGCCGATGAACGATATCGAAGCATTTGCGCAAGCACGTCAGCATGCCCAGTGCCAGGCAATCGACCTTGAGCAAACCCATGGTGTCCAGGTCATCTTTGTCCCACTGGATGATGGTTCGGTTGGGCATCGTTGCGTTTTCCACCGGCACCAGTTCATACAGCGGCGCATCGTGGATGACGAAGCCACCCACGTGCTGGCTCAGGTGACGCGGTTTGTGGAGCAATTGTGCCGTCAACGCAAGAAGCCTGCGCATGACAGGCGCATCGGGGTCGAAGCCTTGCTCACGCAGACGCCGGTCCAAAGAAGCGTCGCCAAGACGGAAAAAGCTTCGGCTGAGCTTTTCTATTTGGTCCTCTGGCAAGCCAAGCGCTTTGGCTACGTCGCGCACCGCGCTTTTGGTGCGATAGCTGATAACTGTCGCTGCAATCGCCGCGCGCTCACGCCCGTATTTTTTGTAGACGTATTGGATGACTTCCTCGCGACGCTCATGCTCGAAGTCGACATCGATATCGGGCGGTTCGTCACGCTCGATGGAAATGAATCGCTCTACCAGCAAATCGACTCTCTTGGGGTCGGCATCCGTTACGCCCAATGCAAAGCACACGATGGAATTGGCGGCCGAACCGCGCCCTTGGCAGAGAATTTTCTCGCTACGGGCATAACGCACGATGTCATGCACCGTAAGGAAGAACGCCTCATAACGTTTCTTCTCGATCAACCACAGTTCGTGCTCGATCTTTGATTGAAACTCACCTGGCACACCATGGGGCCAACGCCATGCGGCACCTTCGGCCACAAGATGACGCAGCCACTGTATGGCTGTGTAGCCTTCAGGAACCAGTTCTTTCGGATATTGATAGTGCAAGTCATCTTTCAACGAAAACGTGCATCGTTTTGCAATGCGCACGCTTTCATCCAACAACGCTTTCGGATAAATCTTTTCCAGTATCGAACGCCGGCGCAGATGCCGCTCTCCATTTCGGAACAACACGGCACCGGCTTTGGCTATGGTCGTATGATGACGAATCGCCGTCATCGTATGCTGCAACGGCAGGCATCGACGGATATGCATATGCACGTCGCCACTTGCAACGCGTGGCAACTGCAATGATTCACCCAATGCCTCGAGTTCAGCCAGGCGTGCATCGTCGTCGACATCGCGATGCAGCTCCACCGCCAGCCATGCACGATCATCGAAAAGATGTTTCACCCATGCGCCATGCTCGCGATCAGGTTCGCGTTCGGGAATCCATAGCGCCAACGTTCCCGGGGCACCTTCGGCCATGTCGGCCCTGGTCAGGCGATAGTCGCCTTTTTCGGAAGCCCTGCGCCCTTGCGTAATCAGGCGGCACAGCGAGACATAGCCTTGTTTGTTTTCTGCAAGCAGTACCAACTTGGGGCCATCGGCAAGCTGGATTTCCGTACCGACGATTAGCGGTATTTCCGTATCGCGAGAAGCCTCCCAGGCGCGCACGATACCGGCCAGCGAGCACTCATCTGTAATCGCCAAGGCGGCATAACCGCATTCCGATGCGCGCTCGAACAATTCGCGCGCGCTGGAAGCACCGCGTTGAAACGAGAAGTCGGAAAGGCAATGCAGTTCGGCGTAGTCCGTCATGCGAACCATCCGTGCAGCATCCAGCCCGATTGCTCGCCCGGCGCGCAGAACGCCCACGCGCGCTGACCCATGTCGGTTTCGACGATGTAGTAGTCGCGGCGCGTATCGCCACCATCCCACCAGCCGGTTTCCAATCGCTCAGGACCGGAAACAATGTGCAACGCGCCCCGCCATGGGATGGGCCGTTCCAGTAACCATGTGGGACGCGGACGCGGCTCAAGCGGACCTTCGTCTTCGGCGGCAGCATGTTGTGAGTGTTCCGGGCGTGGATCGATGGTGGTGCCCCACTGATGCACCGCGCTATCGCCCAACCGGGCACGCAAACGTTCGCGCAGTTGCTCGAAAGGCAACGCATTGGCGGGACGTTCGTCGAACAGATCTCGGCCAGCAGGAACGAAACTGGGCAGATCCTCGGCGATCAATCGCAATGCAAGTACCGGCGCGGGCAATTGCACTTGCTCAAGGCGGCCACGTGCGGCGTCGAACAGTACATCGGCGCTGCGTTCGGGTGAAAGCATACCTACAGGCACATCCGTGACTACGCGATCGCGATGTTCCAATCGCAAAAGGAATCGCTGCACACCGCCATCGCGGCCGGACAGATACGCAGCAAGATCACCCGTCATACGCCGCAACGGAAAAATCAGCGCAGCGATGTTTTCGACCTCGTGCGACAACTCGACATACCAATCGATGCCATCAGACGGGATGTAGAGATCGAGCCCTGCAGGTGCGTCGCCCATCAAGCGATCCATGGCCTGCAATAACGTAAAGCCGAAACGCCGTTGCAGGCCATCGCGCGGCATGCGCAGCAGTTGTCCGAGCCGCCGCACACCCATACTCGGCAACGTATCCATCGCCTGCGTTGGCAAACGGCTTTTGCTCAACGGGACATCATCCAGAAGACGTTGCATACCTTCCTGACTCAGTGCCGTTTGCCCATCGCCGACACCGGCCAATACATACGCGCCATGGGGCGTCGGTGCAGCCGTTACGCGATGACGAAAACCGAGTGCGGTGATATCGCTGCGCAACCGGCGCTCCATCACCGACCACGATCCGAACAGGCTTTGGCTCTTGCTGACTTCGAGCACGATCGCGTGTGGCAACAACGCGACTTGCGAGCTGTAGCGATACGCCACGCCAGCGAGAAACTGCTGCCAGCGCTCGACCTCGTCAGCGTCGTAGGGAATGGCATCGAATCGCGCCTGCAATGCCTGCGCAGCCGTCAATCGTTGGCCGATGTAAAGCCCCGCTGCACGTGCGCGCGCATTGACAGCCACGATGGTGCGCGCGTTGATGGGCCCATCCACCAACACCAACGGTGTGTCATCGGTGCGGTGACGGAGGACTCCATCCAGCGCCAGCTGAGGCAGCAACAGGCAGGCCCACAACATAGGTCGGCCTCACGCGCTTTGCTTCTTTCGTTCGTGATTCCGGCAAAGGCCGGAATCCAGCGAACCGCGCATACGCTGATGAACCGCATGCGTTGTCACCGCTGAATTCCGGCCCTCCTCGCTCCTCAAAACCGGGCACATCCATGTGCCCTCCCCACGTGCGCTGGAAAGACGTTGAACGGGATCGAAGGGAATGGGCTGCGAAGGCGCATTGCCGCCACGGCATTTGCGCACCCAGATGGCAGTGCTCGGTGTCGTCGTCAATTCAAGGCGCAACGAAGCCGGCGATGCATTCGTCAGGTGCTTGCGGTCGCGAAACACGAATGCCAATGCGCGACCCGTATCCGCCGCGACCTGCAAACGGCGCAGACTGCGATCGTCCGCCCGATGCGGCCATGCCAGCACGGCCGCGCAGCTGCCCGAACGCAAACATTGCTCGGCCGCCCACAACACCTGTTTTTCTTCTGCATCGACAATGGTCAGGCGATGTAGATTCACGCCCTGTTGGCGCCAACCCATCGCACACGGCAGATACGGCGGCGCGACCAGCACGACCGGACGTTGGCCTTGCGTCAAACGTGCGAGTGTCGGCAACACCAGACGCAATTCGCCGACGCCATCGACCGGCATCAAAATTTCTGTCAGCGACGCTTCCGGCCACCCGCGTGCAGGAAGCACGGCGTCGAGCATCGGCCAACCAGTGGGCTGTTCGCCTTCCACAATCGGCTCTGCACGACCGCGCCATACCTGCCGCGCGTCCAGCAGATTCGACAGCGCCATCACCGCGCTCATCAGGCCCCCCTCACGAGACCTGCAAACAACCCTTCGATGGCGAAGTCTTCGGTGGGGTCGGGATCGATCGGTTCATAACCCGGGCTGTTCGGCAGCAGGCGAATCACATCGCCCCTCCAATACAGGCGCTTGATGGTGAAGCGCTCGCCTTCCACGCGCGCGGCGACGATCTGCCCGTGACGCGCCACCGGTGTGGCGTGCACGGCCACCAGATCGCCATCGAGAATGCCTTCGTCGCGCATCGAATCGCCGACGACGCGCACGAGGTAATCCGGACGCAGCCGGAACAGATCGCTCGACACGCGCATGCTGCGTTCCACGCGCGACTCGGAAAAGATCGGCTCGCCTGCGGCGATGCGGCCGATCAGCGGCAGTTCCATGGTGTCGGCGGCAAACGGATCGTTTTCCTGCACCAGCCGAATGCCGCGTGTGCGATTGGGTTCGATCACCAGCCGCCCTTTCGCCTCCAGCGAGCGCACGTGCTTGAGCACGGCGCTGACGTTGGGCAGGCCCATGGCGTTGCCGATTTCTTCCAGGGTGGGCGCGTCGCCGGTTTGATCCAGGCGAGCCCGGATGAAGGCGAGGATGTTGGACTGGCGGCTGGTAAGCTGGATGCTCATGGCACTCATCTTTTCACCTTTTTTGGTGAAAATGAAGTGCGGCGACAAGGTGCCCGACAATCAATGACTTGCGGGCCGCTTATCTGCCGCAACGGTTGGATTGGCCCGAAGAATGCGCCCGACCCGTGTCAGGGCTTGAGACCTCAGGCGGCTCGACGGCCCTGCCAATAGCGCCAAAGCGCATACACCGGCAAACCGCAGGCGATGATCACCAGGCTCATGCCCGCATCGCCGGGCGTGTTGATGGCGGTCGCGATGATCACACCCAGCACCGTGCACACGAAAACAAACGGCAATAACGGATACAACGGCACGCGGTACGGCGAGGGTTGATTCGCAAACTGACGTCGATACCAGAACAGCGTCGCAATACCGAACGCATGACCGAGCCACTCGCCCACCGTGGTGTAGTCGAGCAATTGGCCGAAGGTGCCGGAGAGTGTAAGCACAATTGCCCACACCCCCAGTACCGCCAATGCCACCTGCGGCGCGCGCCAACGCGAATCGATCTGCCCCACCGAGCGGAAGAACATGCCATCCGCGCCCATGGTCTGCAGCACGCGTGCGCCACCGGCGATGGCAATGCTGCAATAACCGAAGGTGGAACAAGCGATGCCGATCGCCATGATCGTCGCGCCGCGAGGGCCGAAGATATGACTCATCAGATCGGCCGCAGGCGCTTTGCTTGCCGCCAAGCCTGCGTGCCCCAAACCCACCAGGTACGCAATGTTGACCAGCACGTAGCACACCACCACACCGATCATGCCCAATGCCAAGGCACGTGGCAGTGTGCGCTGCGGATCGCGCACTTCGCCTGCCATGTCATTGAGGTAATGAAAACCGCCGTACGTAAACAGCACGGGCAGCAACGCGCCAATCCATGCTCCGCTGGGCACTTCGTGCGTTGTATCCACGGCGAACACATTGCCGAAGTGCCCATGCGCCAGCACCAGACCCACGACCAGCAGCATCACAATCGCAGCGACTTTCAGCAGCGTAAACAGATTCTGCATCCACGCGCCTGCGCGAATGCCGAAAAAATTCACGCCGGCAATGAAAGCGATCGCACCGACCGCCACCGGCTTCACCCAAAGATTCGGCAAGCTCACGGCGCGGCACGCATAGTCGGCAAACGTCGTCGCCACCGCGGCAACGCTGCCGGGGTAGTTGATCAACGCCATGGTCCAGCCGAACAGAAACGCAGGTAATGGCCCAAATGCTTCGCGCAGGTAAATGTAGATACCGCCCGCATGCGGCCGGCGCGCGCCGAGTTCCGCGTAACACAGCACACCTGCCAGCGTCAGCAAACCACCGATAGCCCAAAGCGAAAGCAGCGGCAAGCCCGAGGCCGTACGTTCGGCCACTGTGGCGGGAGTTCGAAAAATACCTGCACCGATGACGCCGCCGACAACAATGGCCGCACCATCCCAAATGCCGAGTCGCCGCAGGTACGAGCTTGAAGAGTCGTTGGTCATAGATGTCGACAATAACCCGAGTCGGCACAAAATTTCTGGTGACTTATGCCGCATGCACTGTCATCGCTCGACGGCCTTGATCAAAACGGGCACCGAAGGACATGCCCTTGGTCACATTGACATCGCATTGGAGGCACCCGGATACTCGCGCCGTCACGCGCCATGTCGTTTATTGGCGCCTCGGCCCCGAGGGGTGCTGCGACGGACATCGGTCCGCCACGCTCGGTATGCCGCCTACAATGCCAAGGGCGCCCACCCCAGTGACTGGAGGTGTTCGCATGTCTGCGCCTGTTTCTGATTTCCGTATTGCCATTGCCACGGCCGAAGCGTTTCGGTCGGTGCATGTGGATGATGTGTATTTCGTAGCCGTGCTGGAGTTGCTTGGTGTCCAGCCAACCGTGTGTGTGTGGAATGATCCCGACGTGGATTGGACGTCGTTCGATGCCGTGCTGATCCGCACGGTGTGGGATTATTTTCAGCAATACTCGGCGTTTCTCGCGTGGCTTGATCGACTTGATCAGCGTGGTGTGCCAACAATCAACGACACCCGACTTGTTCGCTGGAACAGCGAAAAACGCTATCTGCTCGATCTTGAGCAACACGGCGTACCGATTATTCCCACGCACTTTGCACGTGCCGGCTCGTTGCTGGAAGTGTTGCAATCGGTTCCTTCGCGCGAGGTGGTCATCAAGCCGAGTGTCAGCGGCGGTGCATGGCACACGGCACGAGGCACGCTTGGCACCGCAGCGTTCAAAGAGACGATCACGTCATTGCCATCGCATCTGGATTACCTGGTGCAGCCGTTTGTGCCGGAAATAGCGACGAATGGCGAGTGGTCGTTGCTCTACTTCGGCGGAACTTACAGCCATGCGGTGCTCAAACATCCTGCCAAAGGCGATTATCGCGTGCAGGAAGATCATGGTGGCACGGCAACGCCAGCGAAGCCTGATGCGTTCATTGTGCAGACAGCGGATAGCGCCCTGGCTACCGTTGCAGCACTGGGTTATCGCGAGCAGGTTTATGCGCGTGTCGATGGGGTCGTGGTCGACGGGCAGTTTTGTATCATGGAGCTGGAGTTGATCGAGCCGCTGCTGCATCTGGGGATACGGCCGGATGCCGCGGAGCGCTTCGCCCAGCACGTCGTCGAGCGGCTCAAACAGCTCAAAAAAGAGCGTCCTGACGTCACGGCTGCGAAGGCGGACAGCACGTCCTAGAATCGGGGACACTGCCCCGCTCCCCGATAACCTTGTCCACACCACCACCACGCAAGATCCTTCACGTCGACATGGACGCGTTCTACGCGTCGGTGGAGCAGCGTGACGATCCATCGCTGCGCGGCAAACCGGTGGTCGTCGCGTGGCGTGGCGCGCGATCGGTGGTGTGTGCGGCCAGTTACGAGGCGCGCAAGTTTGGCGTGCGCTCGGCAATGCCGGCGGTACGTGCGGAGCGCTTGTGTCCACAAGCGATCTTCGTACCGCCGGATTTCGTGCGTTACAAGGCAGTGTCGCGACAGGTGCGCGAGATTTTTGCGCGACATACGGATCTGATCGA
This sequence comes from Dyella sp., assembly GCF_035486915.1. GTDB lineage: Bacteria > Pseudomonadota > Gammaproteobacteria > Xanthomonadales > Rhodanobacteraceae > Dyella_B. The sequence goes on along the minus strand of NZ_DATHMR010000100.1, from coordinate 25,894 downwards.
ACCATTGTCACTGGATGAAGCGTATCTGGATGTCACCGTCACCAAGACCGATTTACCGTCTGCAACAGCCACCGCGCAAGCGATTCGCGCGGCGATTCGCGAGGAAACCAACCTCACGGCATCGGCCGGTGTCGCACCGAACAAGTTCCTCGCCAAGATCGCGTCGGACTGGAACAAGCCCGATGGCTTGTATGTTATTCGTCCCCATCAGATCGAGGCGTTTCTCGCGCCACTAGCGGTCAATCGACTGCCCGGCGTCGGCAAGGTGATGGAAGCGAAGCTGGAAGCGCTGGGCATCAAAACCGTAAGCGATCTGCGCCAGATAACGCTTGCCGATCTGGAGATGCGCTTTGGCCGCTGGGGGCGCCGCCTGCATGAACTTTCGCTCGGTATCGACGAACATGCGGTGCAGCCGGACCGGGCGACGCTGCAAGTTTCTGCGGAAGACACGTTCGAACATGACATCACACTCGATGAACTCGAACCGCATATACGCCGCCTCGCCGAAAAAACCTGGGCTGCGCATCAGCGCGAGACAGGCCGCGTCGCGCGCACCGTCGTATTGAAACTCAAGACATCGGATTTTCACACGCTCACACGCAGTCTCTCGCCTGCTGTGCTTCCAAGCTCTGCTGCGGAACTCGCCGATCTGGCGTGTGCGCTGCGCGAGCGCGTGGAACGGCCGGCAGATAGCCGCTATCGTTTGGTTGGCGTGGGTCTGTCCGGCTTTGTGGATCAGGATAGTTTCATCGCGCAACGCGATCTTTTCGACAACGTATCGGCACATCAGACATGAATGCATTCATCCGTACGCTGGTGTCGCTTGTCGTCGTCATCGCGACATCTCTTTGTGCAACGCCGACGCGTGCCGAAGATGGATACGATCTTTGGATGCGCTATCGCTTGCTCGCACCCGAGCAGGTGAAGCTCTATGGCGGCCATGCGTCGCAGTTGATCATCGGCTCCGCGACACCTACTCAGACGGTCACCCGCGAGGAACTGCAGCGCGGGCTGGATGGTCTGCTCGGTCACGGCCCCCTGCTTTCGCACGACATCACCCGCGATGGGGCCATCATCGTCGGTACACCATCGTCTTCGCCGCTCATCGCGCAACTGAAACTGGATACGAAAAGCCTGGGAAATGAGGGTTATCTGATCCGCAGCGTCGCCGTGAACGGCCACACCGCCACAGCCATCGTCGGCAACACCGATGTGGGCGCACTGTATGGCGCATTCCATTTCCTGCGCCTGCTGCAGACCGAGCAATCCATCGATCACCTCGATATACGTGAATCGCCACGCTTGAAGCTACGCGTGCTTGAGCACTGGGACTATCTCAATGGCCAGGTAGAACGCGGTTATGCCGGCGCATCGATCTGGGATTGGTGGAAGCTGCCGGACTGGCGTGCCCCGCGTTACACCGACTACGCGCGCGCGAATGCTTCGATCGGTATCAATGGAACGGTGCTCAACGACGTCACCGATGGCGCCACCATTCTGACCCCGACCTATTTGGAAAAAGTCGCCGCGTTGGCGGACGTGTTTCGGCCCTATGGCATCCGCGTCTATCTCAGTATTCGCTTCAGCGCGCCGATTGAAATCGGTGGACTAAAGACTGCCGATCCCTTTGATCCGCAGGTGCAACGCTGGTGGCGCGAGAAAGCCGATGAGATCTACCGGATCATTCCCGACTTCGGCGGCTTTCTGGTGAAAGCCAACTCGGAAGGTCAGCCGGGCCCGGAAGACTACGGTCGCACACATGCCGATGGTGCGAACGTGCTTGCCGATGCGCTCGCGCCGCACGGTGGCATCGTCATGTGGCGCACGTTCGTTTATTCGCAGAACAATCCGGATGATCGCGCGAAGCAGGCTTACGAGGAATTCAAACCCCTCGACGGCCACTTTCGAGCCAATGTGATATTGCCGGTAAAGAATGGGCCGATCGATTTTCAGCCGCGCGAACCCTTCCATCCTCTCTTCGGTGCGATGCCAAAAACGCCGCTGATGATGGAATTCGAAATCACCAAGGAATACCTCGGCTTTGCCACGCATCTTGTTTATCTGGGGCCGCTGTATGAAGAGGTGCTCTCTGCCGACACCATGGTGCACGGCAAGGGCTCCACGGTGGCGAAGGTGATCGACGGGTCGCTGGAAGGCCATACGCTGACGGGCATGACCGGCGACTCGAACATCGGCACCGATCGCAACTGGACCGGCTCGGACTTCAACCAGGCAAACTGGTATGTGTTTGGCCGATTGGCGTGGAACCCCACACTGTCATCGCGCACGATTGCCGATGAATGGGTGCGTATGACGTTCACAAACAATAACGCCTTCGTCAAACCGGTCGTCGACATGATGATGAGGTCGCGCGAAGCGGTGGTCGACTACATGACGCCGCTTGGCTTGGTTCACATCATGGGGCCGGGGCATCATTACGGCCCCGCACCGTGGGATGCGAGCGAATCGCGTGCGGATTGGCGTCCCGTTTATTACCACCGCGCAGACCATCAAGGCATTGGCTTCGATCGAACCAACACGGGCAGCGATGCCGTTGCGCAATACGCGCCACCCATCGCCGCACAATTCAACGACCTGAAACAGACGCCCGAGCAATATCTGCTTTTTTTTCATCACGTGCCCTGGGATTACCGCATGCGTTCCGGCCAGACGCTTTGGTACGAACTGATCGCGCATTACACGCAAGGCGTGGATGACGTGAAGCAGATGCGCGAAACATGGCGTCATATGGACGGCTACATCGACGACGAGCGTTATCAGCAGGTCGCCACTTTTCTTGCCATACAGCAAAAGGAAGCGCAGTGGTGGCGCGATGCATGCATCGCTTATTTCCAAAGCATCTCGGGTCTGCCGCTGCCATCGGGCTACGCCCCGCCACAACAGTCGCTCAAATACTACGAATCGCTCACCTTCCCCTTCGTGCCTGGCTTTTCATCGTGGCAATGAAGCAAGAGCCGAGGCTGCATTTTTCAAAGGTCAGTGACCGGCTTCTTGCGGAGCGGATGGATTCTCCGAGGCAACTGGCTGTGTAGCGGTTGCTTTCGTTATTTCGATAGCCCAACCCGGTTCGAGTGGCGCCAAGCGTTCTCTCAACGCAAGTATTTGTTTGTCGTCGGCGTCACCCGTAGCGGGAAGCGTAACGGTGATCTTGCGCTTGTTCATGTCGACGGCGACATCGCATGGTTGCTGCAAGAGATTCTTCACGTGCAAAGCGATCCATGGCTCGGCCTGTCTTTTCAGCTCTTCCACCTGCAAATTCAAATCGTCGACTTGAACGCGGAGCGCATCGACCGTGGCTCTATCCCGCGTCATGCTGTCGCTGGCTTCCAATGTCTGGCGGACCTGCACGATCGGCGCGTGCTTGAGTTTCTGGCCAATCAGCGCCTGAATTTTGTCCTGCGCATCATTGAGATAGGACGGCACCAGCAGAACAAGATTGACCGCGAATCGCTCACCACGGCGTTCTACTTTCATCTGTTCGATACTTCCGCCGTGCTCGTGCAGATAATCGTCGACCGCTGCGGTCGCTTCTTTCGCGGTCCAGGACTGCTCGGCGATATTGCGCAGCGCCAGACCCAAGGGAATGACCAGCACGGCAAACGTCACGACGATAATCGCAGCCTGCCAGGCTGTGTGCTGCGGCGAATTGTCGGTGCCGAATCCGTACCATTTCGCAATCAAGGTGACGGCAAGCGCTATCACCAACAGATTGGTCATGAACAGGAAGAATGCGCCACCTGCGATGCTCATATCGCGAACAGCCAAACCATAAGCCACCACTGCGAGCGGCGGCATCAAAGCCGTGGCAATGGCGACACCGACGATGGTTTCTCCCTTGCGGGTGATCACAGCGTAACCGCCCGCCAAACCGGAGAACAACGCAACCAAGAGATCGAAAAGCGTCGGTTGCGTTCGCGCGAGGATTTCGCTGGTGGCTTCGCGCAGCGGAGAAAGCCAGACAATGCACATGGCAATCACCAACGCCAACGCAATGCCCGCCAGCAATGCCACCAGTGCGCGTCCCATCATGCGGAAATCGACTACGCACAGCGAGAAGCCCAATTGAACGATGGGCCCCATTAGTGGCGAAATGAGCATCGCGCCGATCACCACGGCCGCCGACGATTGCAGCAAACCAAGAATAGCGATGCCGCAAGACATGATCGCCATGAACGCGTAGCGTGGCGTCAGAACCCCACCATCCATGACGTTTGCCATAACTGCCGCATGATCGACGTTGCGAATCAAATGGGCATTACGCCAACGCCAAAAGCGGTTCGCGCGGGCTCGGCCCGACGATGTGGAACGGTCCGTATTCATGGGGGTGTCCTGAAGTTCAACAAAATCGGAATACTGGCGGTTCGCAAGCCCTTGCTCGGACATGCCTGTCACACGCACATCCAGGTCGTACTCATACTAAATGCTGCACCGACTGACTGAAATGAGCCGAAAAACCTGGTTATTGAATCCTTGCGCGCAACTATATCCGCGAATGGGGCAGCTGTCTTGGCGCATTCACGATCACCACATGCCAGAATCGGCTGATCAACGTCCAGGCCATGTACCTTGGACGGCTAAACCGCTAAAGCTGACAGACATAGGCGGTCCGGCTTCGTGGGTCACGATGGTTTTATCGTGCAAAACGATTTGTTTGCGTGGATGCAGGCAAAGATGCAGACGGGCGCAGTCGCGGCATCCAAAACACTTTATGACGAATAAAAAAAGGCCGGATAAATCCGGCCTTTTCATCATGCAGCGTTATTTCTTTTTTGGCATGTACAGATCGGTAATTGTGCCTTCGTAGGCTTCCGCAGCCATACCCACCGATTCGCTCAATGTCGGATGCGGATGGATGGTGAGGCCGATATCCGCCGCTTCGCTGCCCATTTCGATGGCGAGCGCGACTTCGGAAATCAGATCGCCTGCGTGCGGGCCGATGATGGCGCCGCCGACCACACGATGCGTTTCTTCGTCGAAGATCAGCTTGGTGAAGCCTTCCGTGCGATCGATGCCAATGGCGCGACCACTGGCAGCCCACGGGAATTTGCCGACGCCGACCTTCAAACCTTTCTCTTTCGCCTCGCGCTCGGTGACACCGACCCATGCCACTTCCGGATCGGTATACGCCACCGACGGAATTACGCGCGCGTCGAAATGACTCTTCTGACCGGCGACCACTTCAGCGGCGACCTTTGCTTCGTGCGTGGCTTTATGCGCCAGCATCGGCTGACCGACGATGTCGCCGATGGCGAAGATGTGTTTCACATTGGTGCGCATCTGCGTGTCGACATCGATAAAGCCGCGATCCGTGACGGCAACACCAGCCTTTTCAGCGCCGATCTTCTTGCCATTCGGCGAACGGCCAACAGCAACCAGTACGCGATCGAACACGGTAGTGGCAGGAATGTTTTCGCCTTCGTAGCTGACTTCGATACCTTTCTTCGTGGCTTTCGCCTCGACTACCTTGGTCTTGAGGTGAATACCCTTGAGCTTGCTGCCAAGACGCTTGGCGAGCGGCTTGATCAGATCGGCATCGGTACCCGGAATGATCTGGTCCATGAATTCGACCACGGTCACTTCGCTGCCGAGCGCGGAGTACACAGTGGCCATTTCCAGACCGATGATGCCGCCGCCGACGACCAATAGTTTCGCCGGCACATCCTTCATTTCCAGCGCGCCGGTGGAATCGACGACGCGGTCGTCGTCCCACGGGAATGCGGGCAGTTTCACCGACTGCGAACCGGCCGCGATGATGGCGTATTCGAAGTGGATGAGTTTCTTGCCGTCGGCAGTTTCCACTTCCAGTTCGTTCGGCGACACAAAGGTGCCAACGCCCTGCACGACGCGCACCTTGCGCTGCTTGGCCATGCTGGCGAGACCGCCGGTGAGCTGGCCGACCACCTTGGTTTTGAAGCTGCGGAGCTTATCGATGTCGATCTTCGGCTTGCCGAAGGTGACACCGTGTGCGGCCATCGCGTCGGCTTCGTCGATCACAGCCGCGGCGTGCAGCAATGCCTTGGACGGAATGCAGCCGACGTTGAGGCAAACGCCGCCGAGCGTGGCGTAGCGTTCGACCAGCACGGTGTCGACGCCTAGATCCGCCGCGCGGAATGCAGCCGTGTAACCGCCCGGACCGGAGCCCAGCACGATGAGTTTGCACTCGATATCGGCTTTCCGACCGCTTGCGCCAGCCGCTTGCGGTGCGGGCGCAGAAGGCGCCTTGGCAGCAGCCGGTGCAGGTGCGGATTCGCTTTTCGGTGCGGGCGCCGGAGCCGGAGCCGGGGCGGAGTTCTTTGGCTCTGCAGGAGCACTTGCACCCTCACCGACTTCAAGCACGGCAATCACGGCGCCCTCGGAAACCTCATCGCCCACTTTCAGCTTGAGTTCCTTGACGACGCCTGCCGCGCTGGCGGGAATTTCCATCGTCGCCTTGTCGGATTCGAGCGTGATCAGGCTTTGCTCCTGCTCAACCTTGTCGCCGACTTTCACCAGCACCTCGATCACCGGCACGTTGTCGTGCCCGCCGATATCGGGGACTTTCAATTCGATCGTATTGGCCATGTCAACTCTCCCTGTCAGAGCAACAGGCGGCGAATGTCGCCGAGCTGCGTGGCGAGGAAGGATGCGAAGCGCGCGGCGAGTGCGCCGTCGACGACGCGGTGGTCATAGCTGAGCGACAGCGGCAGGATCAGGCGCGGCGCGAATTCCTTGCCGTTCCAAACGGGTTTGGTCTGCGCTTTCGATACACCGAGGATGGCCACTTCCGGCGCATTGACGATCGGCGTAAACGACGTGCCACCGATGCCGCCAAGCGAGGAGATGGAGAAGCACCCGCCCGACATGTCGTTCGGGCCGAGCTTCTTGTCGCGCGCCTTCTTGGAAATCTCGCCCAGTTCAGCGGCCAGATCCAGCAGGCCCTTCTTGTCGCAATCGCGAATCACCGGCACGACCAAGCCATCGGGTGTATCCACCGCAATACCGATGTGGAAGTACTTCTTGAGTACCAGCTTTTCGCCGCTCTCGTCGAGCGAGGCATTGAACGTGGGGAATTTCTTCAACGCCGCTACGACAGCCTTGATCTGGAACACGAGCGGTGTGATCTTCAGATCCTTGTTCTCTTCGCCGAGCTTCTTGCGGAAGGCTTCCAACTCGGTGATGTCGGCGTCTTCGTGCTGGGTGACGTGCGGAATCATCGCCCAGTTGCGCGCGAGATTCGCGCCCGAAATCTTCTGGATGCGCGACAGCTGCTTCTCTTCGATCTCGCCGAACTTGGCGAAATCGACCTTCGGCCATGGCAGCAGATTGAGACCACTACCCGACACCGCACCGCCGGAAATCGGACGTGCGCCGGAGGCCAACGCATGCTTGACGTAAGCGGTGACGTCTTCGCGCACGATGCGGCCGCCGCGGCTGCTGCCCTTCACCTGGTGAATGTCCACGCCAAGTTCGCGTGCGAACGCGCGGATGGCGGGACTGGCGTACGGTGCATCGCCCGGCATGACGAGTTTGGCGTCGATCGGCGGACGTGCCTGCGGCGAGACGTCGCCCTCCGGTGCGTTGCCGGGCAACACACTGCGGCCACCCAGCGGCGCGGGCTCTTCCTTCACTTGCGGAGCCGGTGCGGGCGCCGGAGCCGGTGCGGGTGCCTTTTTCTCGGCAGCCGGTTCGTCGCTCTTGGCGGGACTGGGCGCCGGTGCGGCAGCGCCGCCTTCGGCTTCGATCGTGGCGATGACGGCGCCTTCGGACACTTCGTCACCCACCTTCAATTTCAGTTCTTTCACCACGCCGGCGAACGGCGCGGGCACTTCCATCGTGGCCTTGTCCGATTCCAGGGTGATCAGGCTTTGATCCTTCTCGACCTTGTCGCCGGGTTTGATCAACACCTCGATAACGGGTACGTCGGCGTGCCCACCGATATCGGGGACGCGGACTTCTTTCAGGTCAGCCATGATTTCTCCTGCAGATCCAAGGCGACCGCGATGGGGGAGGCGGGGGCGGCCGCAAGGCTTCCATCATAGCAACCGAGGCCCAACTCGGACATGGCAAATCGGCCCAAATGGGCCATCCGCATACGTATGCGGGGTTTTGGCCTACTCGTGCGCTGAGGAGGTGCCGACGATATGCACGTCACGCTGCGGGTACGGAATGCTGATACCCGCGGCATCGAAGCCCTCTTTCACCGCACGCAGGAAGTCGGTCTGCGCGGGCCAAAAATCGGTCGTTCGGGTGTAGGCGCGTAACAAAAGACAGACGGCGCTATCGCCCAGGCTGTCCGTCCACACCGTGGGCGCGGGATCTTTCAGGATGCGTGCGTCGGCTTCGAACAGCCGCTTCACCACCTCGATGGCTTGGCCGATGTCATCGCCGTAACCAATCCCCACGCGCAGCTCGAAGCGCCGCGTGCCGCGCCGATTGAAATTGATGATGGCATCGCCACCGATCTTCGCGTTCGGCACCACCGCTTCGCGGTTGTCCGAGAGCACGAGCTGCGTGTGCATCAGGTTGATGCTTTCCACGGTGCCTTCCACACCACCCGCGTGAATGAAATCGCCGACGCGAAACGGACGGAAGATGATCAGCAGCACACCCCAGGCAAGGTTGCTCAGCGAACCCTGCAAAGCCAGGCCGATGGCAATACCGCCAGCACCGAGCGCGGCAAGCAGTGGTGCGCCCGGAACGCCCGCCGTCTGCAGCACCATGACCGCCAGCACGATCAGCAGTACGCCGTACATCAGATTGCGCAGAAACCCGCTGAGCGTCGGATCGACTTGCGCGCGCTGCATCGCACGTTGCATCAGATTCGCCACGCGTGCCGACAGCCACATGCCAATCAGCAGAACGACCAGCGCACCCAGCCACGCCGGCCCGTGTTGCTTGAAAAGCGCTGACAGGTCGTCGAGGGAAAGCTGCAGAAGGTGATCGAACATGACGCAATCCGTCGCGGAACTGCCTAAAGCCTAACAGCCTGCGAGTGGACTGGCTTTCGGACGATACCCGCTTCGGGACAAAAAAAGGCCCGGCTGGGAACCGGGCACATGACTTTCCATGCTAATGGGGAAAAAGCATGGCTGCGGGGGTCATTAACGTTGGGCGTATTGCCGTGCCTTATCGAGACTGTCCGTGTCCGAAGAAAGAAGCTGCAGCCGCTCGCCATGAGCGAGGCGGAACTGGAATTGCTGTTGCAAACGATCTAGATCTGTCAGGCGCGGGCACACTTCCTGTGCGCGTTGCGCGAGCTGTTGCGCGGGTTCGGCGAGTGCTTTTTGCAAGGAGTTTTCCAGTGAACCCGTGCGTGCCTGCAAGCTGGCCATCCGGCTGGAATCGCCGCTGAGCGCGTCGGCCACCACATTGCGCATCACATCGGCCGTCATGTCGGCCACGGTTTGCTGCATATCGGCGCCGAATGCACGATCGTCGTCGTCGGATTTCCACACACCCTTGTCGAGACCATTTTCGATCAGCTGCAGCGCGACGACTTCTTTTTCGTGCAGCGCTTGCTGATAACGCAGGCGCTCATCGCTGTTCTCGGCAAACGTCGCCACCACGGTGGAAAGTGCCGAGTAACCGATGTTGACGCCATCGCGTGCAATCGCTGCGATGGTGGGCACCAGTTCGCGTACTTGTCGTTCGTAGTCGCGCAGGCGCGTTGCATCGGCGCTGGACATTGCCACGTCTCGTCCGTCCACGCGCAACTGTCCGTTGTGCATGAAGACATCGCCCGGCGTGCCATGGTCACGCGTAAAGGCAATGCCATCGGGTTTGATCTGAACGTCGTACTGGGTGTTGTAGGTGCACTGAAAGCTTGCATGCGTATCGGCAGCCCGAGCGCCGCACGTCGCGGCGAGGCCACCAACCATGGCAACAAGAATGACATGACGATGCATGAGCGACTCCCTCCTCAAGGCACACGAATGGGTCCTAACGCGTGCTTGGATGCGTCCTGACTTGCATAGGGTTTAACACCGGGGGGCACTGCAGCATGGGCCGTACGTCATCCCCGTGCCATCGGTCATAGAACAGCCGTTTGCCCGATGGCGCAGCGCACATAGGAAAACGGACGAGCGCGCGATAAGTTGGACTACTGGGACGTAAGCAGGGGCGACACAATCATGCAATCCACTGATGCCATTGTGGTCGGCGGCGGCCTGGCGGGTCTTGTGGCCGCCACAGAGCTCACCGATGCCGGCAAACGCGTGATCGTAGTCGATCAGGAGCCGGAACAAAGTCTGGGCGGCCAGGCGCACTGGTCGTTCGGCGGCTTGTTTTTCGTCGATTCGCCCGAGCAGCGCCGGATGGGTGTGCGCGATTCCCACGCGCTCGCGCTTTCAGACTGGATGGGCACGGCGGCGTTCGACCGCCCTGAAGATCATTGGCCGCGCCAATGGGCCCAGGCATATGTCGATTTTGCAGCCGGCGAAAAGCGCGCATGGCTGCATGGCATGGGCATGCGCTGGTTTCCCGTAGTGGGCTGGGCCGAACGCGGGGGATATGGCGCGATCGGGCACGGCAATTCGGTGCCGCGCTTCCATGTGACATGGGGAACAGGGCCCGGTGTGCTGGAACCGTTTCTGCGCCGCGCGCGTGAGGCGCAATCGAAAGGACTGTTGCAGTTTGCGTTCCGGCATCGTGTCGATGAGCTGATTGTCGATAAGGGTCGCGTTGCAGGTGTGCGTGGCGTCAAGCTCGCAAGCGACAACATGGAACGCGGCAAACCCAGCTCACGCGATGTAGTGGGCGATTTCGAACTTTGCGCGCAGGCGGTCATCGTCGCGTCGGGTGGCATCGGCGGCAATCACGAACTGGTGCGCAAGAATTGGCCGGAGCGCCTTGGTCCGCCACCATCGCACATGCTGTGCGGCGTGCCTGCGCATGTGGACGGCCGTATGCTTGGCATCAGCGAAACAGCCGGCGCGAGGCTGATCAATCGCGATCGCATGTGGCATTACGTGGAAGGTATCGAGAACTGGAATCCGATCTGGCCGATGCATGCGATCCGCATTCTGCCCGGGCCGTCATCGCTGTGGTTCGACGCACATGGGCAACGTTTGCCGGGGCCACTGTGGCCGGGCTTCGACACCATGGGTACGTTGGAGCATTTGCGTCGCACCGGTTACGACTACAGCTGGTTTGTGCTGGATCAGCAGATTATCCGTCGCGAATTTGCGCTTTCCGGCTCCGAGCAGAATCCCGACCTCACCGGCAAGAGCTGGCGGCAAGTCGCCAAACGCGCCATCGGCAAAGGCGCGCCCGCTCCGGTGGAAGCCTTCAAGAGCCACGGCCGCGATTTCATTGTGCGGGACAATCTGGACGATCTTGTCGCCGGTATGAATGCGCTGGCTGGCAATGCGTTGCTCGATGTGACGAAGCTGCGTGAAGAGATCGAGGCGCGCGATCGCGAGTTCGACAATCCGTTTACGAAAGACAGTCAGGTGATGGCCATCCACAATGCGCGCCGCTATCGCGGCGATCGGCTTGTACGTGTGGCAAAACCGCATCGCATGCTCGATCCGGCCAATGGCCCGCTCATCGCGGTGCGCCTGAACATTCTCACGCGCAAAACGCTGGGCGGTCTTGAAACGGATCTGCAAGCACGCGTGCTGGGGCACGATGGCCAACCGTTGCACGGTCTATACGCCGCCGGTGAAGCCGCCGGTTTCGGTGGTGGCGGATTACATGGTTACCGCGCGCTGGAAGGCAGCTTCCTGGGCGGCTGTCTTTTTTCAGGACGCGTCGCCGGACGCGCGGCGGCAGCAGCCATCGCATGAAGGCTCGTCCTCGCATCGCCATCTATGGCGCCGGGATGATCGGTAACTATTTGGGCGGTCGATTGCACGATCATGCGCATGTGCGCTTCATCGCGCGTGCGCATGTCGCAGCCACGCTGAAAGAGCACGGACTGCGCATCAGCGATTTACACGGACACGACAAGCGCATTCTTCCGGATGCACTTGATATCCAAACGCACCCCGACGCGGTACGCGATGCGGATCTTGTGCTGGTCACTGTGAAATCCGCCGCGACCATGGATGTGGCGCATGAGCTGTCCGACGTGCTTGCGTCCGGCGTTCCGGTCATCAGCTTTCAGAATGGCATTCGCAATGCGGCCGAGCTGCGCGCTTCATTGCCGGGACATGGCGTTCTGTCGGGCGTAGTGCCCTTCAATGTTACGCAACCTGATGCCGGACATTTCCATCAGGGCTCGTCCGGTGAGTTGAAAGTGGAACGTTCTTCCGTGCTGAACCCCTTTCTTCCGGCATTTGCTGCCGCGGGCATTCCCCTGGAGCAGTACGACGATATGCAAGCCGTGTTGTGGGCGAAGCTGTTGCTCAATCTCAACAATCCATTGAACGCACTGAGCGGTCTGCCGTTGCGCGAAGAATTGTCGCGGCACGTATGGCGGCGTTGTCTAGCGTTGCTGCAACGCGAGGGCTTGCGTGTGCTGGATGCGGCGGGCATTCGCCCGGCGCAACTGACCACGGTGCCCGCACGCTGGGTGCCGAACGTGTTGTCGCTGCCTGATCTGCTGTTCAGCCGCGTCGCTTCGCGCATGCTCGCCATCGATCCGCTGGCCCGATCGTCCATGTGGCAAGACTTGCAGGCCGGGCGACGGACGGAGATCGATTACATAAATGGCGAAATTGTCGCCCTGGCCGCGTCGAGGGGGCTTCCTGCGCGGGGCAACGCGCGGATCGTCGCGCTGATTCGCGAGGCAGAGAAGTCATACGACCCCTGGAGCGGCCGCGCGTTGCTGGAAGAACTGCGCGAGCTGCGCTGATCGCGATCAGCGCGCCACATCGTCGATGTGCGTGACTTTGCCGTCGGCCATGATGAAGGTGATGGTGTGGCCATTGCGACGGTAAAGCCACTTCTCGCCCTTGGTCTTGTCATTGGATTGAACCTTCACACCACCCTTGCTGTGACCCGATCCTTTCTTTGAGCCAGTGCTCTTGCCGGCGCTTTTCGAGCGAGAGCTAGGGTTACCCAGCATTTCTTTCACTTTGGCAGAGCTATCGCCAACGACGATCAATTGGCTGCCCACGCGGATGCTCTCCATCGCGTAACCATTGCACCCGAAGAAAAGCAAAGCGATCGCGAAATAACGGCGCATGACGTGCTCCTTGTCTTGAAATCAGGCCAACTTCCTTGGCCGTTCGTTGTGTATCAGGAAAAGCCGGAACCTGGCTCGGCGAGGTACGCCGTTTCTTCTGGCGTTGTCACCCGGCCGAGCACCGCGTTTCGATGCGGAAAGCGACCGAAACGCGCGACTACCGACGCGTGGCGGCGAGCATAGTCGAGAAAGTCCGTGTAGCGATCGCGCTCATTTGCCGCAACGCTATCGCACAAGTCCTCGAACAATTGGACACAACGGTGCTGCAACCCAATATCTTCAGCATGTTGCAGCGGCATGTAAGCGAACACGCGCTGGATGGGCGGCAACTGTCGGTCGAAACCTTCATCAAGACCGGACACAACAACCTGCTGCGCGAGAAGATCCTGCCTCCACGCGCGCGGACGGTTGCGATAGATGTTGCGCGGAAATTGATCCAGAACAATCAACAACGCCAGCCAGCCGGATGGCGTTGCTGCCCAGTGATTCAAATGACCCGCTGCGGCCGCGTCGACCCGATAACCGAATTGTTCGCGAATCTGTGCATCGAACGCAGGATCGCTATGGAACCATTTGTCCGTGTGGGCAGGATCGAACCAGAACGCCAGCACCGAAAGCGCTTCGGGCGGCGGGCTCGCCACGCGTCAGTGCCCTACGGCCTTGGCGAGGCTGTGCATGTCCAGATGGATCGATTGCAGGCGCGGAAGCTGGCGATGCAAGGTCGCGGTCATCTCGCCGGGCTCGATGCGGTTCAACACGCGCTCGAACGCAAGCAGCAGGTTTTCTTCATGGCGTGCGAGCAGGCGAATCCAGGCGTCGTCGCTGCGCGGCATGCTACGCAAAAGCAACGCGTCCAATCGTTGACGCGCACGCTCGACGATGCGGCTGCGCGTGGCAGGCTCGATGGCGTGGTTGCGCAATTGCATCTGCAAGGCGTTGATCACCTCGGTGAGCGACTGCGCTTCTTCATTGAGCACTGTTCGCAGTCCCGGCTCACTCACTTGCGCACCGGCGTGACGATACAGCGCGCGCAGCTCGATGCTGCGGCGGATCAACGCATTGCACAGATGTTGGGAATCGAGCGACACGGCGGTCGCCTCCTGCTGCGGCTCTGCTAACGATGACCGCATGTTGCCGTACAGGCACTTACCCGCGGATTAACCTGCCTATGCTGCTAATCGGCCGCTCAGCTGGCGTTTCATTGACCGACCTGGACGAGGTTCAGGGGCCGCCCGTTGCTGGCCCGCAGACCTTCCTGCAGCTGCGAAAGACGCTGAATATCCGGGCACAGCGCTTGAATCTCCGGCCGGAGGGCCTGTAGGCGCCCTTCCAATCGAGGCTGGAAATTCGTGGCGACGTTGCTGGCCTGATCGCGAAGAGTGCCCGCCTGCTGCAAATCGCCCGTCATCGCCGCATTCAAGGCCTGTTGCCCCAGCGAAGAAGCGAGCAGCGGCGTGATATCGCTCAGGATCTGATTGGCGTAATTGTCGGCGGCATCGCCATGCCAGTCGTGCGTGCTATGGCTGTCGGCGATGCGTTGGCGCAGGTCGGTGGCATGGGCGGCAAGGCGCTGATCGAGCTCGGCACGCGTGTCCGGATCCAGATTGAGGCTCCCCGATTCATCGTGGATGGTTTGCATGGTGATCGCCACACCATGCTGTGCCACGCTTTTCACGCGCGGCATCAGCGCACGCACGTCGCGCTGGAACAGATTGATGCGATCCTGATCTTCATCATTCAGCGCAACGGGCTGACCATCGGTCTGCAAGGTGCCCGCACCCAGCACGACGCGCGTAGGCGCGGGTGCATCGCGATCGAACACCAGGCGATCCTGTTCTATCGTCAGATCGTAACTGCTGGTCGCGTGACAGACCTTCGCCAGATCCTGCGCGTGCAGGCTGCCGCAGATGACCAGGAGCATGCAGGTGGCAAGCAAGATTTGGGAACGCATGGGAAGACCCGAATATCAGCCAGGATAGGCACTCGCCGACATCGATAAAGCCTTGCTCGGGAACTGCCGCTGAATCGCCCTGATCAGAATGACCGTGCACGAAATTGCAGGCGCACCGCCGGCTGGCCAAGCTGCCAGGCGAGCCACAGAAGCACCACCACGGCGGCGGCGCCGACACCTGCACTGATCAACAACAGATTTTGCATATGCTGCGTTTCTGCGAGCTGCCCGGGCGTGGAGCGCCCCATCGCCAGGAGCGCCGGACCAATGACCGTAAGCATATGCCACTGATACCACGCCACTACGGCGCGATACGCAGCCCACACGGCCAACGCCAGCGATAGCACACGCAATGCCGGCCGCGCCCATGCCTGTCGCAAGATGCAACCTGCGCTGACAACGATCACCGCAAACGCGACGACAAAGTATCCCGCATCCCACGCCAGCATGACGCGCACTTGGTCGATATCGCTATCGCCGGCAGGAAGCGTCTGCAACACCCCCCACAACTGTTGTACATGCCGGACGTATTGCACGCAGCCAAAACCCGCCACCAACAGCAGCATCCACACGATCATCCGCCACCATGCAAATCCTGTCTTTTTCCTGTGGCCCAGATCAGAACGGGAAATCAGCATCAGTGGGTCGCCTTTTTCATGGCAGCGATATCCGTAAGTACTTCGGCGGAATTTTTCTCGGGATCCACGTCGCGGTAAATCTTGACGATCTTGCCGCTCGGATCGATCAGGAACGTGGTGCGTTTTGCGAAATGGATGCCGAGCGCAGAAGTGAGCACACCGTAACTGACCGCGACCTGCCGATTGGCATCGGAAAGCAACGGAAACGGCACATGGTATTTGGCCGCAAATTCCTCATGCGATTTGACATCATCCAGACTCACGCCTACCACGACGGCACCCTGCTGGCGCAGCTTGGCGACGTTGTCGCGGAACGTGCACACTTCGGTGGTGCAGCCCGGCGTGAAATCCTTCGGATAGAAGTACAGCACCAGCCACTGACCCTTGTAGTCAGCAGGCGAATGCCAATGGCCGTTTTGATCCTGCAGATGAAAAGCCGGTGCGACCTGACCGACTTGCGGGTTGCCCAGCTTCACCGCCGCCGACACCGGAATGGCCAGAAAACCCAGCAGGCAAGTCAGCGCAAGCACGATCGAAAAACGGCGCATGGACATAACTCCGGAAAAGAAGCGGGACGAGTATACGCTGCCCCAGAAAAGCGAAAGGCGCCTTGCGGCGCCTTTCGTCGAACATGATTGCCAAGCGTCTTATTGAACCGGCTTGATACTGAAACCGTCGACAGCCACGCCGAGGTTGATACCTTCGCCGGTGCCCGACAGCGCAATGGACACCGTGCCTTTGGTCAACACCTGTGCGGTGCCGCTCGAACCCACACCCGCTGAGGCACCCGCCTGGGCGTAGTCGCCGAACACATCCTTGATGCCATATACATTGCTGATATCGCCGCGTCCGCTGACGCGGAACTTACCTGCCGTCAAACCACCGCCATGCAGGCTGATGGTGACTGCAGCTCGCTGACCGTTGTCACAGGTGACATGGCCACTACCGGTTGCATGCTGATAAATCGCCGACCAGCCAGCCATGCTGTACACCAGATGGCATTTGATGGGTGCTGTCGCTGCGTGGGCCGCCGTCATGGGAAGGCTAAACACTCCGCCAGCACAAAGCGCCAGGGCGGCGGTAAAACCAAGAGTACGCTTGCTCATGGATGGGTCTCCTTACGTTGCGTTTACGGACGTCAATGCCGTTGCGGAAGTGTCCGATTTGGAATCTGAACAAAGTGGCAAGGGCGCCTAGGGCCGTTCAGCATCAGCAAGTTCTTGTGATGGCACCGTGAGGTCGATAGCTGTCGCTTTCCCGGCCATTGATGCTTAACTAACAGGAGGCCGCGCACACTGATCATCAGGCGAGCGCCTCCCTTCCAAGGAGCCCACATGCTCAAGTATTCGCTGGTCGGCTATGACAGTTCGGATTCCTCGCAGCGTGCCTTTCGCTTCGCTATCGACCTGGCACGTGCAGGGGGGGGCCGGGTGCGGGTGGTATCGGTATTGCAGGTCACCCAGGGTGGGGCCGATGCCTGCTGTCTGATGATGACCGATTCGGCCACCCAGAGAACCAACGAACTGATGCAGGAACTGCGCGGTATCGACGAAGACGCCGACAAACTCGTCGATCTGGAGATTACCCACGGCAGCCCCGGTGATGTGCTGCTGACCCAGGTACGCAGCTATCCCATCGACCACATCGTGATCGGCCATACCGGACGCGGCACCCTGGGCCGATGGCTGCTGGGATCGGTCTCCGACGATGTGCTGGCCGGGGCCCATGTGCCGGTGACGGTCGTCCGCTAAGAGCCTGATGCCAGACAGGCTCGGAAAGACCTTGCGCTGCACCGGGTGGGCTGGCATTAATCCGCCGCAGCGTTCACCACTTATGCTGTTGTCCCCGATCTGTCATGGATCGTGTCGCCTTTTTGCACAGGAAACACCGCGTGGACTACAGCTCCTCTGCCCTGCCATGGACTCTGGAAAGCCTGAACTTCGCCGACATCGACGTAGCTCGTGTCCGGCACAACGAAGATCTCTTCTTGCTGCTTTGCGGCGCATCCTTCGTGGAAAGCGGCTCGGACCTTTACACGCATAACCTGATCGAACACTTCGACGGCGACCTGGAGCTGCAGTCCTGGCTGCGCGACCACTGGGAGCATGAAGAGATGCAACATGGCCGGGCGCTGGCTGGCTATGTGCGTCATGTCTGGCCGGAGTTTGACTGGAATGCCGGCTTTCAGGCTTTCTGGAACGACTACGGTGCTTTGTGCACGAACGAACAGCTCGAACCCTCCCGAGGACTGGAGCTTGCCGCACGCTGCGTGGTGGAAACCGGCACCGCCAGCCTCTATCGCGCCTTGAACGACATCGTCGACGAGCCCGTTCTCAAGCAACTCACCAACAACATCAAGAGCGATGAAGTGCGGCATTACAAGCACTTCTACCAAGCCTTCCTGCGCTATCGCGAACAGGAACGCCTCGGACGTTACAAAATTTTCCGCGCCGTCCTGCGGCGCGTGAACGAGATTCGAAACGAAGACAGCGACATTGCCCTGCGCCACGTCTTCAACCAGTGCTACCCGCACCACAAGGACAACAAGGCGGAATTCCAGAAAGTCGCCGGTCCTGCGCAGGCGCTTCTGCGCCGGCACATTCCTGCGGAAATGACGGTGAAGATGCTGCTCAAACCACTGAGCTTGCCGCCACGCTTGCAACAGTCGCTTGAAAAACCGCTAGCACGAATCAGCGAACGATTGTTTTTGAACTGATGCAACGCCACACACGTTGTGCGCATGTGTGGCGCATCGTTACATCCGGACCGATATCAGCCACCCGCCGGAGGCGGTGAGCCACTTGCGGGCGACGTGATGCCACCGGCGTCACGCGGCTGATCGTCCACTTCGCGATGCGAGGCCTGTTCGATCTTCAGCTGCACCAGATTGATCGGCCGAATCTTCACGATCGGGCACGGCGCATATGGCCCACCCGTCAAGACCTTATCGAGGTTGGACGACACTTCGTGGATGCTCGACGTCAGGCCAATGGCCTGGGTCCACTCGAGATTGGGACAGCCCCACACATCCAGCAGATAGGCAGTCCTCGCGTTCGTGTAGACCACCAGCTGAGAATCGGAAAGCGGCTCCCACGACCACATCGGCCCCAGGTAACGGAAACTGGCTACGGGGGCGCCAGCCGCCCCGTTAAAGGCCGCCTGCCGTGCCTGCATCCGCTGTGCGGAAGGCACGGTGGAACAGGCGGCGAGGAGTGCCCCAAGGACAACCGCACCGATTACTTTCATCTTCAACATGGCACAAACTCCGGGTCATCTGCCACGACATAACGCATGTGCGCCGCGGGAGTGCACAGCCGGCCCATAAGGGGTTCATACCGGTTTTAACCGTCAGACCCTACACAGGTTGCCCGGTTTCACGAGCGCGCTCGTGCTGTTGGGTTTCCGATTCAGGCCAGTGATACCAGTCCTTGTGCAGCGAAAACCGCTTGCACGCCAGACAGGCCGTGATTTCCCAGCAATAGCCGCAACCGGGGCACACACCGCCCGTCCAGAACGTATTCCAGCAGGTGCCGCAACCGCCCATGTGCTGCGTGCAAATCCAACGGCTGGCGCCCAGGGGACGCCAGGTGCAATGCGGACAATAGATATCCGGCTCGCCCACTGCTCAACCGCTGCTGGACGCCGGTGCCGGCGCATTGCCGTTGTCACGCGGCATATTGTCGACATGCCGCTGGGCTTCCCTGTCCAGCTTGAATTGCGCCAGATCGACCGGACGAATCTGCTTGATCACGCACGGAATGTAGGGACGCCGCGTCAGCACCTTGTCGAAGCCGGTCTGCACCGTACCGGCGAAACTGGTCAAACCAATCGAGGTGGTAACGGTGAGGTTGCTGCAGGGCCATACATCCAGCAGGTAGGCGCGATTGGATAGCGTGTAGACCACCAGTTGGGTGTCGCTGAGCGACTCCCAGGAATAAATCTGCGATCCGAATACCAGGCGAAAACTGCGAACAGGCGCGCCAGCGGCAGCGTTGTATGCCTGCTGGCGTTGCTGCAAACGGTGGTCGTAAGGCTGACTTGCACACGCCGCCAGCAACATCCCCATGAATAGTGCGGATAAGACTTGCATCTTCGACATGGCACTCTCTCCGTGATCGGATAAGCAGTCAAACGCGCCAGGGCGCGACCAGTGCACAACGCTACTTCTTACCCACTTCGCTCCACTTGCTCGGATCGTAACCGCCCACCTCGAACACCAGCTTCTGCTTGCCGCCGTCCTGCAATTCGACGTTCATGGTGATGCGCTTGGTCTTCTCCATCGCATCGATGAACCCCTTGTCGTCGCGGATGAAGATGGCCGGCTCGCCGGTGGTGGGCAGGAAGGCACGCAGTGGGTGCGGCTTGCCGTCGAAATCCGCCTGGATCGTGCAATTGCCCTTGCACACAAAACCATGGCCAGGGCCGAACATGAAGACGCTCTGGCCCCACTTCGTGTGACGGCGCAAGACCAGACGCACCTGGTTATCGCCAGAGGGGAAGGTCGTGAAGAGGCTTGCGGTGGACTGCGTGCCGCCTTCCATCGGTCCGACCTGGTACGTCCATAGCGCAGCGAGGCGGCGCTTTTCGGCGACGTCTTTCCAGCGCTGCTCGACGTCCGGCAACGTCTGCTGCACTTCCTTGGCGGCATCGGTATTGGGGAAGCGTTTGACGATGTCCTCGCCTACCTGCGAAGCCATCTCGTCGTTCTTCAACTGCAGCATCTTGCGATAGCTCTGCAGCTCGTCATTCACCTGCGAGTTTTGTGACGATGCCTGCGCATCTGGCGCACTGGCACTCGAGGTTGGCTGCGAGCTGCCCTGATCCTGTTGCGAGCACGCTGCAAGCGAAAGCAAACCGCACGCGGCGAGGAGGGTGACGGAACGGCGGAAAGGCGAGCGAATCATCGACGACATACCGGCAAAGGAAAGGCCTCTAGCTTGAAACGACCCACGGTACGGCGCAAGCCGTCCGGCTGATGTCATGCGGTAGCGGTTTGTCCGAAGCGCTCGCGCAATGCGGCACGGTAACGCCGGCTGCATGGGATCTTGATGCCGTCGCGCATCAGTAACCTTGCATCGCCCGTCTCCAGCGGTTCGATTTCCACCAGAAAATCCAGATTGACGACATAGCTGCGATGCACGCGCACAAAATGCTGTGCATCGAGCCGCGTTTCGATACCGGCCATGGTGGCGCGCAGGGGATAGTCGCGCCCGCGCACATGCAGGTTCACGTAATTGCCCGATGCCTGCAGCCATTCAATTTCGCGTGCCGCCAACAGAAATTCCTTGCCGAGCTTACGCACCAGAAAACGTTCGGGTTGCTCTACAGGTTCCACGGGAGGTCCGACGTCCGGCTCGTCAAGCAAACGCGCTTCGCCCTGCAGGCGCATCACCCAGAAACGATAAACGCTGATGCCTGCAATGATTCCGAAATATGTGCGGATGTCCTTGAGATATTCGTAGCCGAAGTGAACCCACCAGCTCCCGAAATCGTAATGGTCGCCCTGCACGACATAGGCAAGCTTGCGCAACAAGACCATGCCTTCGACATGGACGAGACTGAAGACAAAGCTGCACAGCAAGTGCCGTGGTACATTGCGTTGCCAGGTCTCCCAGCCAATCGGCCAGCGTCGCAACGCCGCTATCAGTGCCGGCAATAAAGCCAGGATCACGATCGAGCTGCTCGTCTCCCATACCCAGGGAGCCCAGGGCGAAAGGCTGCGATGGTCCATCTGCGCAATGACGCCGTTGAACACGGTATTCACGACCGCGAAAGCCGGCCAGAAGCCCAGCTCGAATGGCCGTCGCCAGCGTTGAAAACTTTCGTACGTGAAGCGGCGCTTTATTCCCATATCCGGATTCTACACAGCCCCATTCAACCGCCACGCTGCCCAAACGGCATAATGCGGCGTCACGCCAAGGATTGAACATGTCCTCTTTTCCCACGCCAGGTTCGGCGGATTCACTTTTTCAACATCGCGCCTACGTCGCGTTCTGGTGTGCGCGTACCGCGTCCAGTTTCGGCTTTCAGATGCTTTCGGTGGCAGTTGGCTGGCAGATCTACGCCATGACGGGTCGGGCGTTCGATCTCGGCCTGATTGGTCTGGTGCAATTTTTCCCGTCGGTGTTGCTGGCGTTGCCAGCAGGGCATCTTGCCGATCAGTTCGATCGCCGACGCATTGTGCTGATCGGCCAGATCGTGGAATGGATGGCCATCGTGCTGCTCGCCACGTTGACCTTGCTGCACGCGATCAATGAAGTGGGCATTCTGTTGCTGATCTTCACCATCAGTACGGCGAAGGCGTTCGAATCGCCCTCAATGCAATCGATGGTGCCCGCACTGGTTCCGCCGTCACTATTGCCGCGCGCCATGGCCGTGAATGGTTCGGCGATGCAGGCAGCGATGATCATGGGCCCGGCGCTCGGCGGTTTTCTCTACGTGGCAGGACCTGGCATCGTGTATTCGGTGTCTGCGGTGTTGTATCTGATTGCAGCCACCATGGTTGCTCAGTTGCACTATGAACAGGCGCCGCCGAAGCGCGAGCCGGCTACGCTGAAAACCTTATTCGCGGGTGTGCATTTCATCCGCGAACGCAAAGATGTACTCGGCGTGATTTCGCTGGATCTTTTTGCCGTGTTGCTGGGTGGTGCGACGGCGCTGTTGCCGATCTTTGCGAAAGACGTGCTGCATACCGGCCCCTGGGGCTTGGGTTTGCTGCGTGCCGCGCCTGCGGTCGGCGCGCTGTTGATGTCGTTCTGGCTTGCGCGTCACAGCATGGAGCGTCGCGTGGGTATGACCATGTTTGCCTGCGTTGCAGGTTTTGGCGTGGCGACACTCGTGTTTGCGTTGTCGAAAGTGATCTGGTTATCGCTGCTCGCGCTCTTCGCGCTGGGCGCGTTTGACATGGTCAGCATGGTGATCCGCGGCTCGCTTGTGCAATTGGACACACCCGACACCATGCGTGGCCGCGTCAGCGCAGTGAACGCGATCTTCATCAATACATCCAACCAGCTCGGCGAGTTCGAGTCGGGCATGGTGGCGGCGTGGCTGGGCGCAGTCGGTTCGGCCGTGGTCGGTGGCATCGGAACATTGGTGGTTGTCGGTTTGTGGATGATGATGTTCCCCACGCTGCGGCGACGGCAGCGACTGCATATACCACCAGACCCAGTGCCGGACGAAGCAAGCTCGCAAACGATCTAGATCGATAGTGGCGATAACGCAATGTCGATTCGCAGGTCGCAGCCCTGCCGCCTGATTTTCCCGTGAGAGGATTACGCATTGATCATCGTTCACCATCTCAACAACTCACGCTCGCAGCGCATTTTGTGGCTGCTTGAAGAGTTGAATCTGCCGTACGAGATCAAGCGCTATCAACGCGACCCCAAGACCATGCTTGCGCCGCCGGAATTGCGCGCCGTGCATCCATTAGGCAAATCGCCGGTGATTACCGATGGCGATCTCACGCTGGCCGAATCGGGGGCCATCATCGAATACCTCGCCGACCGATACGGTGCAGGCCGGTTTATTCCCTCGCCCGGCACGCGGGAGAGATTACGCTGCAATTACTGGCTGCACTATGCGGAAGGATCAGCCATGCCGCCGCTGCTGCTGAAGCTGGTATTTCGTCACGTTGAAACAGCGCCGGCACCGTTCTTTGTACGGCCTGTGGCCAAAGGCATCGCAGCGAAGGTGCAACGAGGGTTCGTCGACCCTCAGATCGCCCTGCATCTGTCGTATCTGGAGGGTGAGCTGACGAAAACCGAATGGTTCGGCGGCGGTGACTTCAGCGTGGCGGATATCGTGATGAGTTTCCCGCTGGAGGCGGCGGCGGCACGCGGCGGCCTGGATAGTCACCACTCTCATTTGCAGGCATTTTTGACGCGAATTCACGCGCGGCCTGCCTATCAGCATGCGCTGGAACGCGGCGGCGACTACACCCTGTTGGGTAGCTGAACGCGACAGACACCGGTTAACGCCCCGCTCACGCACGCACTGGCAACGTCGTACCTCTGGACAGCGGTGGAGCATTCCCATGAGCAGGCAAACGGATATCGAACGACGACTGGACGACCTCAGCGACCGCGTACGGCACTATTCCAATGGTGTCTCCGACACGGCTGATGGTCTGCTGACACGCGGTAAACGCGCCGTGAGCAAATTCAACCGCCGCGATGCGACCAAGCGTGTTTCTCAGGCGGCCGAGGATTTTGCAGACGAGGCGAACTATCAATACCGTCGCCTGCGCCGTCATGTGAATCGTCATCCGGTCGCCACCGCCGCGATCGTAGCGGGCACCATTGGCGCATTCCTTCTGCTGCGCCGCGCATTTCGCAGCGATGATGACGATTGATCTCGCCGTAAATAGCTAACCGCTATAAAAAAACCCGCCGATTGGCGGGTTCTTTTTTTTGCGACATCAAACCGACTGCGGGTTCGGCTTGTCCGGATCGAGTTTGTACTCGCGGATGGCACGTGCCACATCCTTGGCATTGACCTTGCCGTCCTTCGCCAATGCGGCGAGTGCGGCGTGCGCGATCCAGTAGCGATCCACTTCGAAGAAGTTGCGCAGGTGCTCGCGTGTATCCGAACGGCCAAAGCCATCGGTGCCGAGCACCGTGTAACGCATGCCATCGGGCATGAAAGCGCGGATCTGGTCGGCGTATTCGCGCACGTAGTCCGTTGCGGCAATCGCCGGACCCTGATGACCTTGCAGCAGGCCGCTGACGTACGGCACACGCTGTTCGGCTTCCGGATGCAGGCGGTTCCAGCGTTCGGCATCGAAACCGTCACGACGCAATTCGCTGAAGCTAGGCACGGACCAGATGTCTGCGCTGACACCGAAATCTTTCTCAAGCAATTCGGCCGCCGCGATCACTTCGCGCAGAATGGTGCCGGAGCCCAGCAGCTGCACGCGCGTTTCGCCCTTCTTCGCCTTACCGCCGTCCTTGAACAGATACATGCCCTTGACGATGCCCTCTTCCACACCTTGCGGCAGGTCGGGGTGGGCGTAGTTTTCGTTCATGACCGTGAGGTAGTAGTACACATCCTCCTGGTCTTCGAGCATGCGGCGCGTGCCGTCTTGCAGGATCACGGCTACTTCGTAGGAGAAGGTCGGGTCGTATGCGCGCACGTTCGGGATCGAACCGGCGAGCAGATGCGAGTGACCGTCTTCGTGCTGCAGGCCTTCACCGTTCAATGTGGTACGACCCGCCGTACCGCCGATCAGGAAGCCGCGCGAACGCATGTCGCCCGCGGCCCAAGCGAGATCGCCGATGCGCTGGAAACCGAACATCGAGTAGTAGATGAAGAACGGCAGCATCGGTGTGTTGCTGATGCTGTAGCTGGTCGCCGCTGCCATCCATGCCGCCATGCCACCGGCTTCGGAAATGCCTTCCTGCAATACCTGACCCTTCTGGTCTTCGCGGTAGTACAGCAACTGGTCCGCATCCTGCGGGCGGTATTTCTGGCCGAACGGTGCGTAGATACCGATCTGGCGGAACATGCCCTCCATGCCGAAGGTGCGCGCTTCGTCAGCGACGATCGGCACCACGCGCGGACCGATGGCCTTGTCACGCAGCAACAGATTCATGCCGCGCACGAGTGCCATGGTGGTGGAGATTTCGCGATCGCCGGTACCCTTGGTGATCTGTTCGAACCCGGCCAGATCCGGTGCCTTGAGCTTGACGTCGGTATGACGGCGACGCTGCGGCAGGAAACCGCCGAGTTCCTTGCGGCGTTCCAGCATGTACTGCACTTCGGCCGAATCCTTGCCGGGGTGGTAGTACGGCACGTCCTTGAGCTTGTCGTCCGCGACCGGAATGTTGAAGCGGTCGCGGAAGTGGCGCACGGCTTCGTCGTCCAGCTTTTTCTGCTGGTGCGTCGGGTTCTGCGATTCGCCGGCGGCGCCCATGCCGTAACCCTTCACCGTCTTGGCGAGGATCACGGTGGGCATACCCTTGGTGTTCACCGCCTGGTGGTAGGCCGCATAGACCTTGTGCGGATCGTGACCGCCACGGTTCAAACGCCAGATGTCGTCGTCGCTCAGATTGGTAACCATCTCGCGCGTCTCCGGGTACTTACCGAAGAAATGCTCGCGCGTGTATGCGCCGCCGAAGGCTTTGCACGCCTGGTATTCACCGTCGACGGTTTCCATCATCAGCTTGCGCAGGACACCCT
>NZ_DATHMR010000099.1:0-8870 GCF_035486915.1 Dyella sp. | reverse complement strand
ACGATGGATTGCAGCTTCTTTTCGATTTCTTCGCCAGCGTCCTTCGCGATGACGAAACCGCCGCGCGGGCCGCGCAGGGTTTTGTGCGTGGTTGACGTCACCACATGCGCATGCGGCACGGGATTGGGATACACGCCAGCCGCGATAAGACCCGCGACGTGCGCCATGTCGACGAAGAGATACGCACCGACCTTATCGGCGATCGCTCGGAAGCGCGCCCAGTCCATTACCTGCGAATAAGCGCTGAAACCGGCGACGATCATCTTCGGCTTGTGCTCGACGGCGAGGCGTTCGACTTCGTCGTAGTCGACCAGACCTTGTTCATTCACGCCGTACTGCACAGCGTTAAACAGCTTGCCGGAAATATTGACCTTCGCACCGTGCGTGAGGTGACCGCCATGCGCCAGGCTCATGCCGAGAATCGTATCGCCCGGACTGAGCAGCGCTAAATACACCGCCTGGTTGGCTTGCGAACCGGAGTGCGGCTGCACGTTGGCGTAGGTGGCGCCGAACAGTTGCTTCAAGCGCTCGATGGCGAGGCGCTCGGCCACGTCTACGTATTCGCAGCCGCCGTAGTAACGCTTGCCCGGATAGCCCTCGGCGTACTTGTTGGTCAACACCGAACCCTGCGCTTCGAGTACGCGCGGGCTGGCGTAGTTCTCCGAAGCGATCAGCTCGACGTGGTCCTCCTGGCGGCGGGCTTCGTCGGCCATGGCCTTGGCCAGCTCATCGTCATAGCCGGCGATCGTGTCGGTCTTCGGGAACATTCGAGCCTCGTGGGTAATAAAGGTGGGAGCGGCGGGGTTGAGTCTTGAAAGTGTAATGGGCGGGGGTGTTTGCGGCCACCGGTGGGGACTTGTGCGGGCCTTTTCGTACAATGTACCGTACATCGTACGCAATGACACGCAGAGGGAGTATCCGCATGACGTTCGCCCGTTCCCGGCTCGCCCACGCATGGCGCTGGCTTGCCCTGACGCTTTTTCTCGCTCCGGCGATACTGCTCGCCCAGACCGTTACCGGCGTGGGGTTTCATCACATCACCATCAACGATCCGGTCAATGGCGGCACGATGCCGGGCTGGGTGTTCTATCCAACAACTCATGCGCCGGGCGAGACCACAATCGGCCCCTACCATGTCGACGCCACCATGGATGCGCCGGCGATTCCGGGCGCGAAGCCGCTGGTGGTGATTTCGCACGGTAACGGTGGCTCCAATCTCGGTCACCGCGAGCTGGCGACATACTTGGCGAGCCACGGTTTCATCGTCGCTACGCTCGAACATCCGAAAGACAACTTCCATGACGTGAGCGGCGTGGGCTATGCGCCGGTGCTGGTTGGCCGGCCGATTCAAGTCAAAGCGACCATCTCCATGCTGCTCAACGACCCGCACTGGAAACCACTGATCGATGCAAATCGCATTGGCGTCGCCGGTTTTTCGGCGGGCGGATACACGAGCCTGATGATCGTCGGCGCCGTTCCGCAATTCCGGCGCTTCATCGACTTCTGCAATCGCTATCCCAACGATAAGGACGTTTGCGGCGAGGCCAAGAAACTCACTGCGGAGGCGCAAAGTCATGGACAGACCCTCGAACAGATGATGGATGGCTTGGAAAGCCAGCTCACGCGCTGGGGTAATACCGCCGATCCGCGCGTGAAAGCAGCATTCGTGATGGCGCCACTAAGCCTCGTCTTCGACGAAGCGGGCATCGCGAAAATCGATCGTCCCGTTTTCCTCTACTACGGCCAGAACGATCATGTGCTCAGACCCAGCGCAAACGCCGAACATATCCGTCCGCTGATGAAAACGCTTGTGAATGTGAAAATGGTGCCGCTCGCCGATCACTGGGTGTTCCTCGATCCGTGCTCTCCAGAACTGGCAAAGGATGCAAAAGAGATCTGCAGCGATCCACCCGGTGTCGATCGCGTGAAAGTGCATCAGCAAATTCAAGCCGATGCCTTGGCGTTCTTCCGCAAGTCACTCGACGTACAAACCCAATGATTCGAGATTCACGTGCCCAAAGCACTTAGCGAAAGCGAAACCGAGGCATTCCGCGCACGCATCTGCACCGCGGCGGCAAAACTGTTCGTCGAAGAAGGCCCGGCGGCGATCACTATGCGCCGCTTGGCCAGCGAACTCGGATGCGGCACGATGACGCCGTATCGCTACTACGACAGCAAGGAAGAAATCATCACCGCCGTGCGCACGCGCGGCTTGAATCAAATGGCTGAAGCGTTGGAAAACGCACTGGATACACCGGGCGATGGCCGCACGCGCAGTCGCAACGTGCGTGATGCTTACATCGATTTCGCGCGTCGTGACACCGCGACCTATCGGTTGATGTTCGAGTATCCCGAAGCCAACGGCAACGATCCCGCGTATCGCGAGGCGCACGCACGTATGTGGCGATGCATCGCCGCGGATACGCAAGTGATGATCGACGAAGGCATCATTGAAGCCGATGCGCCCATTCTCGGCCATCAGGTGTGGGCGGCATTGCACGGCGCGGTGATGCTGGAAATCGCCGGACTGTTGCCGGCAGGTTTCGACGCGGCGGCGTTGCATGCGCGCACCTTCGTGGCGCTGATGGAGGGCGCGCGACCGACGCATCTAAAAGACAAACCGGGACCGTAGGCCTCAAGTTTCAGTATCCCGCCCCCTGCTTGCGGGAAGAGGTTGGGAGGGAGGTCACATGCGCTTGCCTCGACGCAAGATTGTTCAACCCCTCCCCAACCCTCCCCTGCGTGCAAGGGAGGGAGTAGTGCGATGCATGGCGATGGCACTGACCATTACGTAGCTGATGATCATCAACAGCAACCATGCACCCAATTTCGATACCGGCACCATGCTCCATGCATGACGCTGCGCAGGATAACGCCACGCCGCCGTAAACGTGCCGATGTTCTCCGCAAACCAGATGAACGTCGCCACCAGTACAAAACCCAGCAACAGCGGCATGCGCCGGTGCACGCGCCGGATTCGAAAATAGACCCATGTGCGCCCGAACAGCACGGCCACCGCAACGAATAGCAACCATCGCGCATCAGGAAAAAAGTGATGCGTAAAGAAATTCGCGTAAATGGCCATCGCCAGCCAAACAGTTGCCGCAAACGATGGATGATGGGTAAAGCGAAATTCGAACAACCGCCATGCCCGCGCGATGTAGCTGCCAATCGACGCGTACATGAAGCCGGAGAACAACGGCACGCCACCAAGACGCAAAAACGACGCTTCCGGATAGACCCACGAGCCCACGGATGTCTTGAACACCTCCATCACTGTGCCGACGAGATGAAACATCAGGATCACTTTCGCTTCATCACGACTTTCCAGACGCGTCGCAATCAACACACACTGAATGATCAACGCAGCCAGCGTGAGGAAGTCATAGCGCGACAGCAACGCACCACGCGGATAAAACACCCAGGTCAACCAGAGCAGGCTGATCATGCACCCGCCGAACAAGCACGCTGACGCCTGCTTCAGGCCGAAGCAAACCAGCTCGTGCAGGGCAACGACCGCACGGCCGCGCGGGCGCGCCCATTGTCCGATTCGCGTGTCCCATCGCCGGATGGCTGCCTGCGGACCGCGGTGGCGTTTGGTGGTGGTAGCTCCGTCCATCGACAACTCCCTCTGTATCGAAGGGAGCATCGCGGTCCGAAGTGTCCGGACCTGGCGCAAAAAATGACGCTGCGGTGGCCATCCGCTCGCATCCGGGCGGCAAAAAGCACGTCCAGAGGAGCCACCCCGTCACCGGGAGTTGCGATGGAGCCGCTATAATGCCGGGTTTGATACCCACGCCCCGCGCGTTGCCCCTCCTCCGGGCCAGCGACGCGCACGCCTTCGGAGCCAGCATGCAATACATCTACACCATGAACGGGGTCAGCAAGATCGTTCCCCCGAAGCGCCAGATCATCAAGGACATCTCGCTGTCGTTCTTCCCCGGCGCGAAAATCGGTCTGCTGGGACTCAACGGCGCGGGCAAATCGACCGTGCTGCGCATCATGGCCGGCGTGGATACCGATTTTCAGGGTGAAGCGCGCCCACAGCCCGGCATCAAGGTCGGCTATCTCGCGCAGGAACCGCAGCTGGACCCGGAAAAGACCGTACGTGAAGTGGTCGAGGAAGGCGTTTCCGTCATCCTCGATGCGCAGAAGCGCCTGGAAGAGGTTTACGCCGCCTACGCCGAAGAAGGCGCCAACTTCGACAAACTGGCCGCCGAACAGCAGGAACTTGAAAACCTGCTTGCCGTGAACGATGCGCACGCCTTGGAGCGCCAACTCGAGGTGGCGGCCGATGCGTTGCGCCTGCCGCCCTGGGATGTGAAGGTCGGCCCGCTATCCGGCGGTGAAAAGCGCCGCGTGGCACTGTGCCGCCTGCTGCTGTCCAAGCCCGACATGCTGTTGCTCGACGAGCCCACCAACCACTTGGACGCCGAGTCCGTGGAATGGCTGGAGCACTTCCTGCAGGACTACCCCGGCACCGTGGTGGCCGTGACCCATGATCGCTACTTCCTCGACAACGCCGCCGAGTGGATTCTGGAACTGGACCGCGGCCGCGGCATCCCGTGGAAGGGTAACTACACCGAGTGGCTGGAGCAGAAGGACGCGCGCCTAAAGCAGGAAGCGCAGCAGGAAAAGTCGCGCCAACGGGCGATCGAGAAGGAACTGGAGTGGGTGCGCTCGGCGGCCAAGGGTCGTCAGTCCAAGGGCAAGGCGCGCTTGAACCGCTTCGAAGAGCTCAACTCCGTCGAATACCAGCGTCGCAACGAAACCAACGAAGTCTTCATTCCGCCGGGCGAGCGCCTGGGCCAGGAAGTGATCGAGTTCAAGAACGTCAGCAAGTCGTTCGGTGACCGCCTGCTGATCGACGATCTGTCGTTCAAGGTGCCGCCGGGCGCCATCGTCGGCGTCATGGGCCCGAACGGCGCAGGTAAGTCCACGCTGATGAAGCTGATCACGGGCGTCGAAAAGCCGGATTCGGGCGAAGTGAAGATGGGTCACACCGTCAAGCTCGCCTACGTCGACCAGTCGCGCGGCGCGCTCAATGCGAAGAACAATGTGTGGCAGGAAGTGTCGGGCGGTGCGGACATCATCACCATCGGCAACTTCGAGATCCAGTCGCGCGCATACATCGGCCGCTTCAACTTCAAGGGCGTCGATCAGCAGAAGATCGTCGGCAACCTCTCCGGTGGTGAGCGTGGCCGACTGCATCTGGCCAAGACGCTGCTGCAGGGCGGCAACGTGTTGTTGCTCGACGAACCGTCGAATGACCTTGACGTCGAAACGCTGCGCGCACTGGAAGACGCACTACTGGAATTCCCCGGCTGCGCGATGGTGATCTCGCATGATCGCTGGTTCCTCGACCGCATCGCGACACATATCCTTGCATTCGAAGGCGATTCGCATGTCGAGTTCTTCCCCGGCAACTACAACGAATACGAAGCAGACAAGAAGCGTCGCCTGGGCGAAGAAGCTGCGAAGCCGCATCGTGTGAAATACAAGAAACTGGCGTAATTGCGAAGCCCCTCTCCCGATGGGAGAGGGGTTGGGGTGAGGGTACGATCAGCGCGTACCCACACCCGCATGCCGGCACCCTCTCCCGGTGGAGAGGGAATCACTAGGAGACGACGATGCATTTCATGCAATCACTGCAACAGGCATGGACCCGCAACAACTCGCTCGTGTGCGTCGGCCTCGATCCTGAACCTTCCAAATTCCCAACCCATTTGAAGGGCCATCCCGACGCGATCTTCGAATTCTGTCGCGACATCGTGGACGCAACGGCCGATCTGGTCTGCACATTCAAGCCGCAGATCGCCCACTTCGCCGCGCTTCGCGCCGAAGAAATACTCGAGCGTCTGATTGCGCATATCCACGCCGAGCATCCCGGCGTACCCGTCATCCTCGACGCCAAGCGCGGCGACATTGGCAGTACGGCGCAGCATTACGTCACCGAAGCGTTCGATCGCTATCGCGCCGATGCCGTAACGCTTAACCCGTACCTCGGCCGCGATTCCGTCCAGCCTTTCCTTGATCGCACCGATAAGGGTGTGATTCTCCTTTGTCACACGTCCAATCCCGGCGCGGCAGACCTGCAGGATCTCGACGTCGGCGGTAAGCCGCTGTATCAGCACGTGGCGAAAATCATCGCCCATGACTGGAACCAACACGGCAATTGCGCACTCGTGACGGGAGCGACCTGGCCGGAACAACTGGCCGAGGTACGCGCCATCGTGGGTGACGTGCCGTTGCTGGTGCCGGGCATCGGTGCCCAGGGCGGCGATGTGGAAGCGGTGGTCCGTAACGGTCGCACGTCGGCGGCCACGGGTCTGATGATCAATTCCTCGCGCGCCATACTTTACGCGGGTCACGACGAAGACTTCGCCACCGCTGCCCGCAAAGCCACCCAGGATTTGCGCGACACCATTAATCGGTACCGCTAACACACCGGTTCACCTCGTAAGTTCCAGCGTCGATTTCGTGCGCTGGAATGCCATCCAATGGCCCTCCCGCCGGCTGCACGGCTATGTCAGTATCGGTGGCGGGATCCGGCTTTTTTGCCGGTCAGGCAATCATACGAAGGGAACGTATGCAGGCATTGAATGGGATGGTTCGACACGTGGTCACGAAAACAACTGCCTTTCTTCACCAGCTTTCGCTGACGTTGTTGCTGATAACGATTGCCATGAGTGTGACGAGCCGCGTGTACGCCGCGAGCCCCGATCCTCAACTTGCGTCGAAAATCGACGCGGCGACGTTCGAAGTGGTGATTCCTCGAGCGGTCGACGATCCGCTTACTTACGAAAAACCACTGCCGCTCGATCTGATGCCTTATCAGGAACGCACGGACAAATATTTTTCGATCGGCACGGCGTTCTCCATCGGTAACAACCGATATGTCACTGCCGGTCATGTGTTGATGGCTTCGGTGGGCGATCTGACCGGTGCCCCCGCGCTGCGCGATGCCAGCGGCCACGTGTATGCGATCGACAAAATCGAAAAGTTTTCGCTTCAGCAAGACTTTGTGATGTTCTCGCTGAAAGAACAACCCAACAACGCCGCACTGGACGTCAACACCAAACCCGCCTTGAACAGCGTGGTATACGCAGTGGGCAATGCACTGGGAACAGGCGTCGTGATCCGCGACGGCCTTTACACCTCCGACACACCGGAGGATGAAAACGGCCGCTGGAAATGGATGCGCTTCTCTGCCGCAGCATCGCCCGGCAACAGCGGTGGCCCATTGCTGGATGAACAGGGCCGCGTCATCGGTGTCGTGCTGATGAAGTCGGCCAACGAAAACCTCAACTATGCCCTACCGATCGGCGAAGTGATGAACGCCTCGAACAGCACCGCCGTCATCGATAAACGTATGTCCTACCAGCTCGACGTGCTGAGCAATCATCAGAACAGCTCTTTCAAGGCGCAATTCTCCTTACCCAAGAGTTACGCCGATTTCGAATCGGCGTATCTGAAACTTTCCGACAGCAACAGCGACGAGATGCTGAAGGCCTTGTTGCAGTCACAAGGCGACAACCTGTTTCCGCATGGTGCCGGCTCCAATGAGATTCTCTATAGCTCCCCGGATCTGAGTTACTTCCCGTCGCTGATCGTGCTCAGCAACAGCGGTCAATGGAATTACGAGGGACGTGAATTTGGTCGTGTGCCGCTCACTGGCAGCGGGTACATCGCGAGCGGCATCGTCGGCCAAAACATGCTCATGCATCTGCGCAGGCCGGACGACATTAAGGCGTCCACGTTCTACAACGACCCCAAGCAGATGATGGACATGGTGTTGAAGACGGGTTTCTTCATTCGCCCCGTGGGTTCTGAGCGCATCAAGATCACCTCTATGGGCAAACCCAAGACAGATACGAGATACACCGACGGTTGGCAGCGCGAATGGCGTGTGTACGTGTGGGACGAACCCTTTGCCAATATTCAGGTGGTGATGTTCGCCCTTCCCGTGCCGGACGGTTACGCAATCATGATGCGCATGAACTCTGCGGCGGCCACGCATGACAGCATGATCGACATGAAAGCGCTCACTGATTTCTTCAACGTCGATTTCGGCGGCACGCTGGCGCAATGGAAGGATTTTCTTTCCGACAGCTCGCTGTTGTCCGGTCCGCTGAAAGAGACGCGCATCGATTTCGATTACGGCAAGCGCTTCAGTTATGACTCGAACCGTATCGCATTCAACTATTCCTCGTCATTGCAGGACATCGCTCCCGACAACGTGTTGGGCGTAGGCTTCGGCTATTACGCGAATCACGGCAAAATCGATCTGGAGACAAGCGATGTGCAGGTCCGTATCAACGTCACCGATCCAGATCGCATCAACATAAGACGACACGTCGCTCCCAGCCCCGACCTCGATGACAGCTTCAAGGCGGCGTGGGGCAAGCTGCTTCACAAGCAGCACCCGTATGACGGAGTCGCTTATAACGATGGCGACGAAATGGATATCGCCGCGGTGGTCGATCCGGGCTCAACCGCCGCTCCGACCGAGCTCTACACCGTCTTCTATGGCACGCAGGGCACGCATCAGCCCGGCGACATGAAAGCCAAGCTCGATCAGCTGATGAAACCGTTCAAGCTCAAATCGCCTTGATGATTCGACATGGCTCGTCATCCCGCGTTGCGCTGGATGACGAGTCATCCGCTGAAGTACTTTGTGCGGAAACAGCG
This sequence comes from Dyella sp., assembly GCF_035486915.1. GTDB lineage: Bacteria > Pseudomonadota > Gammaproteobacteria > Xanthomonadales > Rhodanobacteraceae > Dyella_B. The sequence continues at coordinate 179 of NZ_DATHMR010000099.1, read as the reverse complement.
CGCGAGAACTTCAACACCTTTCGTGACAATAAGGTCCGTTGCCCCGAAATCGCCATATTTGACCGCACTTTCCCCGCCACGCAAGCGATGTGCGCTGACATAATTGGGGAAACCGATCTCAGAAGGAATCCCGCGTGAGTTTGTGGTTTCTGATTTTTCTTAGCGTGCTGCAAGGCGTT
>NZ_DATHMR010000098.1:0-14667 GCF_035486915.1 Dyella sp. | reverse complement strand
GTTGGATCAGGCGAAATTGTTCGTGACGCCGCGGCGTTTGGCCGTCCATATTCCACAGGTACCGGTCGCACAACCCGATCAAGCATTCGAGCGTCGCGGCCCTGCGGTCAACGCAGCCATGGATGCCGATGGCAATCCCGGCAAGGCGCTGGTCGGTTTTGCGCAATCGTGTGGCGTGACCGTCGAGCAGTTGGAAAAGCTGGAAACGGACAAAGGTGCGTGGTTTGTTTTCCGCACCGTGAAGCCAGGTCAGCTAGTGTCCGTGCTCGTTCCCGAGATTGTCGACGAAGCGCTCAAGGGTTTACCCATTCCCAAGCCTATGCGTTGGTCCGATCACGATTACACCTTCGTGCGTCCCGTGCATTGGCTGGTGCTATTGCACGGCGCAGAGATCATCGACGGTGTTGTGCTTGGACTCAAAAGCGGACGCAAGTCGCGCGGTCATCGCTTCATGCATCCACAGCCCGTGCATGTTGCCGAGGCCGACAGCTGGCTCGACGCGATGCGCATGGCAAAGGTAATCGCAGACCCCTCCGAACGTCGCCAGCGCATTCGCGATGAAGTCGCGCACGCCGCAAAACAAACCGGCGGTATCCCGCGACTGGACGATGCGCTATTGAATGAAATCGCCAATCTTACCGAATGGCCTGTAGCGATCGCCTGCACATTTGAGCGCGAATTCCTAAGCGTACCGCCGGAAGCGCTGGTGACCACCATGGAAGCCAACCAAAAGTTCGTGCCGGTTTTCGACGCGCAAGGTGTGCTCACCGAGCACTTCATTGGTGTGGCCAACATCGAAAGCAAGCATCCGAACGAAATTCGCAAAGGCTATGAACGCGTCATTCGCCCGCGTTTCGCCGATGCAAAATTCTTCTGGGATGAGGATCTGAAAGCACCGCTTGCCAGCTATCAGGAAGCGCTCAAGGGCGTGACCTACCAGCAGGCGCTTGGCAGCTTGTGGGACAAGAGTGTGCGCGTGGCCGAACTGGCGCGCATCACCGCCAATCGCGTCGGCGTGGACGCCGGCCAGGCAACGCGCGCCGCCAGCCTTGCCAAATGCGATCTGTTGACGCGCATGGTGGGTGAATTCCCGGAATTGCAGGGCGTGATGGGGCGTTATTACGCGCAGCATGAATACGAATCGCCGGATGTTGCCGAGGCACTGGATAGCGTCTACAAGCCGCGCTTTTCGCGCGACACGATCGCCAGCGGCAAAGTTGGGCAGGTGCTCGCGGTGGCTGAGCGTGTCGACACGCTGGCAGGTATTTTCGCCGTCGGTCTGAAGCCAAGCGGCAACAAAGATCCTTTCGCCCTACGTCGCGCGGCGTTGGGCCTTGCGCGTACGTTGATTGAGGGCGAACTCGATCTCGATCACAAGGCACTTTTCACCGAAGCGCTGGAATTGCTGCCCGACACCGCGCTAGCCGCTGGCGTCAAGCCCGGTAAAGACGGCAAGACGGCCGCCTTCGATATCGGTGAACGCCGCGCTGCGCTGGTATCCGAACTCAACGACTTTGTGCTTGAGCGTCTGCGTGGTTATTACGCCGAGCAGGGATTCACGACCGAGCAATATGAAGCGGTGCTTGCTGTAGCGCCGACAAGTCTGGTCGATTTCGATCATCGCTTGCGCGCGGTTGTCGAATTTGGACGTCGCGTCGAAGCGATCAGTCTGGCAGGCGCCAACAAACGTGTAGCCAACATCCTGCGCAAGCAGCAGGAAGAACACGGCGCACAAAGCATTGGCGAGCGCGTCGATCCCGCGCACTTCGAAGCCGACGCAGAGCGCGCTCTCGCACAGGCACTGGAAGCAGCGCAAGCCGACAATGCAGGACCGCTGGAGCGTCGCGACTACACAGCGGTGCTTGCACGTCTCGCACAGTTGCAGGCGCCGGTCGATGCGTTCTTCGACAACGTGCTCGTCAACGCGGAGAATCCGGCTGTGCGCGCCAACCGTCTGGCCTTGTTGGGCCGCCTGAAGGCGCAATTCACCGCCATCGCCGACATTGCGCGCCTGTAAATCGCGTAATGTCCGGAAATAAAAAAAGCAGCCGCGAGGCTGCTTTTTTTTGTCGCGTGTCAGCGTGTTCAGGACGACAGACGACCAATCGGGCGAGTGCCCTTGAGACGCTCAGCTAGGCGATGATTGAACGCCACCATCGCTGCTGCATCGACGTCGCTGCCACCTGGGCCGAGGATGTCATACAGCTCCGCGAGCATGTCGGAATTTTCCGCCATCGTTAGGCGACTGTCAGCCAGATCCAGCTCCGACTGCAGAATGCGCAGTGCGGTGTTCAGGCGCTGCGAATCCATACCAATCGAACGCGTCGCGTCCGTGGCATTAGCGCTGCGCAGTGCGTTGCGATGCCGCTGCGCCGCTACCGTATCGGAAGGTGCCGAATCATCGTGATTCAAGCTGCTCGGATCGATCTGCATCGAGCCTTCGCCCGCGACCAGCCAGACCAGGGAGATACCCAGTGTGCGGGCAAGCGTTACGCAACGTGCGCGCGAGGGATCGGTGTTGCCGTCTCGCCAACTGCGCACCACACCTTCCGAGAAGCCGCACATGCGTGCAATTTCTGTCACGCTTCCGACGCGCTGAATCAGCATCTTGATGCGATCGGAGAAGGTCGTTGAAGGATCGGAAATCGAATTTACATGCAGATTCATCACAAAGTTCCGCCGTTATTTCTGATGCCGTTTCGGCAAATTCTTGTTGGCAATCCTGCTTCCCAGATGCGCGCTGATCGCGACAATTTTCTGAATAAATTCGCACTAACTTGCGATCTATTGCGCTATCAAGTCATCCGTTTGCGGGTAAACGCGTCAGTTCAAACAGGGTTGACAGGTACGAAACCGCTGTTTGCAAGAAGCTGCGTCAGGACCATTAGAACATCGCTAAAAGTTGCGTTCCGATGCGAAAAGTTGCGTTGTGCTGCGCATTCGTGAAGAGGATGTGATCGAAAGATGCCGCTGCGGCGTCGCCGAAACAGCCAGATTCCCGCTTGGCTTCACCGAGGCGGTCGCCGATACGCCCAAGAATCATGCGCTTACATACGCCGGCGAATGGAGCTCCGTGGCGTTTGACTTTTCCAGGCCGAAAGTTTGGGCTATTCTCTGAGGCTCCCCCGCGCGGATGTTTGCGGCGCTGATGCGTCACGCAGACCTCGCGTTCGAATCGTTCCAACCTGAGGTTTCAATCCCATGCGCAGCGTTGTTTGGTCGCTGATGACAGTGGCAGCGGTTGCACTGGCCGGCTGCAGTAACTCTTCCAATCCGTCGTCTTCGGCGCCGGCCTCGGATGGCAGCACGGCAGCGGCCCCCGCCGGTCCTGCAAAAAGTGTCGCCGGTACCATTACCCTTCGTGGCGGTATCCAGCCGTCCGCCCAGGACTCGCTCGAGATCAAGCTGATCGACGCAACGACTCAAGGTTCCGCGCCGCTGGCAACCAAGACGATCGCGCCGGCCACCACGTTCCCGCAGTCGTTCGAACTGGATTTCAATCCGGCGGACGTTGCCGCCAACGACATGTACGTTGTGCAGGCCACGCTGACCGACGGCGATCGTCATTACACGATGCCGCTGCAGGCACCGGTGCTGACGCAGGGTCATGCGACCACCAACATCGCGATCGAACTGGCGCCGGAACAGACGCCAGGCGAAAAGCTTCTCGTCCAGTTCCAGGCCGTGCAGAAGCAGATCGGTGGCATGAAGCGCTCCAGCGGCACGCAGCTTGAAAAAGATGCATCGCGCGCCTGGCAAGTGTTCCGTGACGGCGGCCAAGTGAAGTTCATTCGTGAACTCGTCGACTACGGTGACAAGGGTTTCACCAGCACCGATTACGCCTATAAGGACGGCAAGCCGTGGGTCGTGCAGCAGCAGAAGAAGGCGAGCCAGTCGGCCAGTCCGACCTCGACCGATACGGCTGGCTGGGGTGACGATGGATCACTCGTGCTGAAGACGCATGACGCAGGTGGCAACAAGCAGCCGCTCAGCGACGACGATGCCAACAACCTGCAGCAGCAGGCCAATGCCATCCTCAAGCTGGCCACGGGCGGCAAGGGCAAGTAAGCCACCGTCAACATCGGGTCGTAAAAAAAGCCGTCCGCATTGCGGACGGCTTTTTTGTTGCTCGTGAAGTCGGCTTAGAAGCCGAGCTTCAAGCCAAGGTTGATGCTGTTGTAACGCTGTGCATCGTCGGCAAAGTGACCGTAGTAGCTGACCCAGCCCTGGAGATTGGGCGAGATCTGCGCGATCAGGCCGACGCTGGCATTGCCCCAGTTCTTGTCGGGCGTAAAGCCAGCCATTTCGAAGCTGCCGTTCATGCTGTTGAGACCTGCGGTAACCATGTCGGTCGCAGCGCGGCTATCGTGGTTCCAGCCCAGTTCGACGAAGGGCGACAACGCCATGCTCTGCGTTTGCCAGTTACCTTGCAGGCGCCAACCCAGCGTGCTGATCAACGCATCGCGTTCCTGACGGCCGAACCACATCGCTGTCGCATCATCGCCACCTTCGTTGTAGCCATTAATGCGAACGTCTTGATATTCGAAGTTCGCAAACGGACCGGTCTTCAGGCTGGCCACATCGAACCAGTAACCACCGTGTATACCGGCGCCCACGTAGGAGCCGTCAGTCTTGCCGTTTTCATTCGTACGATCGTTGCCGATGTAGAAAACGCGGTTGATGTTCGTGTAGCTGGCCTGACCGAAATCGCCATAGACACCGGCGTAGGCGCCCTCGGAGTGCCAGGTCAGGTAACCAAGACCCGTGAGTGCCTGCAGATCGTAGCCGCCGCCGCCACTGACATCGGCGTAGTGCTCACCGATACCGAGACCGACACCTGCGGAGAAGTCGTCGTTGATTTTCACATCGGCACCGGTGGTCAGATCGACGTTGTTGCTCGTCGTCTTCGGCGCGCCAGCGCTGGAATCGAACTGCTGGTTCGAGTAGTTGATGCTGGCGAAAGCGCGCGTCGTGCTGCCGAAGTTGTCCGCCATCATCTGATCGCGAATGGCAGCCGTCTGCGTGGTGGCTGCGGCGAGCGGTGCTTCCTGCAATAACGAAATCTGCTGCGGTGCTGCGATTTCGGACAACACGGCCTGAGCAAGCATGCGATCTGCCGCGGTCGTGGGATGCACGCCATCGGCGAACAGGTACGAGCTATTCGTGCCTGGTGCGTAGGTGTAGGGCAGGCCGGAACCTTGCGGACCGCATTCCACCGAGCTGGAGCCCACGCCGCATGCCGGCGTCGTGACGTTGCTGAAACCGTACCTACCCGGATTGGCGATCACCTGATTGAGCAACGCATACGCGTTGACCGGGATGATGCCCTTGCCGAGCTGGCCCAGACCCGCGTTGAGCTGAGCGTTGAAGACCAGGCTTAAACTCGTCAGTGCGGCGGCGGCAGTGGGACCTTCTTCGGTGGCGTCCGGGGTCAAACCGATGTTCGGAAGATTGAACACCAGGATGTTTTTCGCGCCGGCGCCCTGAAGTGCGCCGAGCAGCTTCACTTCCTGCTGCGCAGCGGCGACGATGCTCGCTTCGGCCTGTGCCTGTGTTTGCAGGCTTGCGACGCCCGCTTGCGCAGCCACAGCGGCTTCAACCTGTTGCGTGACGGTCGGGGTGATCTGCGCTTCGAACGCTGCAATCGCCGTGGGATTGTTGGGAATCACGCCACCGGCAATGGCCTGAGTGACTTCGGCTTGAATCGTTTGCTGGATTAGTGCCGGCACAGCCGCTGCCGCGCCTGCTGCCGTCGCGGCGTAGAAGATATCGTTCGCACCGCCCCACATCGTGTACAGGGCATTGGCCTTGACCTTATTCGTAGCCAGATAGTCAGTGACCTGTGCGGTGATGGTCGGCACCGTCGCCGGCGTCCCCGGCGAGTTGTTGAAGATGCCTGCGCCACCCCAAGCGTAATCGCTGCCGCCAGCGAGCGACGCCGTCAGCGAAAAGCCCAGAGCCTTGGCCACGTTCTGCACCACCACTGCACCAGGATTGGTGGTGAATTCCAGCGGGGGCTGGATGCTCGGATCGGTGGCCAGCGAAATATTGCCGGCGTCGCTCAGGCTGTCGCCGAAGACGATGACACCGTTGAACGTGGAGTTGGGGTTGCCAGTCGCCTGGGCCGTGCCAATGAGGCCGAGGGCCAGCGCAACGGCGCCAGCAATCTTGCGAGGTTGAACCATGGTGCCTGCTCCTGCGTTTGTTATAGGGAAGTTACGTTAATGCATGCCATACGTCTGCGCATGCTGCGCTGCAAGCAAACGGGCCTATCGCAAGAAATTGAGCTGGCGCCACCAGGTAAAGGCTCGCTCCCCACGGCCTCCGGATCGGGCGTCTGAAGCGCCCGATCCGCGATAAATCAGCGTTTCAGGGCACGCGTCAGGGCATCGGCAAACGCGCTGTTGCCCGGCGTTGCGGCTGGCTTGGAAGGACCGTTGCCGCCAGGCCGCGGGCCGCGATTCTCGCGTGGCCCATTGCGTGACTCGCTGATACTCGCCGATTGACGTCCCCCACGAGCCTGCCCGGGCTCGTCGTCCAGGCGCATCGACAAGCCGATGCGTTGGCGCGGAATGTCCACTTCCATCACTTTCACCTTCACGATATCGCCGGCTTTCACCGCGTCGCGCGGATCTTTGACGAAGTTATGTGAAAGCGCCGAGACGTGAACCAGTCCGTCCTGATGCACGCCGATATCGACAAACGCGCCGAAGGCAGCGACGTTGGTGACGCGGCCTTCGAGAATCATGCCGGGCTTGAGGTCCTTCAGATCTTCCACACCCTCGGCAAAACTCGGTGCAACAAATTCGGGGCGCGGATCGCGACCGGGTTTTTCCAGTTCCTTGAGAATGTCGCGCACGGTGGGCACGCCGAAGCGTTCGTCCGTGTATTGCTCGGCTTTCAGGCCGCGCAGAAAACTCGTATCGCCGACGATGCTTTTCACCTCGCGACCGCATTGCGCAATGATGCGTTCGACCACCGGATACGCTTCCGGATGCACCGCACTGGCGTCGAGCGGATTGTCACCATTGGGAACGCGCAAGAAGCCCGCGCATTGTTCGAACGCCTTGTCGCCCAGGCGCGGCACTTTCAGCAACGCTTTGCGATTGGCGAACGGCCCGTTTGCATCGCGGTGTTTCACTACGTTATCGGCCACGCTCGCTGAAAGACCGGCGACGCGCGAAAGCAGCGCGGCGGATGCGGTGTTGACGTCCACACCTACTGCGTTCACGCAGTCTTCCACCTTGGCGTCCAATGCGCGCGCAAGTTTCACCTGATTGACGTCGTGCTGATATTGCCCAACGCCAATCGCCTTGGGCTCGATCTTCACCAACTCGGCCAGTGGATCCTGCAAGCGGCGTGCGATGGATACCGCGCCACGCAAACTCACGTCGAGATCAGGAAATTCCTTCGCTGCCGTTTCGGACGCCGAATACACCGATGCGCCCGCTTCGCTCACGACGATCTTGGAAAGTTTCAGATCCGCATGCTTCTTGATCACTTCGCCTGCGAGTTTGTCGGTCTCGCGCGATGCTGTGCCGTTGCCGATCGCAATGAGATTCACGCCGTGCTGCTTGCTCAGCACAGCGAGGCGAGCCAGCGACTGATCCCACTGTTTGCGAGGTTCATGCGGATAGATCGTATCGGTCGCGAGTAACTTGCCCGTGGCATCGACGACAGCGACTTTCACGCCCGTGCGAATACCGGGATCGAGACCCATTACCGTTTTTGCGCCGGCCGGTGCAGCGAGCATCAAATCCTTGAGGTTGTCGCCAAACACGCGAATCGCTTCGTCTTCCGCACTCTCGCGCACACGGCCGAATAGATCCAGCGTGAGATGCAAATGCAATTTCACGCGCCATGTCATGCGCACGGTTTCGCGCAGCCACGCATCGGCAGCGCGGCCGCGCTCGAGGATGCCGGTGTGTGCGGCAACGCGACCTTCGGCTTCGATGTGGCCTTGTTCGGCCTCGGCGGCAGGCGCGAGTTCGAGTTCGATGACACCTTCATTGCGCGCACGCATCAATGCAAGCAGGCGGTGCGAAGGAATTTTGCCGATCGCTTCCATGTGATCGAAATAATCGCGGAACTTCGCGCCTTCGTTTTCCTTGCCTTCGACGACCTTCGCGCGAATCTGACCTTTCTCCCACAGCCAATCGCGCAGATCGCCGAGCAACTGCGCATCTTCGGCAATGGTTTCCATCAGGATGGCGCGTGCGCCATCCAGTGCGGCACGCACATCGGCGACGCCTTTTTCGGCATCGACAAACGTTTCGGCAAAAACCTCCGGCGATTGCGTTGGATCGTCACGAAGACCGGTGGCGAGTGGCTCAAGTCCTGCTTCGCGCGCAATCTGCGCTTTGGTACGGCGCTTGGGTTTGTATGGCAGGTAAAGATCTTCCAGTCGCGCCTTCGTGTCGGCAGCGAGAATGTCGCCTTTCAGCGCGTCCGTCATCTTGCCCTGTTCATCAATGCTGGCGAGGATCGCCGCGCGGCGTTCTTCCAGCTCGCGCAGATAACGCAGGCGTTCTTCCAGCATGCGCAATTGCGTGTCATCGAGACCGCCCGTGGCTTCTTTTCGGTAGCGCGCGATGAAGGGCACGGTGGCGCCTCCGTCGAGCAAGTCCACGGCAGCGTGTACTTGTTCAGGTTTAGCGGCGATGTCCTGGGCAATGCGTTGTTCGATGCTAAGCATGAGACTGAAAAAATTCCTTGAGTTTCTGTGTAGCGATAAATCAGATCGGTCGGATCACCGATGATAGCAAGGGATGAGCGATGGCACGTGTTAGCGAAACAAAAAAACGGCGCAGACCCGAAGGTCGCGCCGTTTCCGTTTTAACCCATTCAGGCGCTGAAACTACCGCGATCGCCGCTGGATTGCGGGCGCTGCGGCGGAAGTGCCTGGATGCTTCCGTTGAGCACGAGCGTGCTGGCCATCATGTCGTGCAAACCCTGTTTGCGTTGTGTCCACGCAACAGCGAGATAGCAGATAAGGGGGATCAATCCGAACACAAGCGACATCAGCCGGACAACATTGCGCGCCGCCGAGCGAGCGAAACTGATGCGCTTACCGTCCAGATCTGTCACGCGCAGACGCAGTGCCAGCTTGCCTGGCGTCGCCTGCCATTTGGATGCTTCAAACAACGTGTAGTAGATGTAGGTGATGACGATGGACGCGACAGTCGAACTTTCCGTGGCTTCAACGTAGTCGTGAAGCGCCTTCGTCATATCGGCGTTGCTTTGAAACTGGTTGATGAAGTGCGTGTACGCTTCCACGCCACCCAACATGTACGCGGCAATCATCGACGGAATGGTTAGGATGATCAGATCGATGATCCATGCACCGAAGCGCTGCCAGAAACCGGCGTAATCGAAGGCGGTGACGGTTGCTGCTGCCGTATGCAACGGTGCCTGCGGCGGCGCGTAGATGTTCGGCGCCGGCGGTGGCGTGGGACGTTCCTGGGGAAACAGGACCGATAGCGGTTGCCAATCGGCCAGTCCGTCGTACCAGCCCAGGTCCTCGCGGCTCAGTTCACCGCTGCGCAGCCATTCCCTTATCTGGTCTTCCTGATAAGGGCCGTGACGTTCACCCTGGCGGCCAATCCACACTTCCATCGGCTATTCCTCGCTAAGCAGATGCGCATGATGCCATGCGTTCGTGAAGGATTGGACCGATCCTGGACAGGACCGAGCGGTCACGCTGCGTCGCGTCGCTTCAGATGGACAAGCAGCAACGAAATGGCGGCAGGGGTCACGCCGCTGATGCGCGCGGCCTGGCCGATGGTGGTGGGTAGGCTGCGCTTGAGCTTCAACAGCACTTCGGCGGAAAGGCCGCGCACTTTGTCATAGTCGAAGCTGGTTGGAATCGACGTATTTTCATGACGACGCTGACGCTCGATCTCCTCGCGCTGGCGCTCCAGATAGCCGGCGTACTTGGTCTGCACTTCCACTTGCGCGGCGACATCCTCGTGCTCGACGGCAGGTCCGAGTTCGGTCACGGAGGTCAGCTTCGCGTAATCGATCTGCGGACGGCGCAGAAGATCCAGTGCATTGGTTTCGCGGCTCACTGCGACGCCGAGCTGACGCTCGATCGCCGCGCCCAGGGCATTGTTGGGCGCGGCCCACAGGGCACCCAGGCGCTGCACCTCGCGCTCGACCGCCTCGCGTTTTGTACGCAGAGCGTCGAAACGTTCCTGCGGCACGACGCCCAGCGCGTGGCCGGTTTCGGTCAAACGCAAGTCGGCGTTGTCTTCACGCAAGTGCAAACGGTATTCGGCGCGCGAGGTGAACATGCGATAGGGCTCGATCGTGCCATTGCTGGTCAGATCGTCGATCAGTACGCCGATATAGGCCTCATCGCGACGTGGATACCACGGCGCTTTGCCGTGCACGGCCAGCGCGGCATTCATTCCCGCTATCAGGCCTTGCGCGGCGGCTTCCTCGTAACCGGTCGTGCCGTTGATCTGGCCGGCGAAGTACAGCCCTGGAATCGCCTTGGTTTCCAGCCACGGATGAAGGCCGCGTGGGTCGAAGTAGTCGTACTCGATGGCGTAGCCGGGCCGCGTGATGTGCGCGCTCTCGAAACCCTTGATCGAATGCACCAGCGCCAGCTGCACGTCGAACGGTAGCGAGGTGGAGATGCCGTTGGGGTAGATCTCGAAGCTGTCCAGGCCTTCCGGCTCGATAAAGATCTGATGCGAGGCCTTGTCGGCAAAGCGCACGACCTTGTCCTCGATCGATGGGCAGTAGCGTGGGCCGATGCCTTCGATCTGGCCGGTATAGAGCGGCGAGCGGTCCAGCGCGCCGCGAATGATCTCGTGCGTGCGCTCGCTGGTATGTGTGATCCAGCAGCTGACCTGGCGCGGGTGGTCCGCACGGGAGCCCAGGTAGGAGAACACCGGCGCCGGGTCGTCGCCAGGCTGTTCATCCAGGTGGGTGAAGTCGATGCTGCGCAGGTCGATGCGCGGGGGCGTACCGGTTTTCAGGCGGTCGGCAGCCACCGGTAGTTCACGCAGGCGTTGGGCAAGAGTGGTTGCCGGCGGATCACCCGCGCGGCCACCAGCGTACTGGGCGGGGCCGATGTGAATCTTGCCCGCCAAAAAAGTGCCCGCGGTGAGCACAATTGACCTGGCGTGGAAAGAAAGGCCCATTTGCGTCACTACACCGATGACGCGACCGTTCTCGATGATCAGGTCGTCGACCGCCTGCTGGAACAGGTCGAGGTTCGGCTGCGTCTCAACCATCCGGCGAATCGCCGCCTTGTAGAGCACGCGGTCGGCCTGACAGCGCGTAGCGCGTACGGCCGGTCCCTTTGAGGCATTCAACGTACGCCACTGGATACCCGCGCGATCGGCTGCCTGCCCCATGGCGCCACCCAATGCGTCGATTTCCTTGACCAGATGCCCTTTGCCGATGCCGCCAATGGCCGGATTGCAGCTCATCTGGCCGATCGTTTCGATGTTGTGGCTGAGCAGCAGCGTGCGCGCGCCCGTGCGTGCCGCGGCCAACGCAGCCTCGGTGCCGGCGTGGCCGCCGCCGATCACGATCACGTCGTAGGAGGTCGGATGAAGCATCGGAATGAGCAAAATGAAGGACTAGATAGGGGCTTATGGTAATGCGCCGCCAGCCGCAGGGCATCCCCGACAGCAAGCTGGCATGTTTTCTGCTTGTATATCACCGCACTTTCACGGGCAGATGTCGCGCGGTTTGCGCACTGAGATTGGACGACAGGGGTCCATTCGCGTGCTGGGAGAGGAAGCAAGACGGCGCCCATTGGGCGCCGTCGTTATTTTCGATCTCTGTAGAAGAGATCTGGCGCCCGGCGGTCTCAGGAACAGGGGGAATCCAGGATGACCGTGTTGCCGGGCGCCAGAAACTGGCGAACGTATCAGGCTGAACGGCCGTTGCCGCTCCCCCTGAGCGTGGGTGGATCATGGCCCCGAACGCGTGAACACGGGGTGACTGAAACGCAAAATTATGCCGATGTACGGCAGCTGCTGACACAAAAGGTCACAGCGTGTTTTGGAGCAAATATGTTGTGTGAAGTACGTCACATGCTGGCACGCCTCATGCAGGTCTTCGGTGCAGGCCAAAGAGGGGAAGCCATCATGGATAACAGTAACGAGTTCGCACCGGTTTACATGCGGCATGACTTGATGATCGAGATCGGGCGCCTGGAAATGGCGATGGATCATCTTGAAGAGCGCGAGCAGGCTCAGCAACAGCAGCTGCGTCCGCGTCTTGAGTCCCGCATGAGTCATTTACTAAGCGAGCTGGATCATCTGCCTGCGTAAGCAGCGCTGCGTTTCTTGCGCCGCCCCGTGGCGGCGACCGTTTAAGGGTCGCCGTCAGCGATAAGGGAAATCAGTGTTGCAGCACGTTTCCGATGATTTCGCTCAGATTGCGCGACAAGCCTTCACGCTGAGCCAATCCCACCAGTGCCGTACGCGCCGCTTCGCGGCGTACTGATTCCAGGCGTTGCCAACCATTGAACGCTGTCGCCAGCCGCGCCGCGATTTGCGGATTGAGTGCGTCCAGCTGCGCGAGTCGATCGGTGAGCAAGCGATAACCTTCGCCATCGACGCGATGGAAGCCGCTCGGATTGCCGCTCGCGAATGTGCCGAACAATGCGCGCGCGCGATTCGGATTCTTCAACGTGAACGCCGGATCGTCTTCCAGTGCTTTCACGGTTGCGAGTGCTGTGTCACCCGGCACCTGCGCCTGCACGGTGAACCACTTATCCAGCGCAAGCGGATTGTCTGCGTAGCGTTCGCGAAAATGCGCAAGCGCTTTCGCCGCTTGCGATGCGCGTTGACGGACCAGCACACCGAGCGCAGCAAGGCGATCGGTCATGCCTGTCGCAGATTCGTATTGCTTCGCCGCCAAGGCATGCATTTGGTCTGCATCGGCCAACGCAAGCAATTCAAGCACGCGGCGTTTGAGTCTGCGCTTGGCCTGACTTTCGGCGTCGAGCTTCAATTCTCCGTCTTCATTCAACGTGCGATAGCGCGCAAGTAACGCTTCAGCGCCGATATGCGCGGCCAGCCGTCGCTGCAATTCCTGCCGCTGCGCGTGAATCTTTGCGGGATCGACTTCGTTTTGGCGATCGGCAAATTCGATTTCACCGGGCGGTGTCATCAGATCGGCGAGCAACGCGTCGTCGATAGCGCGACCATGGAACAGCGACGCGAGCGCCTCGCACCAGGCTGCGCATGCATCGTTGTCTGCCGGCGCATGCAGCGAATCGAAAGCAAGAAAAGCCAGATGCTGACCGGCCTCCCAGCGATTGAAGCCATCCGGATCGTGCATCAGCAGCAACGCCAGTTCCGCGGGCGCGTAACCGTATTCCAGCAAAACCGGTGCGGAGAAGCCACGCAGCAGCGACGGTACGGGTGGCGCGTCGACGTGACGAAAAACAATAGGCTGCGATGCCTTGCTCACGACCACGACTTTTTCTGTCTCGGGCGCTTGGCCGTCGGTATGCAAGGGCAACACGTTGCCGCTGCGATCGAATAGCGAGAGCTTCACCGGAATGGGAAGCGGCATTTTTTCGGGCTGATTGGGCGTGGCACGCGTCTGCTGCGACAGCGTGAGCGTGTATTCCTTGCGCGTCGCGTCGTATTCGCCGCGTGCATGCAATCGCGGTGTGCCGGCCTGCCCGTACCAACTCAAATACGGCATCAAATCGATGTTATTCGCTTCGCCAAGCGCGGTCAGAAAATCCTCGATGGTCGCCGCCTGTCCGTCATGGCGTTCGAAATAAAGATCCATGCCGCGGCGGAAACCGTCGTGGCCCAGACGCCCCGCGAGCATGCGCACCAACTCGGAGCCTTTCTCGTAAACCGTGGCCGTGTAGAAATTATTGATTTCGCGATATTCGGCAGGACGCACCGGATGCGCGAGCGGGCCGGCATCTTCCGGAAACTGTGCGCGACGCAGCAGTGACACGTCCTCGATGCGCTTCAGCGACGGTGAGTTCATGTCGGCCGAAAATTGCTGTTCGCGAAACACCGTCAGGCCTTCCTTCAGCGACAACTGGAACCAGTCGCGACAGGTCACGCGATTGCCGGTCCAGTTATGAAAGTATTCGTGCGCGACGACCGCTTCCACGGCGCGATATTCCTCGTCCGTGCTGCTATCCGGGTCGGCAAGCAGGTACTTCGCGTTGAAGATGTTCAGTCCCTTGTTTTCCATCGCGCCCATATTGAAATCATGCGTGGCGACGATGTGGAAAACATCGAGGTCGTAATTACGGCCGTACGTTTTTTCGTCCCAACGCATGCAGCGTTCCAGTGCGTCGAGCGCGTAATGGCAGCGATCGATCACGTTCGCCTCGGACCACATCACCAATGCAACCTTGCGGCCGTCAGCGGTGAGGTAATCGCGACGAATATTTTTCAGCCGACCGGCCACCAGCGCGAACAGATAGCTCGGTTTGGGGTGAGGATCGTCAAAGCGCGCCCAGTGGCGTCCCTGCTCAAGTTCGCCCGCACCGTCTGGATTGCCGCCCGCAAGGAGCACGGGAAACCGTTCCCGATCGGCGCGCAAGGTAACGGTGTAGCGCGCCAACACATCCGGTCGATCCGGAAAGAACGTGATATGACGGAACCCTTCGGCTTCACACTGGGTCAGCAGAAAGCCGGTTTCGCGCGAGCCGGACAGATAAAG
>NZ_DATHMR010000097.1:0-4084 GCF_035486915.1 Dyella sp. | reverse complement strand
TCCTTAATAAAACTTTCATCGCTATGAATGCCGACGACCTGCCCGAAGACGACGTATCGATCGGTGTTTTCCCCCTGGATGTCACTAAGATGCACGGTTTGCAGCCATCGGCATTCCAGCGCGCACGGAGACGTTTTTATTCGCGGAGGTTTTATCAATATCGATGGTGCAGAAACCAACCCCGCCTCCTTCATTTCATTGGTGCCGCGTGCGAACGGTCCCGAAGTGGCATTCATTTGTTCGCGCAGATTCCAAGTGGCTAGGTTGCAGACAAATTCCTTGGTTTCCTCGACAAAAGTGATTGAATCCTTTCGACCCTCGGAAGCGAACATCACCATCGGCGGATCGCTCGAGACGCCATTGAAGAATGAATACGGGGCGAGGTTGATCTCTCCCTTCGCGCTCATCGATGAGATCCAACCGATAGGACGTGGCGCGACGATGGCCTTGAAGGGATCGCGCGCAAGTCCGTGGTTCCTCTTACTGGGTTCGTAGAACAAGGCGCTCTCCGTCACTCCAAAAGAACGTGTTGGGCGAGAAGGTCGCCGCGTTTCGACTAGCCAGGCGACAACCTAGCAGGGTGAGCTGCTTCAACCCCGGATCCCAGCACAATATCCACGTCCTTGGTCTCCCGTAAGAAGGCTCCCCCGATCACCACGGTCATGAGGGCAACAATCACGGAGTACCACAGCCCGGCATAGATATTGCCTGTGGCAGCCGCGACAGCCGTTGCCAGCAAGGGCAGCATGCCGCCGAAGACACCGGCGCCGATGTGGTAGGGCATCGATATCGATGAATAGCGAATTCTCGTGGGAAATAATTCCACCAGAAACGCGGCAATCGGTCCGTACACCATCGCTGCGTATATCATCATGACGAGCAAGATCAATTCCGTCATGAACCAGTTTATTTTTGACGTATCGGCGGACTTTGGCGCGACTTTGCCTTGGCCGTCGCGCTCCAGATTGGGATATCCTGCATCGACAAAAGCCCCGTTCCATCTATTGACATCGAAGCCTTCCATTGTCACCGTCCCGATCTTCAGGGTGACCTTGCTGCCCATTGCGGGAACATTCTCCGTCTTGAACGACACGCCAAGATTAGTTACCAAATCGCGCGCACGGTCACAGCTCGAAAATTGCGTGAAAGCAGTGACAAAGATGTGCAGCTGGCAGGTCGACGCGTTGGCATACACTGTCACGGGCTTACTCTTTGAGAAGGATTCAAGGTCCGGGTTGGCGTAGTGCGTGAGCCCGTCGAACAGTGGAAAGAAGGTGAGCGCCGCAATCAAGCAACCGGCGAGGATGATTTTGAGGCGCCCAATGCGATCGGACAGACCACCGACGAAAACGAATAGAGGCATCCCGATGAGTAGCGCGACCAGGACCAAGAGGTACGCCGGCAAGTAGTTCACTTTGAGCGTAATAGTGAGAAAGAACAGTGCATAGAACTGGCCCGTGTACCACACTACGCCCATTCCGGCGGTGGCTCCCAAAGTGGCAAGCAGCACAAATTTGTTGTTCGGGTAGCGAACGAAACTGTCGATCAGCGGCGACTTGGACCCTTTCCCTTCATCTTTCATCTTTAAGAATATGGGTGACTCGCTCAACTTGAGCCGGATATACAGCGAAAACAGCAACAAGATAACCGACAGGAGGAATGGAATCCGCCAGCCCCACTCCGAAAACGCCTTGGGTGGCATCAGCTGGCGGCAACCGATGATGATGATCAGGGCGAGTGCCAATCCCCCCGTCGCCGTGGTCTGAATCCAACTTGTCGCATAACCACGCTCGCCGGACCGGGCATGCTCACCCACATAGGTCGCCGCACCGCCGTACTCTCCGCCCACGGCAAGTCCCTGCAGCAGTCGCAGCGTAACGAGCAGTACCGGTGACAACCAGCCGATTCTTGCGTACGTTGGAAGCAAGCCGACCAGAAAGGTGGATGAACCCATCACAATGATGGTGACCAGGAAGGTATATTTGCGACCGACAAGGTCGCCGATGCGGCCAAACAGGAGCGCGCCAAACGGGCGCACCACAAAGCCCGCAGCATAGGTAGCGAAAGCCGCAAGCAACGCGGCAGTGTCGTTTCCGGCCGGAAAGAATAGTGACGCGAAAAAAGGCGCCAGCACGGCATAGAGATAGAAATCGTACCATTCGAATACCGTGCCGATTGATGAGGCGAAGACGACGAATCTCTCCGCGCTGCTCATCCCAGTGCCACGAATCCAAGCGCGAGTCGTACTACTCATGGGAAAGCTCCCTTGATGGGCGACTTATTTTGATCAACTTCCCTGTTCTAAGACCTTTATTGCGACAGGCGCTACAAACTGATTTATAGACCTGAGTGGCATTCTTCGTCGGCCGCGCCATTGGGCCTATCCTGCCCCGCCCGCGGCCCGATCGCAACTTTCAGGTGCAGACCGAAGCGAATGAATCTCAAACCATGGGCGCAAAAGGCCGAGAAGGCAAGGAGGAAAAGGGATCTGGAGGGAAAGGCACTCGGCACCCATATTGAAGCTTGGGGTGTGGGCAAGAACCCAGATCGAGCGCGGCACTACCGTAGGAAACGACGTCGCAAGTGCATTTGCAGGACACGAGGCGCGCAGAGTCAAACGCAGGATTGAACGGCGACAAGAGGGCCCTTTACCTGACGCGATGGAGTGGCCCTACGCTACCCAAGCTTTCCCGCCAAAGTCTTCGCAAGCAAGTACTGACGGCAATGCTTCTCTCAAATCCCATACTTGCCGGCCAAGTAGGCGGCGAGCGCCGGCGGACTGGCTGCCGCTACTTGCTGCCACGTTCGAAACCCGCACCGCAGCCTCACGGCGGTGTCTTTGATAGCCGCGTGAACTGACCACCATTCCTGCAAGAGATCTGGCCGCCGCTGATCAAGTAAGACAATCAACGTCGCGTTTAAATGAAAGGCGGCCAGGACATTGCGTATTAGTTGATAGCCCTTGAGCTCTGAATCGACGACTCGCAGTGCTGAACGGTCGAATACAGTATCGAAGTCTGTATATTCACGAACATGGTCGATTGGGCTTGAGGTGAAATCCTTTTCCGTAAGCTTCGCTTCGAAAATATGTGTGCCGATTTTCATGTCCAACTCGGTCGCATCTTGGCGATTTTGCGTCTTGGGCAGTTTCGCCTTGACCCCAAATTCCGGCAGCGCAGTGGAGCCGACCGATTCCCAAAGTCCCAAGCCCTTCATGATCCGAGGTACCGCGCCAGGAAAGCAGAAGCAATTCATGAGAAGTGCGTCCGAACTGTTGCTGGAGTCAAGCTCCCGCGCTCCGGCGTGTTCGACCGGTAGAGCGGTTGCGGCTTGAGCAAGACCCTTCTCGAGTCGGCGCGCCAAAGTGTCGCTGGCCAAGATCGACCGCCAGGAATCGGGATGAAAATTGCCGTGGCTATTCCCGTCCGCAGCAACGGGAAACAATATCGTCGGCGGATCGCCAAGGCTTGAATAGTGAGGGATACCCTGCGTGGTCGCCAGATAATGCGCGCGCTCGCGTAGCTCATCTTTAAGTTTGCTTACCCAGATAGTCATGATCCTCCTACGCAATAACGAAGCGCCTCATGGAAGCGAAGCCACCGGTCCCACAATGTTGTCCCGCGACCATGAAATGCCGGTATCGGCCAGGCTCGTACGTCGCCCTAGTTACTGACCGTCACACTTGCCTGAACCTTATGCGTGTAATCCGGATCATTCGCATCCAGACACAGGAATGTCAAATTACTCTGGCGCGGACTCCAGCCGTACACACCCGATTCGGTATTGCGCTGCATGACCAAGTGTTTTCCAAGCTTGTCGCAATAGTCACCCGCCGTCTTAAGGGCTTTGACATTGGTGTTCGCCTGGGTGGCGAAGCCGACGCCGGTCATCGACAGCTGATAGGTATCTTTGCCGACAGGCACGATGTTTGAAGGCACCGTGACGCAACCGGCTACCAAGACGACAGCAACGGCCGGCCATAGACGCAATTGGCGATTGGACATAGAGCACTCCCTGGATGATTTGCCATCGATAGTGCACCAATCGGACCTTGCGGGATTGCCGTATGTCCGCAATCCTTCCT
>NZ_DATHMR010000096.1:0-7042 GCF_035486915.1 Dyella sp. | reverse complement strand
TAGCGAGAGAAATGCGAAGCCGACAGCGATACGCGGATGCCATCATCATCGCCGTGCTGCTCCCGAATTTCCTGGAAACTCAAGAGCCACCGGAGTTGGGCGAGCACATCGATCGAATCGCGCAGTCCTTTGAAGAAGCGGCGCAATATACGATCGAAAAGGTTATCAAGTGATCGATGAGAATTTCATGGGGCTGCCCTGAGCGTCAGTCCATTACTTTATGCCGCTTTAGTGGCTGCCTCCGCAGAGGGCTTCGCGGTCGGCATATCGAAGCGGACCGAGCGGCTATCGAAGGCAGCCAGCGTGGATTTTCAGACGACATCGGCATGATTAAGCAATTTGCCTGTAGCGACTAGATCTCCATTCATCGTCTTCCATTTCCTGCTGTTGAATTCGGTGTCTTGAGCCAAGTGTCCGTCGTCGAAAACGGGGCTCCTCGCACTGCTTTGCCGGCGGACATGAGTGCACTGCACCGCAAGCTCTGTCAGATATTTCGTGAAACTCCAAGCTTTCAAGTTGGGTGCGAGACACTCGAATATCATCTCTTTACAGAGAAATGTAAAAAGACGCGACCTTTCCCGCGGTTCGATAAAGGGGCCACGTGCGCGCCGAATGGATAAACAAAATTGCGGCAGATCACTTAACCGGTTCGACCAGCGGCTTACCTTTTTCGACGACATACACTGAGAGTTCGGAAGCATTGTCGCTGCCAACATTCTTCACGTTGTGAACGATTCCTTTCGGGATGAACAAAACATCCCCCGCCTTGAGCGTAACCGGAGCGCTGCCTTCGAGACGATACTCAAGCGAGCCATCAAGCACGTAGACGACCTCTTCACCGGGATGTTTGTGATTTGGGACGGTCATTCCTGGGCCGATGTCGATGCGCACGTGGACAACCTCCCATCCAGGGATGCTGATGTCGTGCCGCTGCAACTCGGTACGATGGACTCCCGGCTGCTGTGCCAGTGCCGGTTGGAGCACGAGTGCGCTTGCGAGGGCCAGTGCTGCACTGGCAATGATTCGAGTCGTTTTCATGGCAAACCCTTAAGACGCTATGTGTTGGTAAGCGATGCGTTGTTCCTCGTTAATCGACAGCTCAAAATGTCATAGGTCGAACTGGAGCATGGCGACCATGGAGTCATTCCACTGACTTCAAATGAATGGCGATAAGTTCCACAACTCCGCTACGCGCACGAATTTGGTTCTGAGCAAACTTGAAGCGGACTTTCTATCCGGGCCGCTCCGATTCGGGGCGGCGGATATCGAAAAGTCAGTGATCGCCAGAGTTGTCAGTGAGGTGAATCTCATCCAACTGCAACTTGCTGCGCAGTTTTGCCACGTCCTGTGCTGTCACCGGAGAGGCCCGATTGCCCCAACTATTTCGGATATAAGTGCTGACGTCCGCAACTTGCTGGTCCGTAAGCTTCCACGCAAAGCTCGGCATAGTCAGCGGGGAGGGGCGCGTCGGCGATGGTCCAACGCGCACTCCCGCCAAAATGATATGCAGCACCCCTGTGGGATCGTTTTGTTGGGTGACTGCATTATTCCCTAGCGGGGGAAAGAGCGTCGGTTGACCCACTGCGTTTTCGAGATGACAAGCCGTGCACGCATCGGAGAAAACGGCGGCGCCGCGCTTCATGGATGCTGGGTCCGGAGCCGTCACGTCAGCGGCGGCACTCGCGGGCAAGCTTTTCAGATATACGGCAATCGCATGTCGATCTTCATCGGTCATCAATGACGTCGAATAGGTAACGACATCGCCCATGGGGCCGCCTGCCGCTGCGCGAGTATTTCGTCCCGTACGCAAGTACTCGGCAATGTCGTCGACGGTCCAACTTCCCAAGCCCGTGCGCGGATTGCCCGTCAAGTCAGGCGATACAAAGTTGTCTAGGACGCCACCTTGGAACGCCTCACCCTGCTTGTCCGCGCCGAAATGGTTACGTGGAGTGTGACATTGACTGCAATGGCCAGGCCCCAGGACAAGTGCTTCGCCACGACTCCATTCGGTTGTAGCGCCCTGCGGTGTTTGCGTCCCTGGCCGTGGAGGTAGTGGCAGTAGATTCCACACCGATACTGCGGCTCGCACGTTCATAGGAAAGACAAGTTCATTGCCAGGTGGCTGATAATCGACGGGAGGTGTTGTCTTCAAATAAGCAAGCAGGGCGTCATCGTCCTGGCGGCTCAGGTTGCGAAACCATGGATATGGAAAAGCGGGATACAGATGCTGACCATGACCGCCAATGCCGTCATGCATGGCGCGATAGAATTGATCGGGTGTCCAATTGCCGATGCCATGATTAGGGTCTGAAGAAATATTGGAGGTATAGATCACGCCAAAGGGCGTATTCAATCCCAGGCCTCCCGCGAACGGTTCACCATCAGCGCGCAGGTGACATGACAAACAATCACCTAACCGAGCCAAATATTGCCCTTGGCGAAGCTGCGCTGCGTTGGGACCATCGGCGATCGGTTCCAGCAAGATCTTCGCAGCCGCCACCGATGTAACAGGTCCGGCGGGCAACGCGACAGCGTGACTTAGACTCCAGGCGAAATAGGCGCCGGCAACCAGGCTAAGAACAATCAGCACTCCTACGATGCGAAGTAGCATGCGCATGGCGTTTACGCCTGTACCAATGGACCGGGATTTTTAAGATATTGTTGAATGATCGCTTGCGCCGAGTGATACGCCAACGCAGCCACGGTACCTGTGGGGTTATAGCCGGCGTTCTGCGGGAAGGCACCGGCCCCCATCGAGAATACGTTGGGCACGTCCCAGCTTTGCAGGTATTTGTTGACCACACTGTTGGCGGGGCTGTCACCCATGATTGCGCCACCCGTGTTGTGCGTGGTTTGGTAGGGCACAACATTCCATGAGCCAATACGCCGATTGAGCTTGATCTCACGCGGATTCATCGCCTTGGCGATCTCTGCGGCGCGATCGGTCAGGTAATCGGACATCTTGTGCTCGTTGTCCGTAAAGTCGAACGTCATTCGCAGCATCGGCCGGCCGTGAATATCGCGATACGTGGGGTCTAGGTCGAGATAATTCCCACGATGGCTCATGCATGAGCCATGCACACTCAAGCTAAAGGAGCGCAGATAATTCTTGGCTGCCGCATGTTTCCATGCCAAGCCCCAGGCAGGAGTACCTTGCGGCGTATAGATCATTTCGATGGGACGGCCGCCGGTAATCATGCCGGCGATGTAGGCGCCGCCGATGAAACCCAGTCCCGAGTGATCGAAATTGTCGCCGTTGAAATCGTCGACTACGGTGGCGAGTGCACCGGCGCCGATGAAAGGATTGATCAGCTTGTCATCGAAGAAAACATTCACCGATGACATCGTCTGATACGCGTAGTTTTTTCCTACTACTCCCGCACCAGTTTGGGGGTCATATGGCGTGCCGATGCCCGAGAGCAACAACAGCCGCACATTTTGCAAAATATAGGAGGACAGAATCACCAACGATGCGGGCTGGAAGAATTCTTCCCCTGCGCTATTGACGTAGCTGACTCCGGTAGCATGTTTGCGGTCGGGAGATAACTCAACCTTTAACACCTCGCTTTCCGTGCGCAACGTGAAATTGCTCTTGGCCATTACATAGGGCAAGACGGTGGTTTGAGGGCTGGCCTTGGAGTAATTGCCACAACCGAATTTTTCGCAGAAGCCGCAATACGTGCAGGCGCCAAGCTGTGCACCGAGATTATTGACGTAGGGTTGCGACAGATTGCCGGTGGGGTGAGGGAACGGATGCCTTCCAAGTTCGGCCGCCGCTTTGCCGAACAACGTCGGCCCATATGTTTGCGGCATGGGCGGGGTGGGATATTCCGCCGAGCGCGCGCCCTCGAAAGGGTTGCCACCCGGTTGAATCTGACCGTTGAGATTGCCTGCCTTGCCGCTGGTCCCGCATAGCACGTCGAATTGGTTGTAGAACGGTTCGAGCTCCTCGTACGTCACACCCCAATCTTGTACCGTGAGATCATAATCGGTAACGGATTTCTTTCCGTAGCGTTGTTCGTTGTTGCTCTTGGTCAGAAAATCCGATGGCAAGAATCGCCATATCTGGCCGTTCCAGTGCACGCCACCGCTACCAACGCCAGTACCTAGAAGAAATGAGCCAAGATGCCGCATTGGCAGCGCAGTCTGATTGACGTTGTTGCGGATGGTCAGCGTGTCGTCGGAGACGTTTTGAAAAAGATGATGCCGCCACATATAGCGCAGCTCATCTTGCGCGAAACCCGTTGCAAAATCCGTCGATGTGTCGCGCCATGGACCGCGCTCCAGAGCAAGAACTTCGAGGCCTGCGTCTGCCAATTGCTGCGCCAGGATCGCCCCGGTCCAGCCAAATCCAACGATGACTGCGTCAACTGGCTTCAACGTCGTTGCCATACTCAGCTCTCCCCATTCCAGCCGGGACGGCCCTTGAAGCTCACGGGTGGAAAGGGTACCGGTTCACCGTGGCGTGTCACCCATTCGCGGTAATCGTAATGCGCGCCTGGAAAGCCAATCATTTTCCACGCCGCCATGTCCTTGTTGCCACCGTAAATCGGATCGGAGAAATAACCTTCCTTGGTGTTCTGCAACAGCATGGCGAAGAATGTCTTGGCGTCGACCCCATCTTCGAGCTGGAGAGAACCGCTTTCCATGCTCTTCAACAGCTTGTCGCGATCGTCATCGGAAAGCTTCGCAAAGTCGGCGCCATTGAAGTTCGCGTGCGTGTATTTGTCGATGGCTGTGATCGCCGCGCGATACAGTTGGGCTGGCGAAAAGCGGCTCTGATAACCCTGCTCAGGCGTACCCTTGGGCCATGGCCCTCCCAAGTAATAGTGATCGCCGCGACCGAATGGCCCCGCCAATTGCCTATCTATGAAGAAGGGCACATTAGCTTCAACGGCCCCAGGGCCGATCTCATCATTCGGAATTAGACGGCTGACTGCAGCCTCGATAAACGCCCGCTCGGCGGCGGTGAAAAACTTGAAGTCATCGCCTGAAACGCCTGGTGGCGAGTCCGCCTGACCTTCGGTCCACGGAACGCCTCCTTTATAAGTGCGCGGTGGAGCGCCGAGCTCACCATCGCGGATGTTGGCACTGATGGCACCCGCTAGACTGGTGCCCGCCACGACAGCGGTACTGATCAGGAAGTGGCGCCGACCAGGAACTGGCTTATCCATATGACCCCTCGTATTGCCGAAAGACATCGGTGGGTATGGCCTGAGTCTCCCGCGAATCGAAAGCAACGCGTGAGTCGCCGGACGATCCTATTCTTTTCTTTGCGCGAATAAGTGATGAATTCGTAAACGGTGTTGTGGCCGTATCGTGCAATGATCAAACACGGTCCTTGTGACACCAACCTCAGGGGACGTCGCGATAATTCATCGTGCAGATGCAAACGCTATGCGTACGTTCGATCTGCGGCGAGCGAACTTCGACACGTCACTCTTCCTGTCGCTCCGACGTCGTGTCGTGGATGACGCCAGAGAGAAACTAGCGAACGATATGACCCCTCTGCATGTGTGCAGAACCGGCCACCGCATCGATTGCGTCA
This sequence comes from Dyella sp., assembly GCF_035486915.1. Lineage (GTDB taxonomy): Bacteria > Pseudomonadota > Gammaproteobacteria > Xanthomonadales > Rhodanobacteraceae > Dyella_B. Next base: position 1,494 of record NZ_DATHMR010000096.1, on the reverse strand, counting down.
CACGTAGTGTCGGCCTTGGTTCGCAAGCAGACGTTACAAAATCGCCTAATTCAGATGTTCAATACCCTCGGACATCACCACCCAGCTGTGCTTCCTCTCTTCGTAAATCGGGACGGTTCGGCCGAAAGCGGCCTTAGGAAATCGACGCCCGTGCCTTGCGCCGCCACCGTCGGAAAAATTCGCGGGGCGATGTCGATTCCCGAAAACCCCGTTCGTCGTTCCAGTGCGGGGCCGATTAGGCTGGCTCGAACAACCAGATAGACGCCCTGAGAACCTCTAAGACGAACGAGTGGCACCATTGGGAGAATCCATGATCGACATGACCTCGCTATCGGAGTACCTCGTCATCTCCCGCGGGCAGTGGGACAAAGACAGATCGCTGGAGGAAATACAGAAGGCGATCGACGACTTCTACATCTGGCACGATCGACTGGTCAGCGAAGGGGTGATGAAAACGGGACAGCGGCTCGCGAGAGAGGCAAAAGTTGTATCAAGAGACGGCGTGATTGATGGCCCCTTTGCCGAAGGTAAAGAGGTTGTGGGCGGCTACTGGTTCTTCTTAGCTGGCAGCCTGGACGACGCTGCGGCACTTGCCGCGCAGAATCCTTGCCTGGCTTGCGGTTTGACATACGAGGTTCGCCCCATTGAAGAGGAACGGGCCAGCGCATTTAAGTTGAGCAGTGAAATGCCCGAGAATTTCGGCGATAGAGAATGACTCACTGCGAAAGTCATTGCGCGCAGCCGCGGCGACCTGAGCCGGGCCACGCCTCTCATATCAAACGTTGAACGCCCCCTTTCGATCTCAAACGGACACTACGATTTGAAAACGCTAGCGTCGAATTCTGCGCGAATTTGGACGCTGAAAGCGAAGGTCGTTCCACCTCGCCATAGTTCCCTCCTAATGCTTTAGATCACATCAGATCGACATTCGCAGGCATCTTACAAACGCAAATTGTCACTGGCACTGGCGTATTGATTCGGGCGTTTACGTCTAAATTTGCAGACAACAAAAAACCCGCAAAGCCTTAAGCCATGCGGGTTTCAAATTGGTGGGCCGTGACAGATTCGAACTGTCGACCAATAGATTAAAAGTCTACTGCTCTACCGACTGAGCTAACGGCCCGAAAGCGGGTGAACCTGCTACTTGAAAAATAGCTAGCCCACTATTTTAAGGTCTAGGTGCCGATGGCACAAGCAAATCAGGCGTACCGCGTTGGATCGGGAAGCCCGGCCTCGCGAAAACCCTGCGCACGCAGCCGGCAGGCATCGCAATGGCCGCAGGCGCGGCCTTGGGCGTCGGCCTGATAGCAGCTGACGGTCTCGGTAAAATCCACGCCCAGGCGCTGGCCTTCGCGGGCGATATCGGCCTTGCTCATGGCCATCAAGGGCGCATGGATGCGGATACCGGCACCTTCCACGCCCGCCTTCGTTGCTACGTTGGCGAGTTTTTCAAAGGATTCGATGAACGCAGGGCGGCAGTCGGGATAGCCGGAG
>NZ_DATHMR010000095.1:0-6540 GCF_035486915.1 Dyella sp. | reverse complement strand
CGGCAGGGCCGAAAACGCGGGAGTAACTTTCATCATCGACCACTTCGATACCGGGCAACGCACGGCCACGCAAAAACGTAAGCATGGAAGGGAAATCGTAGGGTGGTCGATAGTTGAGCCGCAGACTCAGGCCATCATCGCTACCCGCATTCGGATGGCGCCGCAAATCGCGTGGAGCAATGCGATTGGCTTGCGCGAATGCCGCGTTGAAACGCCGTAAGCTGCCGAAACCCGATGCCAGCGCCACATCGGTCACCGGCATGCGCGTTTCCGTCAGCAATTGCTTGGCGAACAGCAAGCGGCGCGTTGTATGGACATCGATCGGCGGCGCGCCCAGGCGCTCCACAAACAAACGCCGCAGCTGCCGCGCACCGACGCCCACGCGTCGCGCAAGCTCATCGATGGGATGATCCTGCAGCAGGCCGCCTTCAATAAGCTTCAACGCACGCGTGACAACATGATCGCCACGCTGCCACGCATCATTGCCTGGAGCGAGTTCCGGCCGACAACGCAAACACGGGCGAAAACCGGCTGCTTCGGCCGCCGCGGCGGTGGCGAAAAAGTGGATGTTTTCAGATTTCGCCGTCGGTGCAGGGCAAACGGGGCGGCAATAGATGCCAGTGCTGCGAACGGCGATGAAGAACAGGCCGTCAAAGCGTGCATCGCGGCTCAAACGGGCCCGTTCGCACGCCTGCTGATCGAGCATGGGGGTGGGGGCTGCCTCGGACATGTGCTCAGGCTAGCACCCCTAACACCCCAAAACTCGCCGTTTTCGGACATCGATGCCCATGCCGATTTCGGCGTTGTCTCCGGCTACCTCGGGCGGTTGCCGATCATGCTCCACAGCACGCCATCACGACGGATCAATCCGTGATAAAGCGCGGCACCGAGGTGAGCAAGAAACGTGAGGAACAACAGCATCGCGAGCCACGCGTGGGTGTGCCGCAGAATCGCAAACGCGACGGGGCTCACGGGGAAAATCGGCGGCAAGCGCAGCGAATGGCCCAGCATGACGGGATAGCCGCCTGCTGAAAGCATGGCCCAACCCACCAGTGGGATCACGAGCATCAGTGCATACAGCAACCAGTGCGATGCATGCGCCGCGAGCTTTTGGATCGCTGGCAGATCGGCAGGCAGCGGCGGTGGCGGGTTACGCAAACGAACAATGAGCCGAATTATCGCAAGAATTAGAATCGTAATGCCCAGCGGTTTATGGATGCTGATTAGCCATGCATGCCGCTCCGAAACCGACGCCACCATTCCCACGCCGATAAACAGCATCGTCAGAATCAGCAAGGCGATCAGCCAATGCAACACGCGCGCGGCAAGCACAAATTGTGTGGAGGTCGTTTTCATCACTTGGCCTCCGGTTTTGTTTGCGTTTGAGCTGTGCCCGGCAGATGGGCCTCTTCGCTGGTACGGCGCAGATACGATGTGGCATACGCAGCGGAGCGGGCAGGCAGCAAGGGATCGTCCGATGCTTCGATACCGTCGGGCAGCACCAGCGGATCGTAATTGATATCGCGGCAAGGGCCGCTTTCCTGCGGCTCCGTGCCTGTCAGTACCAGTGTGCCTGCATCGATATCGCGACGGTCCGAAGGCCATTCTTTCGTCGCATCGTTGGTCGGATCGCCGGGATTGGCGAGTGTCACCATCAGATGCCAGCGTTGCGGGCCTTTGGCGAGTCGTTGTGCGAGATCGGCATCCAGATAGTCCGGATCGCTGCCGCCAACGGCTGCGTCAGTCGCTTCTGGCACCATGCGCCAACGCACTGCATGCTTTTCGCCATTGGCATCGACAAATTCAAACGCGTTCAGGCTCCAATAACTGTCAGTTACGTAGCTCGCTGAAGGCTTGGCCGTCTTCACCCATGTAAGAAACGCGGACGTTTCCGGATGCGCGCCGAAGAATGCCTTTAGCTTCGCCGGATCCGGTTTGCCTGTTGCAGGGTCCGGCTGCTGCGCTTGCAGCAGTTCGTAGAACGCTTGCGGAGTGGAAACGGGAAACACCGGCATGCTGTTCATGCCCGTGCGCCACTGCTGGCCATTCGCCAACGCAAAGCGCATCGCCATGCTGCGAATGGGCGCGCTGCTGTCGGGCGCATAAGGGTTGCCAACCGGAACCGCAAAACGCCCAACAACCGGTGTGCGTCCCGATGCAAATATCCCTGCGACGGAATACGGTTGCGCTTGACCGTTGCTGTCGAAATAGCCGGTGACACAAACACCTTTGGCATGGTTGCGCCGATAACCGGGAAACACACCTGCATTCGCTTGGAGCTGATTCACCATGCGTTGCGCGGTGAGCCGGTGCGGTGCCAGCCAGCCGCCGACGTATCCGAAGGCAAGTAAGACGAGCAATAACACTACAGCAATAAAAACGCCGCGTAGCGCAACGCTAATACGACTGAGTGGTGCGCTCGAAGAAGAGGGTACGGTTTGCATGAGAACAAATCCTCGTCGGTAGATTCTTCATGCCCTGCCAGACCATTGTGCTACGAGTCGCAAAGGAATGTGTTTCCAGGACATAAAAATCACTTTCGCCGGGGACACAAGAGCGGTTACATACCCTTCCGTGGCCATCGCATCTGGTATGCGGAAAGCGTTTAATATGGATCGATCAGGGATAGGGGGCGATCGTGACAAAACGTGTGAAGTGGCTATTGGTATGCTTAGGCGTTTTGTGCTTAGCAGCACTGTATTCGTTTCGGGACTTTTCGTCGGTAAGCGCCAGACACCTGTCGCCTGCTCAACCCGAACCGTTGGTGGTGCAGGCGGCCAGGGACTTCCCGCGATCCAGCGTTCATATCTTTTCCGACGCGGAATTGAAAGCCTTTGTTGCGGAGGCTACTAAAGCGGAAACCATCAGCGATCCGATGCAGCGCTGTTTGGCATACCCCGATCCGCCAGGTAGCCATTGGACGCATGCGGCGGTCGTGTCGTATTGCCAATACCGCCTGACGCCGGTCGTTACGTTCGATCAAGTCAGATCATTTATTGAACAGGGAAAATCGGCGGAACTTGACCGCGTCATGGCCGATGCACTCAACGCGCAGTACACACCACCCTATGCGTATGGTCGACTCGAACATATTTTCGCTAACGATTTTGACAATGGGTCACTTGATATCCGCCCCATTCTGGATGCGTGGAAACGTGATTCTCCAAACAGCGCTTTCGCGTATGCGGCTAGCGGTTATGCCTATGTGGCTATGGCGCATGACGCGCGCGGCAGTGATTACATAAATCGGACATCGCAAGACAAAGTGGATGCCATGGAGAGGCTACTGCAGCGAGCCGATACTGATCTTCAAAAGGCGATCTCCATCGAACCGCGTATAACGCCCGTATATGCGGCGATGATTCATGCGGGTGGCCTGGAGCTGGGTAACGAGTACGCCATGAACGCGGCGCAGCAAGGGCTGCGCCAAGATCCCGGTAGCTGGCTCATCTATAGGCAGCTGCTGTGGCTCGGTATGCCGCAATGGGGCGGGTCATTGACGGTTCTGCATCGCATAAGCGCGGACGCTGTCACGCACACGGCGATGAACCCCTTGCTGGCGATGGTGAAGAACAGTGCTTTGGTCTACGAGGCCAACGTTGGCAATTGTGATTGCGGCTTGCCGGCGCTTCCCTACGAATTCCCCTATGTGTTGGACGAGTTGGCGTCCAGTACCGTGCTTGCGGCAGCGGGTCGTACTAGTTGGCAACAAAACATGCCTTCGATAGCGGTGGTCTATCTTTCCGAAGCGTTGCGCTTCGCTCCGGAGATGACGGATGCACGATTCCAACGGGTAGGGGCGCTCGCCGATGCTGGGATGACCGAGGTGGCATTAAGGCAAATTAATCAGTTGCTGGCCGTCGATTCGCATAATTACGACGACTATCAACAGCGCGCGTACATCTATCTTCTTCAACACGATTACGCGAACGCAGAAAAAGACCTTGGCACAATGCTGACGCTCAAACCCGCCGATCGTTGGTCACTTGAGCAACTTGCGTCGATGTACGTCAATCAGACGCATCAATGGGACAAAGGATGGAATGTTGCCGGTCAGCTCATGCAGGACATTCCCGATGATCCGGAAGGTTGGGTATTTCGGGCGACTATCGAACAGCAGCAACCGCGCGATGGTTTGGCCGAAACGGTGAACGATGCTATTGCTCATTTTGGCAATGACCCACGTCAACGGGGTACGTTGGCACGTCTGAAACGCATGCTGACGCCTGGTGCCAAACCCAACATGGGAAGTGGGACGCCGACGGCATCCCGCTAGAAGGGCGACAAACGCGGCCTTAAGGCGAGGGGAGGCTGCTCGCCTTATACTCGTGGTCTGCCTTACCGGAGACCGTCATGAACGCCCCCACCCGCATCGACACCACCCGCACCATCCACGCGCCACGCGGCTCGGAACTGACCTGCAAGAGCTGGCTCACCGAGGCCCCGTACCGCATGCTCCAGAACAACTTGGACCCGGCCGTGGCCGAAAATCCAGCCGAGTTGGTGGTGTACGGCGGCATCGGCCGCGCTGCGCGCAACTGGGAGTGCTTCGATGCCATCCTGCGCGCGCTACGCGATCTCAACGACGACGAAACGCTGCTGGTGCAATCGGGCAAACCCGTTGGTGTATTTCCCACGCACCCCGACGCACCACGCGTACTGATTGCCAACTCCAATCTCGTGCCGGCATGGGCCAACTGGGAACACTTCAACGAGCTCGATAAGAAAGGCCTGATGATGTACGGCCAGATGACGGCCGGGTCGTGGATCTACATCGGCTCGCAAGGCATCGTGCAGGGCACCTACGAAACCTTTGTGGAGATGGGTCGCCAGCACTACAACGGCAGCCTCAAGGGCAAGTGGATTCTCACGGCAGGGCTGGGTGGCATGGGCGGTGCGCAACCGCTTGCCGCATCGCTTGCCGGCGCGAGCAGCCTCAACATCGAATGTCAGCAGAGCCGCATCGATTTCCGTCTGAAGACGCGTTATGTCGACGAGCAAGCGACCGATCTCGACGATGCGCTCGCGCGCATCGAGAAATACACCAAGTCCGGTGAAGCCAAGTCCATCGCGTTGCTGGGCAACGCGGCCGACGTGCTTCCGGAGCTTGTGCGTCGCGGCGTGAAACCCGACGCGGTGACGGATCAAACCAGCGCGCACGATCCGGTCAACGGTTATCTGCCGCAGGGCTGGACGGTCGAGCAGTGGTTCGAGCGCCGCAAGAGCGATCCGAACGGCACGCGCGACGCGGCCAAAAAATCCATGAAGAAGCACGTGGAAGCCATGCTTGCGTTCCATGCGCAAGGTATTCCCACGTTCGATTACGGCAATAACATTCGGCAGATGGCGAAAGACGAGGGTTGCGTCAACGCATTCGATTTCCCTGGTTTCGTTCCTGCCTTCGTGCGCCCGTTGTTTTGCCGTGGCGTAGGTCCGTTCCGCTGGGTGGCGTTGTCGGGCGACCCGGAAGACATTATGAAGACCGACGCCAAAGTGAAGGAGCTGATTCCCGACGACAAGCACCTGCACAACTGGCTCGACATGGCCGAGCAACGCATCAGCTTCCAGGGCTTGCCGGCGCGCATCTGCTGGGTGGGTTTGGGGCAGCGCCACAAACTCGGCCTGGCATTCAATGAAATGGTACGCAACGGTGAACTCAAAGCGCCGATCGTGATTGGACGCGATCACCTCGATTCAGGCTCCGTAGCCAGCCCCAACCGCGAAACCGAAGCCATGAAAGATGGCAGCGATGCCGTGTCCGACTGGCCGCTGCTCAACGCCATGCTCAACGTTGCCGGTGGCGCAACGTGGGTCAGCCTGCATCATGGGGGTGGCGTAGGTATGGGGTACAGCCAGCACAGCGGCGTGGTCGTCGTGTGCGATGGCACCGCCGCTGCCGACAAGCGTATCGCGCGCGTGCTGTGGAACGATCCCGGTACGGGTGTGATGCGCCATGCGGATGCCGGTTATGAGGTTGCGGCAACGTGTGCGAAAGAGCAGGGCCTGAAATTGCCGATGATCTGATGCGGCAATTTGCAATCCAAAAGTGAGCCATTACACCCTCATCTTTGAGGGTGTAATTTTTTCCAAGGTAGGCTTGTCGTATAAATACGCGATGCAAGCAATAAGCAAGTCATTGCTTCAGGAGCGATGGTTGAACTTTAAGAAATAAAGCGAGCATTTCTTCGAGGTTTTCATGTCGACCAAAACTGCGGCCTGCTTTTGCGGGCAACTCAGCATTGAAGTTCAAGGCGAGTCTCTGGGTGGCGGTGTTTGTCACTGTCTTGCTTGCCAGCAACGAACGGGGAGCGTTTTCGCCACGCTTGCCGCTTATGCTGCCCCCTACGAGGTTTCTGGCATCGCTACGGAATTTGTCCGTACGGGTGATGAGGGAGCTACGTTTCGATTCAGGTTTTGCCCGATTTGTGGTAGCAATGTATTCCACACGGAGGAAGGTAATGACACTATCGTGTTGGTTGCGGTCGGTGCATTTGCGGACCCCAATTTCCCTGCGCCTGAAGATTCTGTTTACGAGTGCCG
>NZ_DATHMR010000094.1:0-11517 GCF_035486915.1 Dyella sp. | reverse complement strand
CGAAGAGTTCGCCACTCGTAAACGCATCGGTGGGTCGTCCAACGATGACGAAAGCGCTACCCAGCGTTATGGCAAGTAGAACGACGAACCAGACGATGGCCATGCCTGATGAGACATCCTCAGGACGCCGCGATGCCGATGGATAATGGTCAGCTGTGCCGGCAAACCGGCCGCGACCGACAACCTGGTCGCAGGAACTGCAAATCGTCGACTGCCCTGAGGTCGCCGCCCCACATACTGCGCAAGTCATATTGTCCCCCTGTGCGGCGCGAGTGGGCGCCGCCTTTCCCTGTAAGCCCTTTATAGCAGATGCCTCAGGGCTCAAATCCATGGGGTATCGGACGGCCCAATGGGCCGCCACCTTCCGACCCGGTACACTTGTCTATCTGCGCGAAACACCACGAGAAAAGCAGTATGAGTAAGCAGGTGATTGCACTGGTTGGCGCCCCTACCGACATCGGCGCGGGACATCGAGGGGCCTCCATGGGGCCCGAAGCCTTACGCGTTGCCCAGTTGGCCGAGAAATTGCGCCGTCGCGGGCTGGAGGTCGTCGATCGCGGCAACCTGCATGGCCCGATGAACCCCTGGCAGCCGCCGGAGCACGGCTACCGTCACCTGCCTGAAGTCATCGCCTGGAATACCGCGGTGCACGGGGCGATTCATCACGAGCTGCAAGCCGGTCGCCTGCCGGTCATGCTGGGTGGCGATCACTGTCTGGCGATTGGTTCGATCAGCGCTGTCGCGCGCCACTGTCGCGAACAGGGTCGCAAGCTACGTGTGTTGTGGCTGGACGCGCATGCGGATTTCAACACGTCGCAAGTTACGCCATCGGGCAACATCCACGGCATGCCGGTCGCCTGCCTGTGCGGCAATGGGCCGCGCGAGCTGGTGGAAATCGGCGATAAAGTGCCCGTGGTGACGCCGGATGTCTTTCGTCAGATTGGCATCCGTTCGGTCGACGAAGGCGAGAAGCGTCTTGTGCGCGAAGCGAAGATGGATATCTACGACATGCGCCATATCGACGAAGTGGGCATGAAGCGCACGATGGAAGAAGCACTGGATGGTATGGACGCCGACACGCATCTGCATGTGAGCTTCGATGTGGATTTCCTCGACCCCTCCATTGCACCCGGTGTCGGAACGACTGTGCGTGGCGGACCGACCTATCGCGAAGCTCAGCTGTGCATGGAGATGATTGCCGACACGGGTCGTCTGGGTTCAGTGGATATCGTCGAGCTCAATCCGGCTTACGACAAACGCAATCAGACGGCGAAACTCGCTGTAGAACTGGTCGAATCGTTGTTCGGCAAGTCCACGTTGATGCGTGACCCTGATTAATCGGACTGCACATGGGTCGCGTTTTTTGCATTTCCCCGTACACTGCCTCAAATCAGCCCGCACGTTGCTGTGCGAAAATGTTCACTCGTTCGATGAATTAACTGTCGCCACATGCAAACACGTGTCCTAACCGGCATCACCACCACCGGCACGCCGCATCTTGGCAACTACGTCGGCGCCGTTCGCCCGGCCATTGCCGCGAGCCGCCGCGCCGATGTCGATGCGTTCTTCTTCATGGCCGACTATCACGCGCTGATTAAAAGCGACGACCCGGCGCGCATTGAACGATCGCGTCTGGAAATCGCTGCTACGTGGCTGGCGGCGGGACTCGATCCGAACAAGGTCACCTTCTACAAGCAGTCGGACATTCCGGAAATTCCGGAACTCACGTGGTTGCTCACTTGCGTCACCGCAAAAGGTCTTTTGAATCGCGCGCATGCGTACAAGGCTGCGGTCGACAAAAACACCGAAACCGGTGAAGACCCCGATGCGGGTATTACCGCCGGTTTGTACATGTATCCGGTGCTGATGGCGGCGGACATCTTGGCGTTCGATGCGAAGCAGGTGCCCGTCGGTCGCGATCAGATTCAGCATATTGAAATGGCGCGCGATATCGGTCAGCGCTTCAATCATATTTACGGCCGCGAGTTCTTCGTATTGCCTGAAGCGGTGATCGAAGAGCAAGTCGCTACGTTGCCGGGTCTGGATGGTCGCAAGATGTCCAAGAGCTACGACAACACTATTCCTTTGTTCGCAGGCGGTGCAAAGCACTTACGCGAGACGGTCATGCGCATCGTCACCGACTCGCGCACACCGGGTGAGCCGAAAGATCCCGATAGCTCCTCGCTCTTCACCATCTTTCACGCCTTTGCCAGCGACGCGGAAAGCGCAGCGTTCCGCCGGGCGCTGGAAGAAGGTATCGGCTGGGGCGAAGCCAAGCAGGTGTTGTACGAGCGCATCGAGGCCGATGTGGCGCCAATGCGTGAACGCTATGAAAGCCTCATCGCGCGTCCGGCGGCCATCGAAGAAATTTTGCGCGAAGGCGCGCGCAAGGCACGAGCGATTGCCGCACCGAAACTCGCCGAGCTTCGCGATGCGATCGGGCTGCGTGCGATGTCGTCCGTGACGATGCATGCAGGCTCCGCGAGGTTGCCGAACAAATCGATCAAGTCGCCGCGTTTTGCGAGTTTCCGCGACACCGATGGCAGCTTCCGTTTCCGGCTGTTCTCATCGGAGGGCGACGAGCTGTTGCTGTCTAAATCCTTCAAGGATCCCAAGGCAGCCGGTGCCGTGCAAAAGCAGATGAAAACGCTGGGTGGCACCGCCGCAACGTTGCATGTTTTGCCGCGGTCATTGGTGTTGGAGCTCGATGGTGAACCCGTAGCCAGCACGCCTGATTACGTCGACGAGTCTGCTCGCGATGAAGCACTCAGCTACTTGCGTGAGGCACTCGATATGCTCGCTGCGCAGGAAAAAGAAGCTTCGTAAAGGCTTTTGACTTAACGATATAGGCATATCTGTATCGCCAAGCATCCATTCACGCAGGCAACACGCACTAGTCAGGACTCATTGGATTTTCAGTCCATGCTCGCAGACATAAAAAAACCACCGGGTGCGGCGAGAAATCTACACGCCCGGTGGTTTTACGATATCGAGCCTTCGCAACATCAACTACTGCTTAGCACGCATTAGTGACCGCTTGTGCTGCTAGATGAGGCAGGCATAGAACTGCTGCTGCCTGCGCTTACGCTCAAGCCAGTGCCATCCACGCTCTTCACACCTTTCACCTGTTTGGCGAGATGCTCAACGCGGGTTCGCTGCTTCGCAGAGGCCACGGTGCCGGTCAGCGTCACCGCACCATCCGTTGTATTGACGGAAATATCCGACGACTTCACGCCTTTGGCCGCAGCCAGTTTCGATTTCACTTTGGTCGTGATCCAAGAGTCGTCCACCTTGCCGGGGACGGTTTCGTTACTGGACGATGGTGCTGAGCTCTGCGATTGTGGCGTGGCGCTTGAGGATTGCATGGCGGATGAGCTGGACGTGTCCTGCGCCATCGCCTGAGTCAGCGGCACAGCTGCGACGGCCATCATCACGGCACCAGCGATAAGTGTTTTGCGCAGAATGGACAGGTTACGCATGGCAATCTCCTTGGGCATATGAATCATTCATCTGCGAAGCAATCTGACGCGCAAGCATGCCCGTCCGTTTCACTTCACGAGACCATGGCAACAGTTCGCATGTAAAAACAATGTTGCAAAATGTCATGAGGCGTTGCGTTTGTTCAGGCACGTGTTGATCGTGCGAAGGGGTTGTTCGGCAAATGTTGGCCGTTATATCGCTACGGCGCATTATTTTGTAACGCTTTGGAACAACGGCATCGCGTGACGTCACAAGCGTGACACTGTCTTCTGATTAGCTAGCAAAGCCCGGATATCTGTGCCGGGTGCATAGCTATCGAGGAGATTTGCATGAGCGAGCACGAGATTCATCATCATCACCACGAAGCTGCAAAGCATCTGGACGAGGCAGCCAAGCATCATCGCGAAGCGGCGAAGCACGCCGAAACCGGCGACCACGAAACGGCAAGTCATCATGCGCACCTCGCGCATGGCCACAAACTGCACGCGATCGAGCACGCCGAACATGCTGCTAAGAAACACGCAGCAAAGCATCACAAGCACTAAGCGTTGCCCACGGTCATCTCAGGAAGTGGCACGGTCAAGGACGACCAACTCCGGCAAGTCGTTTCAGATGATCGAATCCATGAGCCTCATGCAAAAAGAGCGCAGCAGTGAATGCCGCGCTCTTTTCGTTTTTGCATGGACGGAAAGCTTAGAAGACGTGCTTCAGAATAATGAACAGCGTGCCGGCAAGAAGAATGGATGCAGGCAGCGTCAGCACCCATGCCATCAACAGATTGCGTACGGTGGCCCACTGCAGGCCTGAGCCATTCGCAGCCATCGTGCCTGCTACGCCCGATGTCAGCACATGCGTGGTGCTGACGGGCAAGTGATACGCGTCGGCAGCCATGATCAATCCCATCGCAACCAGTTCGGCTGATGCGCCTTGCGCATAGGTAAGGTGCTCCTTGCCGATCTTTTCGCCCACCGTTGTCACGATACGCTTCCAGCCGACCATTGTGCCGAGACCTAACGCGAGTGCGACAGCAACTTTGACCCACAACGGGATGAATTGCGTCGCCTTCACGCCCTGGGCGTGCCATGTGGTCAGTACATCGTGCTGCTCGGAGGTCACGCCGGGTGAGGCAAGGACGTAAGGAATCGCCGCGTCGGCAAGATAGATATCGTTACGTACGTTGCCCATCTGCTCCTGTGGAACGTTGCGCAGCGACTGACGATTGCCGATCTGACTATCGATCTCCGCAATCAATGCAGACATAGCAGGGATCGTATCCGGCAATAACTTGCGCTGCTGGATAGCCGTGGTGACGATCGTGCGAGGATCGCCGTTGACCTGAACTCCGTGATCAAGGCTCGCCAGTACTTGCTGAGCTTCCACCGACACTTGATGAAAACTCTTCACTTCTCCCCCGGATACGGCATTGTTCAATGCGTACGCGGTTGGAACGGTGCCAATCAGAATCAGCATGATCAAACCCATGCCTTTCTGACCGTCATTGGAGCCATGCGCGAAGCTCACACCCGTGCAGGTGAGAACGAGCAATCCGCGAATCGGCCACGGCGGCGGCTTCTTGCCTTCGGGTGCTTTATAGAGCGCAGGAATCTTCACCAGTCCCTTCAGCAAGAACATGAGCAAGCCAGCGAGGATGAAGCCTGCGATCGGTGAAAAGATTAAGCCCTTGAGCACGCCAATCGCCTGATTCCAGTCCACGCCGCTCGTGCCTGTCTTAAGCGACGTGAATTGATTTGCCAGGCCCACACCAATGATCGAGCCGATCAATGTGTGTGACGAGGAATTCGGCAGCCCGAAATACCACGTGCCGAGATTCCAGATGATCGCTGCAATCAGCAACGCGAAAACCATCGCGAAACCTGCGCCACTACCCACCTGCAAGATCAGCTCGACAGGAAGCAGCGATACGATGGTGAATGCCACTGCGCCGGTTGAGAAGAGCACACCAAGAAAGTTGAAAACGCCCGACCAAATCACTGCGAGATTGGCAGGCAATGAATTGGTATAGATCACCGTTGCCACGGCGTTGGCCGTGTCGTGGAAACCGTTGACGAATTCAAAACCCAGCGCAATCAGCAGCGCAATGCCCAACAGGATGAAAGGCCCGGAGGAATGTGTGCGGACGATGGAGAGATCTTCGATCAGGTGAACGCCTGCGTAGACGGCGCCCACCAACAATACCAAGGCAAAAATGATACCGAATATGCGCCCCGAACCTTGGCTCGTTGGTGACGCGGCTGTAGCTACAGCGACTTCCGTCTGCATGGCATGCCCCTTAGGTGGTCAGCCTGATGGAAGCTAAGGACTGCACAAGACAAATACGTGACAATCACGCGTATGAATGGTCAGGCTTGTTCTTGTTCAGCATGCTGCGGCGATAAGCGCCCGGGCCGACTTGATAATGTTTTTTGAACACTCGCCCGAAAGCGGCTTCTGACGCATAGCCGCATCGTTCGGCAACGTGATTGGCAGCCATTCCCTCATGCGTTAACAAACGCGCCGCCAATTCCATGCGGACCTGCGTGACCCATTCCAGGGGAGCCATGCCACTGCATTGCGTAAAGCGTCGCGCGAACGTTGCGCGCGAGAGGTGCGCCTGTTTGGCGAGTGCATCGACCGTCCACGCTTGCGCGGGGTTCTGTAATACGGCATCGACGGCACGACTGATGCGCGCATCGGCGAGCAACGCAAGCACACTGCCGTTGACGTATTTCTCGGTCATCACGCGACGCATCAACAACGTGAACAGCGCGGTGGAAAGTTCGTTGACGACCGCGGCGCTACCCGGTTTGGGTTCCACACTCTCGTCGCGCATCATGCCGATCAGCGACAGGATGGATGGGCGTTCTTTGGCACGTATGGGCAATACATCGGGCAGTGCGCGCAGCAGCCATATGCCTGCTTCTCCAAGTACGAATTCTCCGCACAACATTTCGAGCGTCGGGCCATCGCCATGATGGGTTATCTCGGTGACGACACCGTTGAAATACTGCTGCACGCTATCGTTCGACGGAGTGTTGTCCGCGTCCAGAGCGACGCTCTCCAGCACGTGACCCGCACCGTGCGGAAAGATGAGGATGTCGCCCGCCTCGAATTCCTGTGCGCTGGACCCGATACGCACGCGCACCTTTCCCGAAAAGATCACGTGATAGGGCACGTGACCCGGTGCCGCCTTTGGCTGGTCGGCGATCCAGATGCCGGCCAGCAGGCAGTGAAGGTCGACCCTGCCAGAAACCGAAAGCGTTCGGACGAGATGGCTGAGGCTATCCATGGGTCGCTTGAGACGAATGGGCAACAAAATGAACGTTTCTGTGCAGATTGATGCACGGGTGGTGCCTAAGATAACTCCACGGATGCAGCGATGCGAGTCGCTACGACCGCCAACTCAATCCCCCAATGGAGAAATCTCATGAACCGCCTTCATACCATCAACATCAACGAAGCCACCGGCGAAACCGAGCAATTGTTCAGCGCCATCAAGCGTGCCGTCGGCAAGGTGCCCAATGCCTATGCCACGCTCGGCAGCAACGCGCCGGCCGTGTTGGGCCAGGTGCTGCAAGCGGGCGCCGTGCTGAAGCAAGCGCAGTTGAATGCGCGCGAGCAGGATGCGATCAATCTTGCGATTAGTGAGGCATCCGGCTGTGATTACTGTGTGGCCGCACACAGCTTCACGGGCAAGCTCGCCGGATTCACCGCCGAGCAGATGCATGAGCTGCGAAACGGCGCATTCAGTGCCGATGCCAAGATCGATGCGCTGGTGAAGTTCGCCGTGAGCGTGGTGAAGACATCCGGCACCGTTCCCGCAGACGTAGTGGATGCCGTTAAACAGGCGGGTTACAGCGATCGTCAGATCGTCGAAGCGTTGTATGCCATTAGCGCAATTCTCTTCACCAACATGTTCAATCGCGTCAACGACACCGTGGTTGATTTCCCGAAGGTTGCCTAACGCCGGATGCAGAAACAAAAAAGCGATCGCCGATGCAGCGGCGATCGCTTAAGTTGAGGTTAGAACGTCCGCTAAGATCCGACTAACCGAGACACTTCGTTTTTATTAATCGAAATTATTACTGGGCAGAGCTCGAGGTCGACGGGGTCGCATGCTCGGCTTTGAACTGCTGCCATTCAGCCTGACGGGCCTGGAAGTTAGCCTTGTTGGTGGCAACCTGCGTCTGCTGGGTGCCGGTCAGCACGCTGTTGTAGATCTGGGCGTCGGCGGCAGCTTCTGCGGTGATGCGGGCAGTGGTGAGCTGACCTTCAGCCTGAGCGAGGCTTGCAGCGGCAGCCTGATAGCCCGACGAGCTCGGCGACAAGGCTTCGAACGCCTGGCGCTGCTGGTGGACGGCCTGGAACTGCGACTTAAGGCTGGAGAATTCCGACTGCTTGATCTGCTTGATCGACGCTTTCTGTGCATCCGTGAGGGTCACGCCGCGGAGGGGAAGGCCGCCGTCGTGGAAACCGTGGTGGCCGCCGTGGCCGCCGAAACCAGGACCAGGACCACCCTGAGCAAAGGCCAGCGCGGAACAGCCGATAGCCGCAGCCAGGATGATCGACAGAGTCATTGTCTTGCGCATAGTGAAGCTCCTGCGTGGGGGTTGTTGTTGGTGATTATTTGAATACAGGGGCGCGTATAAGATCTTTGCGGCGTGGTAAAGAAGGGTAAAGTCCTCGCCACTCATGCATGCGAGTCGTCCAAGTCCGCGTTTTACAAGGCCTAACCGGGCAGCCAATCGCGATAGGTAATGCGATAGTAGGCACCGGTACCCTCTTGGCTTCCCCACGACGAAACCATGTCCCGAATACTGATTGGCGATGACGACCGCGAGCTGTGCGCGCTGCTTTCTGAATATCTGCGCCGGGAAGGCCTGCAAGTGGAAGTGGTCCACGACGGCGAAGCTGTCCTGACGCAACTGCGCGATCCAGCCCTGCGCCCGGATCTGTTGATCCTCGATGTCATGCTCCCGGGCCGCAGTGGCCTGGACACCCTGCGCGACCTGCGTGCGCAGCATCGTCTGCCCGTCATCATGCTTTCCGGTCGCGGCGAGCCAGTCGATCGCGTGGTCGGTCTTGAGCTGGGCGCGGACGACTATCTGTCCAAACCGTGCCTCCCGCGCGAGTTGCTTGCACGCGTGCGTGCGCAGCTGCGGCGCCATTCGGCGGAAGGCGCGGGCGTGCTCACAGCAGGTGTGCTGCGCTTGATGCCCGCCGAGCGGCGTGCTTATGCCGGCGATCAAGAACTCAATCTCACCGGGGCGGAATTCTCATTGCTGTTGATGCTGGTGCAACGCGCGGGCGAAGTGATCGACAAGACATCGTTGACGCGCGTAGCACTTGGCCGCGAACTGGAGCGTTTCGATCGCAGCATCGATGTACACGTGAGTCGCCTGCGCCACAAACTGACCGAGGCTTCACCAAACGCGCCGCGCATCGATTCGATTCGCGGTGCCGGCTATGTGCTGTTGACCAACGCTGGAACGTAGGTATGAGCTCCTTCAAGAGTCCCTTCCGAAGTCCGTTGTTCTGGCGATTGCTGATCTACTTCTGCATTGCCAATCTGCTTGTGTTTGCGCTCAGCAGTTGGGTGACCAGCAGCTTCATCGCGTTTTCGTCGGAGCAGGACATCGATTGGGCAACCATCGCGCAGTCGGCAGAAGGGGCGTATGACACGGGTGGCACCGATGGTCTGACGACGTGGGCACAGCAACAGCGGGCGGAGGGCATCGACGCCACGCTGTATGAAAACGGGCAGCCGCTGCGCGAGATGCGCTTGCCACCCAGCGTGCGCGATTCACTGCCGCAATGGCTCGCCGAAGGTCAGAACCTCGCCTTGAATCCCTTTCCGGGTTTTTACATCGGCTTACAAAACGTGACCGGCAAGGACGGCCACACGCGGCAACTCGTCGGAGTCAGTAGCTCGCGTGCACGTATTTCGCGTCATATGCGCGAGAAAATCCTGCTGGGTTCGCAGCTGGCGCTTTCATTGTTGCTAGTTGGCGCAATCGGCTGGTGGGTGGCACGCAGTGTCTCGCGTCCGGTCGAAGCCATGCGCACAGCGACGCGAAAGATGGCCGCCGGAGAGTTCGCCACGCGCGTCGACAAACGGTGGAGTAGCGCGCATGACGAGCTGGGTCAGTTGGCGAGCGACTTCAATGGCATGGCCGAGCGTATCGAAGTGCTGGTCGCGCATGATCGTGGCGTGTTGCAGGATCTGTCGCATGAACTGCGGTCGCCGCTGGCACGCCTGCATCTGATCCTCGATCTTGCACAACACAGCGCCACACCAGAAGAGGCAGCTGCACACTTCAAGCATGCGGAGCGGGAGATTGCCCGCATGGATCGCATGACCGCCGAAATGCTGGCGCTCTCACGGCTTGAAGGCGGCCTGCCGGGCATGGAGCGCGATTCCTTCGATATCGCCGAACTCGTGAAAGAGCGCATGGATGCCGCGCACGTAGAAGCCGAAGCGCGCGGCATCGATTTGCAGATCCACAGCACCGGTCCGGTATTTGTGTGGGGCAGCGGCATTTTGCTGGAGCGTGCGCTGGACAACATCATTGCCAACGCGATCAAATTCAGTCCCGATTACGGTCGTGTTGACGTGGATGTCGAGCAAGATCAGCAGAATGCTGTCGTGCGCATTCGCGATCACGGTCCTGGCGTTCCATCGGAAGAACTCGGACTACTATTTCGCCCCTTTTTCCGCGGCACGAATGCGATGCATGCTAATGGGCATGGCTTGGGGCTGGCGATCGTGCATCGTGTTGTGCACGTACACGGCGGCGAAGTGATTGCCCAAAACGCAGAAGGCGGTGGACTGGCGATAACCATGCGCTTGCCGGGAGCTGAGGCAACGTAACACGGCATTTGCGATCGAATGATGCGTGACGGTGCCCCGCAGTAGCGGGATCTTCCGGAAGCAGACGCGCATGCAGGAATAGGGCCACGACGATGCCGAGGTAAATTGCGCATCGTTATAAATAGAAAAAGCGCCCTTCAGGGCGCTTTTTCTTTGAGCGTTTACCGGCAATCAGTTCGGCAGCGACAGATCGTCCAGCAGCGCCTTCAGGAAGCGAGCAGCTTCGCCACCCGTTGCAGCGCGATGGTCGAACGTCACGCTGATCGGCATGCGGCGATGTACTTCGATGCCGCCCATCACAGCCACCACGTCGTGACTCAGCTTGCCTGCACCGATGATGGCCACGCAGGGCGGCACAACCACGGGTGTCGCGTAGCGACCGGCGAACATGCCGAAGTTCGAAAGGCTGATCGTGTAGCCGCTCAGTTCCGACGACGGAATCGTGCGATCTTCCACCTGCGTGCGAAGACGCTTGATACCAGCGCGGATGCCTGCACTATCCAGCACGTCGGCATTGCGCAGTGCGGGCACGAACAAGCCGTCTTCCGTGTCCACGGCGATGCCGATGTCCACGTGCGGATGCAACGTGCGGGTAAGGTTCTTGCCGTCGAACCATGCGTTGAGCGCAGGCACAGCCTTGCACGCAGCGACGATGGAGCGAATCAGGCGAGCGGTGATGTCTTGCTTGCCGATCCACGCGTGCAGATCTGCATCATCTACCAGCGTGGTGGGAACCACGTTGGCATGTGCGTCGGCCATTACGCGCGCCATGTTGCGACGGACACCCTTCAGCTGTTCCGGCTGACCGCTTGCTTGCACGCTCGGCGGCGCGGTACGCACCGGCTTGCCAGCGAGCGAGGTCGCCGTGCGCGCCGGCTCCGGCTGCGGCAACTCGGGAGCGAGATGACGACCGGCGGAAGAGGACACTGCCCGCGCAGGCGCCGCACCGAGTGCTGCGGAGCCGTTTGCAGCCGCGTTCTTCACGTCCTGCAAGGTGACCACGCCGTCGGCGCCCGACGGTTTGACGCGCGCGATATCGACTTTGAGTTTCTTGGCGAGCGCGCGAACGGCCGGAACGGCCTTCACGCCACCCACGCTGGATGCCTGTTCGACGTGCACGTGACTGCCGCTGATCATCGCGCCAACCACGGTGCCTTCGTCTTCGCGAT
>NZ_DATHMR010000093.1:0-5961 GCF_035486915.1 Dyella sp. | reverse complement strand
TTGCCCCGAAATCGCCATATTTGACCGCACTTTCCCCGCCACGCAAGCGATGTGCGCTGACATAATTGGGGAAACCGATCTCAGAAGGAATCCCGCGTGAGTTTGTGGTTTCTGATTTTTCTTAGCGTGCTGCAAGGCGTTACGGAACTCTTCCCGGTCTCAAGCCTGGGCCACACCTTGCTTGTCCCAGCGTTGTTCGGCATGCATATCGACAAGCATGCACCGCAGCTCATTCCTTTCCTGGTCGCCCTGCATCTGGGTACCGCATTCGCACTGCTGGGATATTTCCGTCAACGCTGGGTGGCGCTGGTACGGGGATTTGTCGCATCGCTGAGCGGACGTGCGAACGATGACGGCCACATGATGTGGGCCTTGATCATCGGCACGATTCCCGCGGGTCTGGTCGGCATCGTGCTGGAAAAGCGGCTGGAACTGGTGTTCAAGGACCTGCGCATTGTCGCCATGGCGCTGATCGCCAATGGCGTGCTGCTGTGGTTTGGCGATCGCCTGCAGCGCACCCGTGCGCACAAGCCGCCGGAAAAACTCACGTATCGTCAGGCGTTCCTGGTTGGCCTTGCGCAGATCGGCGCTTTGATTCCGGGGTTCTCACGCAGTGGCCTGACCATGATTGCGGGCTCCGCGACGGGACTCGACAAGGAAAAAGCCGCCGAATTTTCCTTTCTGCTCGGCACGCCCATCATTCTTGCCGCTGGACTGCTCGAGGTACCCAAGCTCTTCCACGCACCGCAACAGCTGACGGATGCATTGCTCGGCGGCGTGCTCACCGCGATGGCCGCATGGCTGAGCCTGCGCTTCCTGATGCGTTATTTCGAAGGCCGGGGACGGCTTGCCACATTCGGCACGTATTGCGTGATCGCCGGCGCATTTTGCCTGGGTTGGTTCCTGCTCCATCCGCAGCCGGTTTGACGATGGCACTCACGGCCCGCATCTCTGGCCGTGAGTGCATGACGCGTTATTCGTCCAACGAAGGATCCATGTCCGGGAAAAGCACTTCCGTAAAACCGAATTTGGTGAAGTCGGTAATACGCGAGGGATAGAGCCTTCCGATCAGATGATCGCATTCGTGCTGCACGACACGCGCATGAAATCCTTCCGCAGTGCGATCGATCGGTTGACCTTTGGGGTCGACACCCTGATAGCGAATCAGCGAATAGCGATTGACCGCGCCGCGTAAACCAGGCACGGAAAGACAGCCTTCCCAGCCTTCTTCCATGTCCTGCGACAGCGGCGTAATGACGGGGTTGAGCAGAATCGTTTGCGGGACAGGCGGTGCGTCGGGATAACGCTCGGAGCTGTTGAAACCGAAAATAACCAGCTGCAGATCGACGCCGATCTGAGGCGCAGCCAGACCCACGCCGCCCGCATCGTGCATGGTTTCGAACATATCGGCGATCAACTCATCGAGTTGCGCGCTGGCGATCATGTCCTTGGGCACAGGCGGTGCGACACGCAGCAAACGCGGATCGCCCATCTTAAGGATCTCGCGAATCATGCCAACCTCACGAAAGATGCTTAGAACGTTACTGTGGACGACATGGCGCGAAAGCAAGCCTTCCACGCCGTCTTTTCAGTATACGGACAACGGGCGTTCGAAAGCTGTGCGTCGTCTTAAAAAACAGGCGGCCATCAACGTCGTGCGAGTCGATCCGGCGCATGCTGCCCTGCGGTATTGACCCTTGGCGCCGACAGGACGAACCTAGGGCCCTGCCCGTAGCCCCGTCGGCGGCTTCTATAGCCCAGCGCGTTCAACGCGGCATCGAACAGGCTTATCTGACCCGGAGATCTGCCATGGAAACTGTTGCAACGAAGCCAATCGGCATGGGCAGCAAAATCGTCTGGGCTGTCATCGCCATGATTGGCGCCTGCTGCCTTGCCGTTGTGGCCCTGCGACGCGGCGAGCCGGTCAACGCCATATGGATCGTCGCCGCATCCATCGCCGTGTTTCTGATCGGCTACCGCTTTTACGGGCGCTTTATCGAAAACTACGTATTGCGCATGGACCCTGGCCGCGCGCCACCTTCAGTGCTGCGCAACGACGGACTGGATTACGTGCCCACCGACAAGTGGGTGGTGTTTGGTCATCATTTTGCGGCCATTGCAGGCGCGGGCCCGCTCGTCGGCCCGGTGCTGGCTGCGCAGATGGGTTACCTGCCTGGTACGCTGTGGATTCTGTTCGGCGTCGTGTTCGCAGGAGCCGTGCAGGATTTCATGGTGCTGGGTTTGTCGGTTCGCCGCGATGCACGCTCGCTGGGGCACATGCTGCGCGAAGAGCTAGGGCCGCTGGCAGGTGTCGTCGCCATGTTCGGTCTGCTTGCCCTGATGATGATTGTGCTCGCGGTGTTGGCGCTCGTCGTGGTGAAGGCGCTCACGCACAGCCCGTGGGGCACGTTCTCCGTCGCCTGCACGATTCCGATTGCGCTGCTGATGGGCGTTTACCTGCGCTGGTTCCGCCCGGGGCGCATTCTGGAAGTGTCGATCATCGGTTTGGTGCTATTGCTCGGCTCGATTGCTTACGGCGCGCACGTTGCTGCGACACCCGAACTGGCCTCGTTCTTCGATTTCGATGCGAAGGCGCTGGCGTGGCTGCTGATTGCTTATGGATTCTTCGCGTCGGTGCTTCCTGTGTGGTTGTTGCTGGCGCCGCGCGACTATCTGTCCACGTTCCTGAAGATCGGCACGATCCTGCTGCTGGCGATCGCCATCTTCTTCGCGGCACCGCAGTTGCAGATGCCGGCCGTCTCGCGTTTTATCGACGGCACCGGCCCCGTCTTCCAGGGGCAGTTATTCCCGTTCCTGTTCATCACCATTGCCTGTGGCTCGGTGTCGGGCTGGCATTCGATCATCGCATCGGGCACCACACCAAAGCTGCTTTCCAACGAAGGCGAAGCGCGCATGGTGGGTTACGGTGGCATGCTGATGGAGGCGTTCGTCGCCATCATGGCGTTGATCGCCGCGTCATCGTTGCATCCGGGTGTTTATTTCTCGATGAACGCACCGTCGGCATTGATCGGCACCACGCCCGAACACGCTGCCGCGGTGATCAGTCAGTGGGGTTTCGTCGTCACACCGGATGAGCTGACACGCACCGCGCACGATATCGGCGAGACAAGCATTCTTAGCCGCGCCGGCGGCGCGCCCACGCTTGCCGTGGGTATGGCGCAATTGCTGCACAGCATTCTTCCGGGCGAGCGCATGATGGCGTTTTGGTATCACTACGCCATCTTGTTCGAAGCACTGTTCATTCTTACGACGGTGGATGCGGGTACGCGCGTCGGACGTTTCATGATCCAGGAAATCGCAGGTCTGGTTTACGAGCCGCTCAAAAGCACGGAATCGTGGCTCGGCAACGTGCTGGCGACGTCGGTTTGCGTGGGATTGTGGGGTTATTTTCTTTATCAGGGTGCCGTCGATCCATTGGGTGGCATCAACACACTTTGGCCACTCTTCGGCATCGCCAATCAGATGCTCGCAGCGATCGCCTTGATGCTGGCGACGGTTGTGACTGTGAAGCTGAAACGCCAGCGTTATGTCCTGGTGCCGGGTATTCCCGCTATTTGGCTGGTCGTATGCACATTGACCGCGGGTTGGGAAAAAATCAGCGGCTCGATCAGTTTCACTGTTGCCGCGCAGAACTACACCCAAGCGTTGCAAGCGGGGCAGTTGCTGGCTCCTGCGAAGAACGTCGCACAAATGCAACAGATCATCACCAACAACCGCGTGGATGCCACGCTCACCGGTCTGTTCATGTTGCTGGTGCTGACCATGGGCGCTTTCAGCGTCTACGCCATGATCAAAGCGTGGCGCAGCAGCGTGCCCACCGCGCATGAGGCACCGCGTATCGCACTGTCCAGTGTCGTGAGTCAGGCGTCATGAACATGACCCTTTCCAAACTGTGGCATCGCCTGGTGCAGACCGCACGATTGAGCTGCGGCGTGCCTGACTACGACGTCTACGTCGCGCATCTGCGCACCCACCACCCGGATCGGAAGATCCCGACGTATGCCGAGTTCTTCCGCGAGCGGCAAACGGCGCGTTACAAAGGCACGGGCGGCCGCTGTTGCTGAACGCTGCGCTACGCCTAAATCTTGGAAAATCCGGGCCATGTCCTCATTAAGACATGGCCTGCTCGTATCTCCCACCGTTAGACTCTCTTCACGCAAGCCCGTGACCGGTCCCTATGTCCCCCAGCGAACACCGCCTTACCAAGCCCAGCACCGACATCGAACAGCAACATAGCGTCGGGCTGCGGGTGATCGCGATTTACAAGGGGATCAAGACCATCGGACTGATCATCCTGGCCTTCATGGCGTTTGGGCTGCATCGCGAAAAAACATTCGATCACCTGATCGATATCCTCGAACATCTGTCGCTGACGGATACGAACGGACTGCGCTGGCAGTTGGTCGAAATGCTCGAAAATTTGGGTCCCACCAAGTTCGTCGCCATCGGCATCGTTGCGTTGGTTTATGCAGCTATCTTTGCCACCGAAGGCACAGGACTGTGGTTGCGCAAGCACTGGGCGGAGTGGTTCACGGTGATCGCCACCGGTTCGCTGATTCCGGTGGAAATCTATGAAGTGTTCCATCGCTTCACGTGGCTGAAGCTCGCCGCACTGATCGCCAACGTCGTCATCGTGCTGTACCTGATTCGCCTCGCCTCGCAACCGCATGCGCGACGTTCGAATGACAGCGCATCCAAATCAACGCGCACGCAAGAAGGTTAACCGTCACACTTCGTGATGGACGGCTTCGGCAGGCAAATCGCCTGCCGCTCTACGACGTGGCATCAATTCGACCAGATACATTGCGGCAAGCACCAATGCGCCGCCGCCAACCATGCGCCACGTCAGTACATCGCTACCTAGCAACACCGCGAATAACGCAGCAAATACGGGCTCGGTTGTCATGACGATGGCTGCGCGCGTGGCGGGCAAATGGGCTTGCGCCCAGGTTTGCATCAGCATGGCACCTGCCCCGGCAACCAGGGCCATGTAAAGCACAGCGATCCATGCGCTGCGATCAGGCGCAAGCGCAGGGCCGCCGTGACTCACGGTGGCGAGCATGCAGACGATCGCAATGACGGCCATCTGCACCGCCGACAGACCAAAAGCTTCCTCGGCACGCGACCAGCGCCCGAGCAGCACGATGTGCAAGCCGTACAACAGCGCGGCGATAAGCGTAAGCCAAACGCCCTTATCGACCGAAAAGCCATTCAGAGAAAGCAGCGCCAATCCCAGCGTTGCCAATCCGACCGCCAGCCAGATGATGGCCGGCATGCGCTGACGAAATACGAGTGTGGCAAGTATCGGTGTAAAGACCACGTACATGCCGGTGACAAAACCGCTGACGCTGGGCGAAATAAGCGAGAGACCCCATGTCTGCAGCAATTGGCCGACACCGTAAAGCATGCCAAGCACAACACCGCACCACAATTTCTGCCGGCTCAATCGCGCGACATGGCGATGAAACACAAGAAACATCGCAACCGCAGCGACGATAAAACGCACAGCCAGAAAATCGGCAACCGGCCAACGATCGACGACACCTTTGATTAGGACGAAGGTCGAGCCCCATACCGCCGTCATCGCCAGCAAGCCGATGGTTGCCAGCGTGTGTATCCGCGATTCGGGGATCATCGTTTGGCCATCCGAAACAGCTGGCCAGGGATCTGCAGCAGGAAGTGCGACCATAAACCCAGCCATACGGTGCCGGCAATCAACGGCCGTTGCGCAGCGGGATCGAATTTCCGAAACCAGCGCCACATACCGCGATGCTTGTGATAGCTGACAAATACCGGGCGATGGCGACTCGAACCACCTTTGCCGTGCAGCACGTGCACGTCGCCTGCGAGCAACACCCGCCAGCCCGCATCGCGTGCGCGCCGGCATAGATCGAGATCTTCGCAATGCAGGAAATACGCTTCGTCGAACCCGTTCAACCA
>NZ_DATHMR010000092.1:0-6602 GCF_035486915.1 Dyella sp. | reverse complement strand
TCATGGGCACATCTCCCGCATGGTCTTTCCCCCGAAAAAGGCCGGGAAAAATCCCTGGGCCACAAAGCGCTGGCAGCGTAGAGGAAGCGTGCCCCGGCGGGCAAGGTTCAGCGCGGCGTGACATACCCCATGACGGGTCTGCCGCTACAATGTCGGCTCATCCCTGGAGTGCCCCCATGAGCCTGTTCATCACGATCGCGATCATCCAGATCATCGCCTTGGCGATCCCAGGGCCGGATTTCTTTTTCGTCTCGCAGACCGCGATCAGCCGTTCTCGCTACGAGGCGATGGCTGGCGTGGTTGGCATCGCGTTGGGCGTGGCGGTGTGGGCCGCGCTGGCGCTGCTCGGTTTGCAATTGCTGTTGCAGAAGCTGATCTGGCTGCAGCGTTTGATCGCCATCGGCGGTGGACTTTATCTGTGCTGGATGGGCGTGCAGATGTTGCGCGCCGGGTTTGCCAAGCCGGTTAACGGTGCGGCCGAATCGCAGGCGGTGCAGACCACGTCAGGCGCGTGGCGTTCTCTGACGCGCGGATTGTTTACCAATCTCGCCAATCCCAAGGCGGTGATCTATTTCGCCAGCATCTTCTCGGGATTCGTCGGTGCAGGCGTCAGCTCAGGGGCGCGATGGGGCTTGTGGACGATGGTGGTGGTCGAAACGCTGCTGTGGTTTTCCTTTGTGGCAGTGTGCTTTGCGTTGCCGGTGATGCGTCGGGGCTATCTGCGCATTCGACGCTGGATCGATGGCTGCGCCGGTGCGGTGTTCATGCTCTTCGGCCTGCACCTGATCTTTTCTCAGCGCAGCACCTGAGCGACCTGACGACGCAAGACGGGCAGCAGTTCCTGCTCGAACCAAGGATTGCGCTTGAGCCACGCCTGATTGCGCGGACTGGGGTGCGGAAGTGGCAGCACGCCATGGGCAAGATGCGTGCGCCAGGCTTGCACGGTGTCGGTGAGCGATTGCCCACGACGTTCGCCGAGCATGCCGACTTGCGCGTATTGGCCGATGGCGAGCGTCAGTTGCACGTGCTTCAGTCGCGGCAGCAGACGCGGGTGCCACATCGGCGCGCACTCGGGTCGAGGCGGTAAATCGGCGCCTCGACTGCTGCCTGGAAAACACAAGCCCATGCCTACAATGGCGATACGTTCGGCGTCGTAGAACGTCGTGCGATCGACAGCGAGCCACGCGCGCAAACGATCGCCGCTGACATCGTCGAACGGAATGCCGCTCGCATGCACCTTGCGTCCGGGTGCCTGGCCTACGATCAACAAACGTGACGACATCGATGCCTGCACGACAGGGCGTGGTCCGTCGGTCAAGTACGCCGCGCACAGGCGGCACGCACGAATCTCCGCGAGCAACGGTGCCAGCGAATCGCGACGACTCACGGCAACAGCTTGCCGGGGTTCAAGATGCCATCGGGATCGAATGCAGCTTTCACGTTGTGCATCAAGCTCAGCGTGCTGGGTTGCAAGGCGAGCGGCATGAATTCGCGCTTTACCAGGCCAATGCCGTGCTCGCCGGATAACGTGCCCTGCAGTGAAATCACCAACGCGAACACCTCGGCGAGGCATGCATGCGCACGCTCGCGCTCTGCCTCGTCGCGAGGAAGCAGATTGACGTGAAGATTGCCGTTGCCGGCGTGACCGAACGTCACGATCAACACATCGTGCCGCTTCGACAATTGGCGAATACCGTCGACCAGTTCAGGTAAGCGACTGACCGGCACGACGACGTCTTCGTTGATCTTGTTCGGCGATATCGTGCGTTGCGCGGGCGACAGCGCTTTGCGCGCCGACCATAACGCCTGCGTTTCCTCAGCCGTTTGCGCGACGCGCAGTTCTTCCAGTCCGTCGCCGCGCGCAGCGCGAGAAACGGCCTCGACGGCCGATGGCAAGGTTTCCGGCTCGCCGTCGACTTCAATCATCAGCATTGCACCAGCGACTGGCACGCTATCGCCGCCATGATCGCGAGCGAGCTTGAGCGCCACGTCATCGATAAATTCCAGTGCGCAGGGCGTCACCGGTTGCGCCATGATGCGCGCCACGGCGTACGCCGCGCTGCTTACATCGCGATAGGTTGCGCGCAACGTGCGCAAACCGGTTGGCTTGGGCGTGAGTTTGAGCGTGGCTTCCGTGATCAACGCCAGCGTGCCTTCCGAGCCGATCAGTAGGCGCGTAAGGTCATAGCCGGTCGCGCCTTTGCTTGTATACGTACCGCAACGAAAGCCTTCTCCCGTACCTGCGACAGCGCGCAGGCCGAGTGTGTTTTCGCGCGGACTGCCGTATTTGACCGTGCGCGGGCCTGCGGAATTGCACGCGAGGTTTCCGCCGATGCTGCACCATGGCGATGATGTGGGATCAGGCGGCCAGAAAAACCCGTGTGGTGCGAGCGCGTTTTGAAGATCGCCGTTCAATACGCCCGGTTCGACAATCGCGTAGCGGTTATCCGGATCGATCTGCACGATACGGTTCATCCGTTCGAAGCTCACCACTACACCGCCGTCTACGGGAACGGTGGCGCCCGTCGTGTTTGTGCCGCGCCCGCGGGCAATGACGGGTACCCGGTGCTCGCGGCAAACACGAACCAGGCTTTCTATCTGCGGATGCTCCTGCGCAAATACCACCGCGTCGGGCAGCGCGTTGCGGCGCGAGTTGTCGTAGGCATAGGCCAGCCGCTCCGCTTCATTCGTGGAGCAACCCTCTTTGCCGAAAACGGCATGCAGCGTATCGAGCAGGGAATCGGGCAGTTTCATGGATGGAAGTATCCCACCATGGCGTTCTTCGTGCGTCAGGAAGCGTCAAAAGCGCCTTGCAGCCAATTCATCGTTGCGTTGTCTGCCGGCCCGTCGTAACTGACGACATCGAAGCGGCAGGCACGATGCGCATGCTTCGGATGTGCGGCGAGCCAGAGCTGCGCCGTTTGAACCAGGCGCGCCTGCTTCGTCGCGGTGATGGAGGCAAGTGCATCGCCGTGGGCCGCACGCAGTCGATGACGCACTTCGACGAACACCACGACGTCGCCGTGGCGCATCACCAGATCAAGCTCGCCGTAGCGAGTGGTGTAGTTGCGGGCCAGTACGTTGAGGCCGGCCCGTTCCAGTTCCTTGCACGCGCGCTCCTCGAACGCGGCACCTGCCGCGCGCATCAGCCGTTTGCAGGTTGTGCGGGTTGTGCCGGTGGTGCAGCGGGCGGCGCAGGCGTGCTGCCCGCAGGTGCGGGACCGCCCGGCGCGTTATCCATTTGCAACGTGCCATTCATAGGACGCGCTACGCCATCTTGGAACTTCAACCATGTCAGCACGCGATTCACGTGGCCGAACGTATCGCCAGCGAGCTGGCCCGAGGCGCCGGGCAGATAACTGCCCGGATGATTGCGCAGCCAGTCCAGATACGGCACCAGATTCCATGCATCCATGCCGAACGCAAACAGTTGTGCCGTGGCGCCGCGCGCGGCAGGCAATTGCGCTGCGACGTCTTGGTAACTGGGTAGGCCCGTTTGCGCGTCGAACAACCACGGCGCATCGCAAAATTCCACGCCTTCCAGATCGCGGTCTGCAATCGCGTTATCGCTGCCGCCGTAAATATGCGACGTGGCAAAGACGGGCAGATTGATACGTGCGACACGCAACTGCGGCAACAACAAACGCGCCTGATCGACACGCATGCTAATGAAGATGCCTGCATCGCTTCCCGCATTGCCGGCATTCAAACCGTTGATCGCATCCCCGTAGTTGACGTTGCCGGTTGCGATTTGCGCGTTACCCGCCAGCTGGCCGCCTTTCGCCTGCCATTCCGTTTTAAAGGCGACTGCGGAACGCTTTGCGAAATCGTCGTTCGACGTCACGACGTACGCTGTGTGAATACCACGGTCGATCATGTGATCGGCGACCTGCGCGCCTTCGTCTTCCGGCAGCAACGCAAATTGACTGGCATTGCCGGCGGGGACATTTTTATTATCCGACCGATTGAGCGCGAGTACCGGAACAGGCAGCGACGCCTGACTGAGCACGCCCAGCACTTCCGGGCGCGTCAGTGGTCCGACGACCAGTTGTGCGCCATCCGCCACCGCCTGTTCATACGCCTTGATCGCGCTAGCCGCATTGCCGCCGCTGTCGTACACGCGAACCGACGCGCGCGGCGCATGCGTATCGGACGATTGGAAATACGCCGCGAAGAAACCTTCGCGAATCGCGGCGGATATCGAAACCAGGCCATCGTTGTTTGGCAGCAACAACGCAATCTGCGCGGGCATCTTGTAACCCTCGCGCACGCTCGCATTGCTGCCGGGAACCAGCGTGCCGACAGGCTGTTCCAGGCTTGGTTGAGCAGCGGCGACCGTAACACCCAGGCGCCCCAGTGCCTCGCTCACCCATGGGAACATCGGATCGCCGGACTGCATGGCGGCTGCGCGCGCTTTCAGCGCGGTCACGCCGAGTCGAGCGAGCAGCGATATCGCTGCATCGCGGTTTTGCGTGCGATCGAGGCCCTGCAATTGGTTGTCGAGTTCGATACGCGTGCTTGCAGCGCTCCACAAATCGTTAGTGCCCGCTTGTGCGTCGGCACGCAGCGTCAGCAGACGAGGACGCAGGTTCGGCGGCACACTGACATTGGGTTGCATCGTCAGCTGCAATGCACTGGCCGGATCGTTTTGGCGCAATGCGATTTCGGCACGCAGCAGATCCAGGCGCAAGGGTTCGTCGTCGGTCAGTTCCTTGCGCTGGATGCCAGCGACAATCGGCGCGGCGCGATCGAGCGCGTTTTCCTGACGATAGGCTTCCGCCGCGAGCAGGTTGTAGTGGTCGGCGCGGCCGGAATTTTGCTGGGCAAGCATCAGATAGGCTTGCGCGGCGCGGTCGAACTGCCCCTGGTTGGCCAGATCGGCCGCGTTCTGTGCTGCAGCGATTTCAGCGGGCGAGCGCGGCACCAGGGACGGTACGCAAGCGCTCAGTACCAGTGAAATCAGTAATCCCAATGCTGCAAGCCGACACAGGCGCATGAAAATTCCTCGATTCTTATCGACAGGGGTGGCGATTGCGCGATCATAGCCGATCATATTGACGCGCCGTGGCGGACGGATACCCAAAATGACATCACATCAGACCGGCTGCCTGTGGGTCGTGGCCACGCCTATCGGCCATCGCGACGACATCTCTGCGCGCGCTATCGAGACGTTACGTAACGTCTCGGTCATCGCCGCGGAGGACACCCGGCACAGCCGCCCCCTCCTGCTCCAGCACAACATCGCCACACCCTTGATGGCGTTACATGAACACAACGAGCGTGAAGCGGTCGCAGCGATCGTCAGGCGTTTACAGGACGGGGAATCCATCGCGTTGATTTCCGATGCCGGCACGCCGCTGATCAGCGATCCGGGTTTTCGGCTTGTGCGAGCGGCGCGTGAAGCGAGCATTCGCTGTGCGCCGGTGCCGGGGGCGTGTGCGGCGATTGCTGCGCTGTCGGTGGCTGGTTTGCCCAGCGATCGGTTCGTGTTTGAAGGCTTTTTGCCGCCCAAATCAGCCGCACGTCGTTCCCGCTTGCAGGAACTTGCGGGCGATGCGCGCACGCTGATTTTCTACGAATCGTCGCATCGCGTGGTGGAAAGCCTCACGGATATGCGCGACGTATTCGGTGGCGATAGACCCGGCGTCATAGCGCGCGAACTTACCAAGATGTTCGAGACGGTGATGGGTGAGCCGCTCGCCGAACTGCTCGAGCGCGTGACGTCCGATTCAAATCAGCAGCGCGGCGAGTTCGTCATCCTCGTTGCCGGCCGGGGCGAGCACGAAGACGATCAGCTCGCGGAAGGTCGTCGCGTTTTCGCGATATTGCGGCAGGAATTGCCTGCGGCGAAGGCCGCGAAGCTAGCGGCTGCCATCTCGGGTGCGCCACGCAAGGCGCTCTACGAAGCGTGATCGCTCTACGGGCGTGACGTTACGGCCACCCGTGCGGTTTCGTTTGCAGCGCGTGTATCGCATTCCACGGCAACGTGAAACCTTCGCCGCGGCAATTGCGTGCTACTTCCGGATAATCGTTGAATGCAACGAACAAGCCATTTTTGCGTGGCGAGAAGCTGATCGCGTCTTTCCAGTTACCGTCGTGACCGTAGTTGGAACAGGTGTTGCCGTCGCAGCTGTAGCTTTCGAAAGCCACCTGTGTGCAGTCGTTGTCATTGCGCTTGGATACTTCGTGGCGCAGCGCCAGCGACACAATATCCTTGCCGGTGGTGAAGTCGAAATGCTCAACGGATGCATCGGGAAAGCGTAGCCATTGTGTCCAATCGATGGGATTGCCAGTGGCCAGATCGTATGTCACGGTTTCCCAACTGCTGCTCGGATGTGCGGCACCCGGCGTATCCCATTCGCATGTACTGTCGACAACAAAGATGCGCGCATTGGCGAACGGAACGCTGTAATTGCACGAGGCCTCGCCATCGGGTTTGGATGACAGTGCAGCATCGATGTCCTGTGCGAATTGATGTTTGAGATCGTCGTTGATCTTCCGCATGACGTCGCTCGCCGGTGCTTTCACCAGTTGCGGAATCGTCGCGCCGCTGCGTTTTTCCTGTATGAATTGCCACGTTACTAGGCCATCGTCGGATGACG
>NZ_DATHMR010000091.1:0-9284 GCF_035486915.1 Dyella sp. | reverse complement strand
CCCTTACGCCCGCCGCAGCGTCTGAGGTTTCACGCACCGCCGAGCTTTTGCGTGACTGCTTCCGCGGGGCTAGACCATTCGCCCCCGCATGGTCGACCGAATCGGGTTAATATGGCCGTTTACATGGCAATCCCCAGTACCCGCAAGGGTGCCCGTTAGAAGGAACCGCAGATGAAGATTCTGGTCGGCTACAAGCGCGTGGTGGACTACAACGTCCGCATTCAGGTCAAACCCGATGGCACCGGCGTGGTGACCGATGGTGTGAAGCTGTCCGCCAATCCGTTTGACGATATCGCGCTGGAAGAGGCGCTGCGTCTGCGCGAAAAAGGTGTGGCCGACGAAGTGATCCTTGTCGGCATTGGCCCGGCGGATCTCACCGCGCATCTGCGCAACGGTTTGGCCATGGGCGCCAATCGCGCCATCCATGTCGTCACTGCCGATGCCGTGCAGCCCCTGACCGCCGCGCGCGTGTTCCAGAAGCTCATCGAGAAGGAACAGCCAGCCCTGGTGATCCTTGGCAAGCAGGCCATCGACGACGACGCAAATCAGACGGGCCAGATGCTGGCCGCACTGTGGGATCGCCCGCAGGCAACCTTTGCCGGCAAAGTCGACATCGCCAACGGCAAGGCGACGGTCACCCGCGAAGTCGATGCCGGCCTGGAAACGATCGAAGCCGATCTACCGGCCGTGATTACCACCGATCTGCGCCTCAACGAACCGCGCTTCATCAAGCTGCCCGACATCATGAAGGCCAAGTCCAAGCCGATCGACAGCATCGAATTCGCTTCCCTGGGCGTCGATACGCACGACCACCTCAAGACCACCCACTACGCCGCTCCGCCCAAGCGCAGCAAGGGCGTGATGGTGAAGGACGCCGCCGAGCTGGTTGCCGCGTTGAAGCAGAAGGGTCTGCTCTAAGCAGCCGCCGGACGAGACAGGAGACACTTATGAGCAAGATTCTGGTTATCGCCGAACATCTGGGCGGCAAGCTGAACCCCTCCACTGCACGCGCTGTAAGCGCAGCAGCGGCCGTGAAACCCGACGCCATCGACGTGCTGGTGCTGAGCGACAACGTGGACGCCATCGCCGCCGATGCGGCGAAGATCGACGGCGTCACGCGCGTACTCACCATTGCCCGCGCGGAAAACAATCATCCGCTCGCCTCCGTGCTCGCGCCGCAGATTGCCAAAGCGGCAGCCGGTTACAGCCACGTATTCTTCCCTTCCACTACGTTCGGCAAGGATGTCGCACCGCGCGTTGCGGCCCTGCTTGGCGTTGCGCAGGTGAGCGACGTGATGAGCGTGGAAGCCAGCCACACCTTCAAGCGCCCCATCTACGCCGGCAACGCCATCATCACCGTGGAAGCCGATGCAGCGCATGCGGTGGTCGCGACCATCCGCACGGCGTCCTGGCCCGCCGCCGCAAGCGGCGCCAACAATGCGCCGTTGGAAGCGTTGAACGTCGACGTGGCACTACCCACGCACACGCGCTTTGTCGAACTCAAGCAGGGCAAGAGCGATCGACCAGACCTGCAAAGCGCGAGCAAGGTCGTGTCCGGTGGCCGTGGCGTGGGATCGAAGGAAAACTTCGAAATCATCTACAAGTTCGCCGACAAGATTGGCGCAGCAGTGGGGGCATCCCGCGCGGCCGTCGATGCTGGCTACGTGCCGAACGAGATGCAGGTTGGCCAGACCGGCAAGATCATCGCGCCGGAACTCTACATGGCCATAGGTATTTCCGGCGCTATTCAGCACCTCACCGGCATCAAGGATGCAGGCACCATCGTCGCCATCAACAAGGACGGTGAAGCACCGATCTTTGAAGTGGCCGACATCGGCCTGGTCGGTGATTTGTTCAAGATCATTCCCGAGCTGGAACAGGCCATCGGCTAAAACGTTCTAAGTAAACACAAAAAAGGCGGCCATCGGCCGCCTTTTTTATTGCGGGTGGCACGCGCATCATGAGGCATGCAGGATGGTGCGCATCGCATGGATGACGCGCTCGACATCGTCATCGGACATCGCTGGCGAGAGCGGCAAACTTACCGTCTCCCTGCCCAGTTTCATCGCATGCGGCCATTGCTCCGACTGCCAGCCGAAGCGCTGCTGGTAATAAGGATGCTCAGGAATCGAAAGGTAATGAACACCCGTGCCAATGCGCGCAGCGTTCATCGCTTCGAGAAAATCGTCCCGCGAGATGCCTGCACGCGATTCATCGATCATCACGGTATACAGATGGTAACCATGGCGAGTGTCGGACTGCGGCGGCGCCGGCAAGCCCATCGGCAGATCGGCTAACGCTTCATCGTAGCGTTGCCAGATAGCGCGACGGCGATGCCAGCTTTCATCTACACGCGCCAACTGATGCAATCCAATGGCGGCCTGGATATCCATCATGTTGTATTTAAAGCCACACTCCACAACTTGATAGTGCTTGTAGCCTTTATCGCCAAAACGATGCCACGCATCCTTGCTCATGCCGTGTAGCGCCAAGATACGGGCTCGTGCAATTTGCTCCTCGCTGTTGCCGAGGATCATGCCGCCTTCGCCTGTCACGACGTTTTTGGTGACGTAAAAGCTGAAGCAACCGAAGTCACCGAAGGTCCCCAATGGCTTGCCACGAAATTCCGCTTCCACGGCATGCGCACAATCTTCGATAACCACCAGGTTGTTTTTACGCGCAATCGCCATGATGCGATCCATATCGCACGGGCGACCGGCGAAATGCACCGGCAAAATCGCCCTCGTACGCGGCGTGATAGCTGCTTCAACCGCATCCGGATCGATGTTCTGTGTCACCGGATCGACGTCCGCCAATATCGGTACCAATCCTGCATGCAGTATGGCGTTGACGGTGGCACAGAACGTCAGCGGCGTCGTGATCACCTCGGAGCCGGGCTCAATCCCCGCTGCCAGCAGGCTTACGTGCAGTGCGGCCGTGCACGAATTGACCGCTGCGACCTGCAATTCCCTAACGCCACGATACGCCGCAAAATCGCGCTCGAATTGGGCAACGCGCGGACCCGTGCCCAACCATCCAGAACGAAGGCATGCCTCCACTTCGGCGATTTCCGGCTCCCCGATCTGGGGAGCGCCAAAAACAAGAAAGGGAGGAGTGGATGCTGACAAGGAGTTATCCATCAAGGGGAATGGCAAATGCGATCACGCCCGCCAAGGATAAGCTCGCCTCTCGTCGCGGTCACGCCCAACCTCTTATGTGCCAGCCTGATCGATGACCTGTGCCACTAATTGTTCCACCATCGATTCAAGCGAGCTCTTGCTGGTCAGCAAATGCACTTCCGGCTGTTCGGGAGCCTCATAAGGCGAATCGATTCCGGTGAAGTTGCTGATCTCGCCTGCACGTGCCTTGCGATACAAACCTTTTGGATCGCGCCGTTCGCACTCTTCCAGTGGCGTATCCACGAAGACCTCGACGAATTCGTCATCCATAAAAAGGCCCCGCGCGAACTCCCGCTCACTGCGGAAGGGCGAGATGACGCACACCAGCACAATCAGGCCCGCGTCCACCATCAGATGCGCCACTTCAGCCACACGGCGCACGTTTTCGACACGTGCCTCTAGCGTGAATCCAAGATCGCGATTCAGGCCATGGCGAAGGTTGTCGCCGTCCAGCAAATAGGTGTGATAGCCGAGCGCACTGAGACGTCGTTCGATAAGGTTGGCGATCGTTGATTTGCCCGCGCCAGACAAACCCGTAAACCACAGGCATTTGGGCTGCTGTCCCTTGCCGCGGGCACGCGTCTGCTTATCGACATCCAGATGCTGCCAATGCACATTGGCGGCTCTGTGCAGCGCAAAATCGAGCATGCCGCACGCGACCGTTGCGTTGGTCTGCCGGTCGATCAGAATGAAGCCACCCAGCGTGTGACTATCGGCGTAAGCCTCGAACGCGATGGGATGATCGAGGTCGAGATTGCAATAACCGACCTCGTTGAGTTCAAGTCGATGCGCGGCCAATTGAGCTTGCGTATTGACGTCGATCTTGTGCTTGATCGACGTGATGCGTGCATTGACGGTACGTGTACCAATCTTCAGCGAGTAACCGCGATTGGGCAGCAACGCCTCGTCGCCCATCCACAACAGATGCGCCGCGAATTGGTCCGCTTCGGGGGCCGGATGCATAGCCTCGGCAATCACATCGCCGCGGCTGATATCCACTTCGCGATCCAGCGTCAGCGTGATGGCTTGCCCTGTTCGGGCATGAGGCAGATCACCATCGGCCGTGACGATACGCGCAACGCGCGCCTGATGCATGCCGGGCTGGACGACAATCGAGTCGCCGACTTTGACCAGTCCGCCGCATATCGTGCCCGCGTATCCGCGAAATGTCTGATCCGGGCGATTAACCCATTGCACGGGCATGCGGAATTTGTCCGCCTGCGCTGGTTTAACGGAGATGGTCTCCAGCACATCCAGCAAAGTCGGGCCTTTGTACCAGGACATATTTGCCGATGAGGATCCAACGTTGTCGCCCGTCAGCGCAGCCACTGGAAGCGGGTGAACGTCATGGATTCCCAACGCTTCCGCGAGTTCAACATATGCGTTACGAATAGACTCGTAGACGTCTTGCTGATAATCGACAAGATCCATCTTGTTGACCGCAAGCACCACATGCCGAATCCCCAGCAATGCGCAGATGTAGGTGTGCCGGTGCGTTTGCGTTAACAGTCCCTTGCGCGCATCCACCAACACGACAGCAACATCCGCATGCGACGCTCCGGTCGCCATGTTGCGTGTGTATTGCTCGTGACCCGGGCAATCGGCAACAACGAAGTTGCGGCGAGCACTGTGGAAATAGCGATAAGCGACATCAATCGTTATACCCTGCTGACGCTCTGCATCCAGACCGTCGGTCAGGAGCGAAAAATCCAAGATATCGCTATCGGCGTGCTCAAGACGGCTCTCGCGCCGCAATGCTTCGATCTGATCATCGGGAAGCATGCCAGCGTCGTAAAGCAGACGCCCCAGCAAGGTGCTCTTGCCGTCATCGACGCTTCCGCAGGTAATGAAACGCAAAAGGCTGCGCTTGGAGTGATCGCCCGACATCAGAAATAGCCTTCCTGTTTCTTGCGCTCCATGGATGCGGAGGGATCTTGATCAATCACACGTCCCTGCCGCTCGGAACTGCGGGACTGGATCATTTCGTCAATGATCTCCTCGAGTGTGGTCGCAGTGGATTCCACCGCACCCGTCAGGGGATAGCAGCCCAGTGTGCGGAAACGCACCATGCGCTTTTCGATCTTTTCGCCTTCGCGCAGAGTAAAGCGATCATCGTCCACCATGATCAGCGCACCGTCACGCTTCACCACTGGACGTTCTTTGGCGAAATACAAAGGCACAACGGGAATACTTTCGCGCCGGATGTACTGCCATACATCGAGCTCTGTCCAGTTCGACAACGGAAAGACACGCACGCTCTCTCCCTTATGAATACTGGTGTTGTAGAGATTCCATAATTCCGGACGCTGCCGTTTGGGGTCCCAACGGTGCTGTGCATTGCGAAACGAAAAAACGCGCTCTTTCGCGCGAGATTTTTCTTCATCGCGACGCGCGCCGCCGATTGCGGCGTCGAAAGCATGCTTATCCAGCGCCTGCCGCAACGCCACCGTTTTCATGATGTCGGTGTGTACCGTCGCACCATGGACGAGCGGAGAGATGCCTTGACGAACGCCATCCTCATTGATGTGGACCAGCACCTGTACATCACCCGCCCTAGCCACATTGTCGCGAAACTCGATCATCTCGCGAAACTTCCATGTGGTATCGACGTGAAGCAGCGGGATGGGCGCTCGGGCCGGATAAAATGCCTTGCGCAACAGATGCAACAAGACAGAAGAATCTTTGCCGATCGAATACAGCATGACTGGCCGCTGAAAATTGGCGGCGACCTCACGGAAAATATGGATGCTCTCGGCTTCCAGGGCGTCTAAGTAGTCGGACACGTCGACGGGCGGCCTATGGACGAATTAAGCCCTCATTTTGGCATGAAGTCCGCATCGATTGCCTTAAGAACTGTCGCCCCACTCCAGAATCATGGCATTTTCAGGGATATGGCAGTTTTCACCCGCATGATAAAATCGCAGATAAATGCGGCGATGGGTCGTGGGGACTCGCAGCCTAGACGCGCTACTGTTTTGCGGTAGAGAAGGGGAAACAATGACGTCGCTGGATACGGCTCCAAGTCGAAACACACAGACCCAGGTGTCTGTGCCGCTCTGCGTGGACCTTGACGGCACGCTGATTCGCAGCGACCTGCTTGTGGAGTCGGCGTTGGCGCTCCTGGCGAAACATCCGCTGATGGCATTTGCCATGCCGATCTGGCTGCTGCGTGGCAAGGCGTATCTAAAGCAACAGATTGCGCAGCGGGTCGAGCTTAATGCCGCGGCACTTCCTTACAACGGTGATGTTGTGGCATGGGTGCGTGAACAGCAGTCCTCACGCACAACGGTTCTGTGCAGTGCCGCCGATACCAAACTGGCCACGCTGGTCGCCGATCATGTCGGCGGCTTTGACGCCGTCATAGCCAGCGACGGCGAACGAAATCTTTCCGGTCTCAACAAGGCAAAGGTTCTCGTGGCACGCTTCGGTGAGCGTCGCTTCGACTATATTGGCAACGCGAAAATCGATCTGCATGTGTGGAAGTCTGCGAACGCTGCCATTGTCGTGGAGTCCGGCTCACGGTTGTCCAGCGCCGCCGCAAACGTTACCGTGCTCGAACGCACATTCACGCATGGCGCGGTATCGGTGAAGCATTGGCTCAAAGCCCTGCGCGTGCATCAGTGGATCAAAAATGTCCTGGTGTTTTTGCCCCTGCTCGCGGCGCACCGTGTCCTCGATCCGAATGCGTTGTTATCGGCGTTGCTTGCTTTCGCCTGCTTCGGACTTTGTGCCTCCAGTGTCTATGTCACGAATGATCTTCTCGACCTTGCCGCAGACAGGCAGCATCGCAGGAAAAAACACCGACCCTTTGCCGCAGGCGTCATTCCGCTCTACCAAGGCCCGATAGCTGCACTGCTGTTGCTGGTCACCAGCTTTTCAATGGCGTGGTTTCTCACTCCCACGTTCGTCCTGATGCTGCTTGGCTATTACGTTCTTACCACCGGATATTCACTGAAATTCAAGCGCATGGTCATGCTGGATGTGATCGTGCTTGCACTGCTTTACACCTCGCGCATTCTCGCTGGCGCCGCGGCCATTCAGTCCAGACCCTCTTTCTGGCTGCTCGCCTTTTCCATGTTCATCTTCCTCAGCCTAGCCATGGTCAAGCGCTATACAGAGCTACTCGCCGCGCAAAAGTCGTCGAGCATCAAGGCCGCTGGCCGTGGCTACGTCGTCGAAGATTTGTCGCTGATTCAATCGATGGGTGGTGCCAGCGGGTACCTTTCCGTGCTGGTGTTGGCCCTTTACATCGACAGCACTGCCAGTCAGTCGCTATATAGGCATCCGCATTACCTGTGGCTGCTATGCCCCTTGCTGCTGTATTGGATCAGTCGCACATGGGTGATCGCGCACCGCGGCATCATGCACGACGACCCAGTAGTGTTTGCGGTCATGGACAACGTTAGCCGCGGCTTGCTGCTGGTGGCCGCGATCATCGTGATTGCGTCCATCTGATGAGCAACGTTGGCCAATCATGGGGGCGGTATCCGACCGCCACGCAGACGATCATCGATATCACCGATCGGCACCGCCCCTTGCCTACCACCGACGGCGTCATGCTGCCTCACGGTAACGGTCGCAGTTACGGCGACAGTTGCCTCAATGACGATGGCGTCCTCCTGCGTACGCGTGGCATGGATCGCTATATCCGCTTCGACCCTGTTACCGGACAACTGGAGTGCGAAGCCGGTCTGCTGCTTTCGGACCTGTTGGACATCGTTGTCCCGCAGGGATGGTTTCCGCCGGTGACGCCCGGCACCCGTTTCGTCACCGTGGGCGGCGCCATCGCCAACGATGTGCATGGTAAAAACCATCATGTGACCGGAACCTTCGGCCAGCATGTGCTCAATCTCGAACTAGTGCGCTCCGATGGCCATCGCATGGTCTGCAGCCCCGAGCTTCATCCGGATTGGTTCGCTGCCACGGTGGGCGGTTTGGGGTTAACCGGCCTCATTACACGCGCGACCTTGCAGCTTCGCCGCATTGCCGGGCCATGGATGAGTTGCGAAACACGTCGCTTCCAGAATCTCGATGGTTTTTTTCATCTCTCAGAGACCACGGCAGCCGCACACGAATACACAGTGGCCTGGGTCGATTGTGTGAGTACGGGCCGCGGGCTGGGCAGAGGCCTGTTCACTTGCGCCAATCACGCCCCCGCTTCTCCCGATGCGAAGCCGGCTGCGCCGAATCGCCGCCTGTCGGTGCCGTTCACGCCGCCGATTTCACTGATCAACCCACTTAGCCTGAAGGCGTTCAACAGCCTCTACTTTCATCGCCAACGCGAAGACATTGCGCACGTCACAACCCATTACGTGCCGTATTTCTACCCCCTGGACGGCGTGGGCAACTGGAATCGCATCTACGGCCCGCGTGGCTTCATGCAATATCAGTGCGTCGTCCCGCCTGCTGCCGCGCACAACGGGATCAAGCAATTGCTTGAAGTTGTCGCCCGTGGCGGCGATGGCTCCTTCCTGGCCGTCTTGAAGCAGTTTGGCGACCTGCCCTCACCCGGGATGCTTTCGTTTCCACGCCCAGGCACCACGCTCGCGCTAGATTTCCCCAATCAGGGCGAACGCACGTTACGCTTGCTGGATAAGTTGGATGATATCGTCGCGGCGGCCGGTGGCGCGGTTTATCCGGCCAAGGACGCTCGGATGAACGGGCAGCGGTTCCGTCAGTATTTCCCGGCGTGGGAAGCCTTCAGCCATTTCATTGACCCCCGGTTTTCGTCCAGTTTCTGGCGCCGGGTTGCGGAGTAAGCATGCTCAGGATCGTTATCGTCGGCGCTTCATCTGCCATCGCAGAAGCAACCGCGCGCTGTTATGCGGCGCGCGGCGCGCGCCTTTTTCTCATTGCCCGTCAGTCACAGCGGCTTGAAGACATGACGTCGGATTTGAAAGTGAGAGGCGCTGCGGATGTCGCTTTCGCAACACTGGACGTCAACCAGCTCGACGCGCATTCCTATGTGCTAGCGCAAGCGTGGACGTGGCTGGGTGAAGTCGACGCGATGCTTATTGCTCACGGCACGCTACCCGATCAGAACGCCTGCGAAGCATCGGCCGAGCTTGCCGTGAAGGAATTCAACACCAACGGCACGTCAACCAT
>NZ_DATHMR010000090.1:0-25317 GCF_035486915.1 Dyella sp. | reverse complement strand
CTGGATGTGCACGATGTGGGCGACTATCGCGTCGACGGCGAATCGCGATTGCTGGAGCCGGGCATGGTGCTCACCGTCGAGCCGGGGATCTATATCGCGCCCGATGATTTGACGGTACCGGAAGCCTGGCGCGGCATCGGCATTCGCATCGAAGATGACGTGGCCGTCCTGCGCGACGGTAACGAGGTGCTTACTGCCGGGGTGCCGAAAGATCCACGCGAGATCGAAGCACTTCTAGGCGCACGGTAGGCTGTTGTAACGATCGGTATTAGCCGATCGTCAATACCTTCCAACGATCAAAGGACTTCGTGCGGCGGAATGGGTTCTTTCTGTTGATGCGCTTCATCGGAAGCATGCACCTCGTACCACATCGCGTTGAGGACGGCGAAAGCGCATGCCAGGCCAAGTCCCAATATCCAGCTGAAATACCACATGGTTGTCGCGCTCCTCAGTAAGTGTTGTGCGAGTGTCGAACGTCTTCAAGCGTGACGCGGCCACGCATGACCCGATACACCCACGAGGTGTACAGAATGATGAGCGGCAGAAAGACGATGACCGCACCCAGCATCAACATCAACGTGCCGTGGCTGGACGACGCATCCCACACCGTAAGACTGGAACGAGGATCTAGGGTCGATGGCAGCAGGAAGGGAAACAGCGCAAAACCTGCCGCGAGGATCGTCCCCGCAATCATCAGGCTGCTGCACAGAAAGCCCGTCAAACTGTGCTTGCCAACTGTCCACTGCGCGCCAATTGCACCAAGCAAACCGAGCACCGGCGCCGCCCAGAACCATGGATACAGCATGTAACTGGCAAACCAGCTTCCTCCCACCGTCACCTGCTTGAACAGCGGATTGGCAACACCGTCGGTGGTTACGGGGCCGGCAATCGCAAAGCCAGGGATGCCGTAGCCAAGCCAGATACCTGCGGCGACGAACGTGATCGCATACGCCAGCGCCATCCATCGCGCAATCCGTGCAGCGCGCTGCGCAATTGTCGTGTCGGCACGATACGCCACCCAGCAGGCGCCATGCGTCAGCAACATGGTGACGCTGACGAGCCCGGCGAGTATCGCGTACGGATGCAGAAGATCGAAAAAACCGCCTTGCCACGTTATGCGCAGATCGTCGTCAAAGCGGAACGGCACGCCGAGGAAAAGATTGCCGAAGGCAACGCCGCTGATCAGCATCACGACCACACCGGAAAAGATCAGCACGCCGTCCCAAACGGCACGCCAGCGCGCATCGTGCACCTTGTCGCGAAAGTTGAAACCCACCGGGCGAAGGATGAAAGCAAGCAGCACCAACGCCAGTGCGAAGTACAGCCCTGAAAACGCCGTCGCGTAGAGGGTCGGCCACGCCGCAAAGGTCGCGCCACCGCCGAGCACAAACCAGACCTGATTGCCCTCCCACGTCGGTTCGATGGTCTGCAGCAAAACATGTCGCTGCTCTTCGTCACGGCCTAGTACGCGCAGCAACGCTGCAACGCCGAAGTCGAAGCCATCCATGATCGCAAACGCGATAAACAGAATGCCGAGCAAGGCCCACCAGATCACCCGCAATGTCGTGATGTCGAACATGGCGTTCTCCTCAAAGGGTGCACGTGTGGCAACTGGATGAAGTAACGATCCGCATCGTCATGACAATGCTCCGGCTGCCTTGGCTCCCGATGGCGCCGTATCGCGCACTGGCCATAGACCCAATTCGTCCGGTCCCTTGCGCGCATACTTCACCATCAACACCGCATCGATCACGGCTAGCGCGGTGTAGAAGAAGACGAAACCTCCAAGTGACGTCAACACCTGACCTGCAGTGAGCGACGACACGCCCAGCGCAGTGGGCAAAATGCCTTCGATGGCCCAGGGTTGTCGCCCGTACTCGGCGACGATCCAGCCCAGCTCCGCCGCGAGCCATGGCAACGGTAGGCTGTACAACGCGAGTTTCAAATACCAGCGGTTATTATCGAGCTGGCGCTTGCTGGCCAGCCAGAATGAATAGGCAAACAGCGCGATGAAGTAAAGGCCGCATGCGACCATGATGCGGAATGCCCAGAACAACACAGGTACGTTGGGAATGGTCGAATCCGCGGCTTTTTGGATGTCATCCGGCGTTGCTTGCCGCGGATCTGCGACATAGCGTTTGAGCAGCAATGCGTAACCCATGTCATCGTCGTACTTCGTCAGCGTCGATTGAGCCTGCGCATCGTCGGGATTCTTGCGCAGCGTCAACAGTGCGTCGTATGCCTGAATGCCATCGGTGATCTTGCCCTTGGTGTCCGCCACCAGATTGTTGATGCCGGGTATCGGCGTATCGAGCGAACGCGTGCCGATCAGGCCCATCACCCAAGGCACATGCAAGGCGAAATGCGTAGTGCGATTCTGCACATCGGGAAGACCGAAAGCGGTGAATGAGGCCGGTGGCGGCTCGGTTTCCCACATGGCTTCGATCGCCGCCATTTTCATCTTCTGATTTTCCGAGACGGCGTAGCCCGATTCGTCACCAAGTACGACGA
Source organism: Dyella sp. (assembly GCF_035486915.1). GTDB lineage: Bacteria > Pseudomonadota > Gammaproteobacteria > Xanthomonadales > Rhodanobacteraceae > Dyella_B. Next base: position 22,806 of record NZ_DATHMR010000090.1, on the reverse strand, counting down.
CTGACAGTGCGGCAGCCAATCCGAAGCTTGCCGCAACCGTCATCGAGCGCTTCGCAAAATCGACGTTACGTCCGCGCAGCAAATACCAGGCACTGATCGACAGCACGAACATCGAACCCACGACATAACCCGCACTTACCGTGTGCACAAACTTCGCCTGTGCAACGGGATTGAACAGGACATCGGAGAAGTTCGTCACTTCCATGCGCATCGTCTGTGGATTGAACTTTGCGCCCACGGGATGTTGCATCCACGCGTTGGCAACCAATATCCACAAGGCCGAAAAATTGGTGCCGAGCGCGAGGAACCACGTCACCAGCAAGTGCTTTACGCGCGAAAGCCGATGCCAGCCCATAAAGAACACGCCGACCAGCGTGCTTTCAAGGAAGAACGCCATCAGTCCTTCAATCGCCAACGGTGTGCCAAATACATCGCCCACGTAGTGCGCGTAATACGCCCAGTTCATGCCGAACTGGAACTCCATCGTGATGCCGGTGGCGACACCCATCGCGAAGTTGATGCCGAACAACACCCCCCAGAACTGCACCATGCGTTTCCAGACTTCGTGTCCGGTCATCACATAGACGCTTTCCATGATCGCCAGCATCCATACGAGTCCCAGCGTGAGCGGCACGAACAGAAAGTGGTAAAGCGCAGTGAGTGCAAACTGCAGGCGCGACAAGGTGACGACATCGCTATCGATGATCATGGCTTGGCTTCCGGCGTAGTGGACGGAGACGGTGCGAGCAAATGTTCGATGGCCGAGGGCCGTGTGTCGGGCCGCGGATAATGCGCAGCGACAAACCACCAGATCAGCGCAAAGAACGCGATCTTGGCGAGAACGATGAGGATGAGTTCAGCACTAAGCCGGCGCAACGGGTTGCGCGGCGGGGAAGGGTGCGTGGGCCCGTGGACCGGCATGTCCATAGAGACGGTTTCCTACCACCTATGACATGCGCGGAGCATACCCCTGTTTTCCAATGATTGTCGTGCGCCATCCTGCCGCATCCGCGGCACGATAGGTGCTTTGGTAATAAGGCGCGCGGGTGCTGGCGCGCCTTTGTCGTTTTAGTGCGCTAGCGCAAAGGCGTCGCGGGTTAGATTCTCAGGCTCGTCATTCGTGCACACGACGTCATCTTCGATGCGGATGCCGCCGTACGGACGGAACGCATCGACCTTGGCCCAATCGACATCCTTCGCAGCAGGCTTGTTGCGTAGTTCTTCGAGCAACATGTCAATGAAATAAAGGCCAGGCTCGATGGTGACGACCATGCCCGGTTCCAACACACGCGTCATGCGCAAATAAGGGTGACCGTTCGGACGCGGGATGTTGCCACCGCTTTCATTCGCTTGAAAACCGGCGACGTCGTGCACCTGCAGACCGATGGGGTGACCCAGGCCGTGCGGGAAGAAGGTCGCCGTGACGCCCGACTGCACCGCACTTTCGGCGCTCATGCGTATGACGCCATGTTCGCGCAGCACGTCAGCCAGCACGTGGTGGGCGTGGATGTGCAGTTCGGGATAGCTCTGTCCTGCTTTCACCTTCGACACAAAACCTTGCTGCGCTTTTTCCACGCTGTCGATGAGCGCCTGAAATTCGGCGTGGCCTTTCGCGGCGTAGGTGCGTGTAATGTCGCTCGCGTAGCCCGATGCGCTGGCGCCAGCGTCGATCAGGAACGAGCGGTTTTGCTTCGGCGGTGTGCGATCGAAGTTCGTGTAATGCAGCACTGCGCCGTGTTCGTTCAGACCTACGATGCTCGCATATGGCAGCTCTGCATCGATCTGGTTGGCGGCGGCAAGATACGCCATATGAATGCCAAATTCGCTTTCGCCTGCGCGGAATGCTTTTTCGGCAGCGCGATGTGCACCCGTTCCTGCAAGGCTCGCCTGACGCATTAATGCCAGTTCATACGGTGTCTTGTAGCTGCGATGCCAGTGCAGGTAATTGACGACCTTTTCCGGGTTGTTCGCTTCGACGCCATTTATTTCCGGGCAATTCGGCGCAATCACCGCACGGTTGCCCTTTGGCAACGCGACCACGGCTTCGGCGTGGGTGCGCACGATCGTGATGTCGAACTGATCCACCCAATAACCGTTCGGCGCATCGGGTACGACATGCCAGTAATCGTGCGGTTGTACGAAGATCAGTTTCGGTTTGCTGCCGGGCGTGTAGACAACCCAGCTTCCCGGCGCGTCGGTCAACGGCAACCAGTGACGAAAATGTGGGTTAGCGACGAACGGGTAATCCTGATCGTCGAGAAACTTGCGCAGTGGCGTGCTCGCAGCAATCAGCAGATGATCGAAACCGCCCCGTGCCAGCGCGTTGTCAGCGCGAGCGCGCAGCGTGGCGATGTGTTGGGCGTAAAGCGGGGCGAGGTCGTGACTCATGCGGCGTTCCGGCGTAGGCATCAGTACGCCAGTGTAACGCGATGAGCCGGTTGCCTCGAATCAGGCTTGCTGGAGCCAGTCGTCCAGATGCATGGCGTCCATGTTGCCGATGGCGATGATGCGGTAGCCCACCCAGGTTTGCCCCGGGCTCGCTGCCGGCTCGTGCCATTGCTCCTGTACACCGATTTCGATGCTCGGCATGCTGCCATCGTGGCGGGGCAGCGGCAGGTGAATCTGATACACCGCTTCGCTGCGTGGCACGCAGTGGCCAATCACCAGCATGCCGCTGCTGGAAAGGTTACCCAGATGACCCAGCGTTTGGCCGGTGATGGCGTCGGTGATCGTGACGCTGTGATCCGGCCGCTTGCGCGGTGAACGGCGTTGTTCGGGCGCATTCATGAGCGTAATTCCGGCAGGGACGACGGCGACGGGCGCAGCAGGCTCGCGGTGAGGGAATGCCATGCGCGATCAAGCAGGTTTTCTTGCTGTGGCGGCAGTTCGCGCACACGCCCATTGGCAATGGCGCGCGCCAGTTCCTGCAGATTCATCATGTCGCTGCGCTGACCACGACGCGTGACAAACAAACTGTTGCCCGAGACAGGCGAGAACCACGCCAGTTTGCGTTGCGTGGCTTCATTCGTGACGGGATCGATAAATTCAAACCAGCTACCGAACGGCAGCTGACGCAGACGGTTGTGAATGCGTGCTTCGCGCAGACCCAGCGGCGGCACGACGGCTGCGTTGGTCGCTACCGGTGCTTCCTGACCGCGATGCTCGCCCAGACGCTGGCGCTGTTTCAGGCGCAGAGCAAGATCGGTGGCGCTTGGCGGATCGGCCATCGCGGACGCTGTCGAAGGACGCGGCTTTGCCGGCACGATGATCGGGGCGGCGGATTCGGTAGGTACCGGCTTTTCCGACTCTGGCGCGATTTCCGAGGTCGTTTGGGAAACGGCGGTATCGGACGGCGCATCTTCCAGCGTAGCGATCGACGGCGTAACGTGCGCCGTCGGTTCGGGGCCGATCAGACGTTGCGCCACTTGTTCGGATTCGTCGGCGTTCATGCCGATCTGCTGCAAACCCGTTTCTACTTCGTGCCGCAACAACACGGTATCGGTGACGGGGAATTGGCCGAGCAGTTGATCGGTAATGCGCAATTGCTGGCGGAAGCCGTCGCTGTGCTCGCCATGGCGCAGCAGGTTGAGCGCGAGGACGTCCGTCCATGCGCGTTCCAGCAGTGTGCGCAGCAAACCACGCGGCGAACTCACCGCGAAGCGTTCGCGCATCAATTCATCGGCGCGGCGACGTGCCTGTTCCAACCGCTCGCGACCTTGCATGGCTTCGACGTGACGGCGCTCGGTCGCTTGCGCTTTGCGCGACAGCTGCGAGAGGTGATGCTCGATGTCTGCAAGCAGGCTGGTGTACAGGCCCGCTGTGGGCGGTTCCTGCTGTGTGCGTTCGATTAGGTGGCTGAGCTTGCCCAGCAGCTGCGGATCGGTTTCGCCATCCGGACCATCGAGCCAGTCGTTGACGGTTTCGGCGAGTTTGCCGAGCACCTGACGCGCGGGATGTTCGCGTTGATTGAAGAAGTCGCGGTCGGCGATCGCCATGCGCAACAACGGTAATTCCAGATTGCCCAATAGCGCGCGCGCATTCGGGCCGTGATGCAGTTGTTGCGCAAGCTGTTCGAACAGCATGGCGACCAGCTCGACTGTGTCGCCCTGTTCGGTACTTAATTGCATGCGCGGCGCACCGGCCGGCACACCCGAGTTGAGTTGCAGCAGCAATTCTTCATGCAGACGCTGGGCGCTGCGCAATTCGCGGCTGGTGTTGTCGGTGACCTGAATCATGTGTTGCTGCAACGCGGACAGCGCACCCTGCAATTCGTCCGGTGTTGCCGTGCGACCGCTGTAAACCGGTGCCGGGCCGGCTGCGGTGACGCGCTGGCGCGACAGCAAATCGCGCAACGTTTCCAAGACAGCGATCGGTTCGCTGCGTTGCTCGGTGGGTTGTGCGGGTGTCGGTGTCTGCGTTGCAGGGGTTTGCGCCGCCGCAGGTGCTGCGCCGTGCGCAGGACCGTGAACCGGACGCGCAGCTGGGAAAGCACGCAATTGCGGCAGGATGCCGTCGGCAATCAATTTTTCGTTGATGCCGTCGTAGAGTCGAAGAATCGCATCGCCGACGCTGGTTTCAAAAACCTGCAGCAGCAAGAGACGATGTTCGAGCGGCAGATTCATGGCCTCGCTGGCGTCGCGCAGGATATACGCAAGGCTCAGTGGCCCCGGCGGCAGGTGCTTGCCTTCCAGCGGCGGTGCGCCGACGAGCACAGCCAGTCGATACGACAGCTCCGAAAGCACCGGTCCATTATGTGCTTCGATGCGTGCTGCATGTTTCTCTAGCGCGGAGGTCAATTCCTGTTCATTGCGATCGAGCAGGCTCAACGATTGAAGCGTCAGCTGATGGGACGTTTGTTCGTCGTCGCTTGTGCCCATCTGTTCGAAGGCTTCGCGCAACCGCGACGCAAACGACTGGATGAATCCGGCGCTCTGCTGCTGGATCAGATTGCGGCTGTCGAAACAGCGTTGCTGTTCAAGATGATTGCGAGAACTTTCGGCTTGCTCGTAAAGTCGTTTGTCGAACCGATCCAGGCAATGCCGGAGCGTGGGATCCACCCATTGATCGCAGAGCGCGCAGATGTCGCCGATCAAACGACGCGCGCGCGCGGGCATCTGACCGTGTTCGACACGGTCGGGGCGATCGCGGGCGATTGGTGGACGTCCCCTGAATTCGACATCCATGACCTAGTTCTCAGTAATTCCCCGGGTCTCAGTGTATGCCCCCCAGGGCGTCGCCGCCATTGGCCGTCGAAAAATAGTTTCAGTCCAGGAAGCTGGCGATGACGTCGTTGAGGAAGCGCTGGCCCAAGGGGGTCGTTTTCAGGCGATGGGGATGGTTTTCCAGCCAGCCCTTCTGGCGGCCGGCGGCAAGCCGGTCGGCGATGTTGTGAGCGGGAAGGCCGGTGCGAGCACTGAAATCCTCCAGGGGAGCGCCCTCGATCAGCCGCAGGGCGTTGAGCATGTACTCAAAAGGCAGCTCGCCGGATGTGACAGTGGTATGGCCGCCCAGGCGAGCGGCGGAACCGGCGGCCTCAAGGTAGGCGTTGGGATGGCGTACTTTCCAGCGGCGGAACACCTGGCTTGCCGACACGTCGGTGAGCTTGCCGTGTGCACCGGCACCGATACCCAGGTAATCGCCAAACCGCCAGTAGTTGAGGTTGTGCTCGCAGCGCCGGTCCGGGCGCGCATAAGCTGAAATCTCGTATTGCCCATATCCGGCTTCGGCCAGCCGCGACTCGCAGGCTTCCTGCATAGCCCATGCGGCATCGTCGTCGGGGAGCGGCGGCGGATTGGCGGCAAAGACGGTGTTCGGTTCCAGGGTGAGCTGATAGTGCGAGATATGCGTCGGATCGAGCGCTATGGCGCGTTCGACATCGGCCAATGCGCCGCGCAGAGATTGCTGGGGTAGGGCATACATCAGGTCGAGGTTGATGTTGTCGTACCCGGCATCCTGGGCAGATTTCACTGCCGCTTCCGCCTCTGCGGCGGAATGGATACGGCCGAGACGTTTGAGTTTTTCGTCGTCGAAACTCTGGATGCCGAAGGAAATGCGATTGACGCCGGCGGCGAGATAGCCGTCGAAACGCCCGTGTTCCACCGTGCCGGGATTGGTTTCCAGCGTGACTTCGCAGCGATCGACAAACGGCAGCCGTTCACGCGCGCCTTCAAGGAAACGCTTGATAAGCTCCGGCGAAAAAAGGCTTGGCGTGCCGCCGCCGAAGAACACGCTGACGATGGGGCGCTTGCTCAATGCGTCGCCGAAATCGGCGCGGTCTGCATCAAGGTCTGCAAATAACGTCTCCACGTAGCGTGCATACGGCGGCTCGCCGCGCAAACCATGCGAGTTGAAATCGCAATACGGGCACTTTTTCACGCACCACGGCATGTGGACATACAAAGCCAACGGTGGGGCGATGAACGACATAAATCAGATACGCAATTCGGCAATGCGTGCGTGCAGTTGCGCCATGGCCTGTGCACGGTGGCTCAGGCGATTTTTCACCGTAGGCGGCAGCTCTGCGGAACTCAACAGCTGCTCGTGCGGAAGGAAGAGTGGGTCGTAACCGAAACCGTGCGTACCGCGTGGCGCATCCAGAATGCGTCCGTGCCAGCGGCCTTCGGCAATCAGCGGTGCGGGATCGTCCGCATGCGCAAGCAAGGCGAGTACGCAGATGAAGAACGCGCCACGCTGTTCGTGCGGCACGCCGTCAAGCTCGTGCAGCAACTTGGCGTTGTTTGCGGCGTTGTCGCCGTGTCCACCGCTGTAGCGTGCCGAATACAGACCCGGTGCGCCACGCAGGTGTTCGACGCACAAACCCGAGTCATCGGCGAGTGCGGGCAATCCTGTTACGCGCGATGCGTGACGTGCCTTCAACAGCGCGTTTTCAACAAAAGTGAGTCCGGTTTCCTCGGCATCGTCGACGCCCAGCTCGGTTTGCGGCACCACTTCGAAGTGACTGTCGGCCAGCAGCGCGTTGAACTCGGCCAACTTGCCGCGATTGCTGCTGGCCAACACGATGCGCTGTCTGGGAGCGGTGCTCATGCTTCGAGTGCTGCGCGCTGCAGTCGAACGAGTTCGGCAATGCCTTTCTCGGCCAGTCCGAGCATCTCGTCCATTTCCGTGCGGCGGAATGCGTGACCTTCGGCGGTGCCCTGCACTTCGATAAAACCGCCGCCATCGTTCATCACGACATTCATGTCGGTGTCGCAGTTGGAATCTTCGGCGTAATCGAGATCGAGCACGGGCATGCCCTGATAGACGCCGACAGAGACGGCCGCCACTGCGCCGATGATCGGATTGCGGCGCAGGTTCTCACGTTGCATCAGCACCTTCACCGCATCGACCAGTGCGACATAGGCGCCGGTGATGGCGGCCGTGCGCGTACCGCCGTCGGCCTGCAAGACATCGCAGTCCAACGTGATGACACGCTCGCCCAGTGCCTGCCGATCCACGCAAGCGCGCAGGCTGCGACCGATCAATCGCTGGATTTCCATCGTGCGGCCACCTTGGCTGCCGCGCGTCGCTTCGCGCTGCGTGCGGCTGGACGTGGCGCGGGGGAGCATGCCGTATTCGGCCGTCACCCAGCCCTCGCCTTTGCCACGCAACCAGGCAGGCATGCGGTCTTCCACGCTGGCCGTGCACAGCACCCGGGTATCGCCGAAGGAAATCAGCACAGAGCCTTCGGCATGGCGGGTGTAATGGCGTTCGATGGCGATGTTGCGCAACTGGTCGCTGGCGCGGCCGCTAGGGCGGGACACTGTCGTCATGGGCTCGGTTGGGCAAGTTAGGGCGGGACAGTTTACCATTGCCCCCTTTACTTCTCCGCGTGGGTCCAACCTCCATGATTCGCAGCATGACTGCTTACGCTTCTGCCGAGGCCCTTTCCCCCGCCGGAACGCTGACGTGCGAGCTGCGTACGGTCAATCATCGTTATCTTGAGATCAGCCCGCGCCTGCCTGAAGAGCTGCGCAGCTTCGAACCTGCGTTGCGTGAGCGCATTGCGGCGCGCCTTTCGCGCGGCAAGGTCGATGTGATCGTGCGCCGGGGCGAGTCGCGCGGGGAATCGTTGAAGGTGGATAGCACGATGCTGGGACGTTTGTCCGAGCTGGCGCTGGATATGGAAACGCGTTTTCCGCGCATGCGCGTGGAATTCACCGAGTTGCTGCGTTTCCCAGGCGTGCTGCAACACGCCGAGGTCGATCAGGATGTGCAGCAGATGGCGCTGATTGACGTGCTCGATCGCGCGCTCGATGCACTTACCGCCACGCGCGAGCGCGAAGGGGCCAAGACGGGCGATATGTTGCGCGAACGTCTGGATGGCATCGAACGCGTCGTGGCGAACGTGCGTGGCTGGATGCCGGAGATTCGCACGGCGTTGCGCGCACGGCTTGAATCGCGTCTGGCCGATCTGAAGCAACCGGCCGATCCGGGACGTCTGGAGCAGGAACTAGTGCTGCAAGTTACCCGCAGCGATGTCGATGAGGAGCTTGACCGTCTGAGCACGCATATCGACGAAACACGTCGTGTGCTGGGTCTTAAAGAGCCGGTGGGCCGTCGCCTGGATTTCCTGATGCAGGAATTCAATCGCGAAGCCAATACGCTCGGTTCCAAGTCGGTGGATGCACGCAGCACCAATGCATCGGTTGAGCTGAAGGTGCTCATCGAGCAGATGCGCGAACAAGTGCAGAACATCGAATGACGATGCGTGCCGTGAAAAAAAATCGGACAACCTGTTGCGTGTACCGCGGGCGACGTCGCCATGGGCATTGAAGGCACGCTTTTCATCGTCGCCGCGCCTTCCGGTGCAGGGAAATCCACGCTAGTGAATGCGCTGCTCGAACGTGAGCCGGGCATCTCGTTGTCGATCTCGCACACCACGCGCCCCCCCCGAACGGGGGAGGAATACGGCCGTCACTATTACTTCGTGGAACGTGCCGAGTTCGAGCGCGAAGTGGCCGAGGGCATCTTCCTCGAACACGCCGAAGTGCATGGAAATTTCTACGGCACATCGCGCAAGACGGTTGAGGGTCTTCTGAATCAAAGCCGTGATGTGCTGCTGGAAATCGACTGGCAGGGCGCCGCACAGATTCGCAAGTCCAAACCCGATTGCGTCAGTGTTTTCATTCTTCCGCCATCGCGCGCCGAGCTGGAACGCCGCTTGCGTGGGCGTGGTTCGGACAGCGTTGAGGTGATCGAACGACGGCTGCGCAACTCGCGTGGCGAAATCGCGCATGCTCACGAATTCGACTACATCATCGTCAACGATCGGTTCGAGGACGCTTTGGACGGCCTCCAGGCGATCGTGCAAGCCGTACGTCAGCGTAGCCAGCTACAGTGTCAGCGTCACGAAAGCTTGATCCGGGAATTGCTCGCGGACACTTGAATTCAGACGAATTCGACCGATTACTGTACCGGTCCGGATAGCATTACACCTTCAATTCAGCTAACTTGAGCACTTTCCCTGCGTCCCCTCCCTATGACCGATCCTGTCCTCGCCAAGCCCGACGAACGCACGCTGGTGCGCATTCGTGGCCTTACCACGGTGCTGAGCGGCAAGACCGTGTTCGATGCGTTGGATCTGGATATTCCACGCGGCAAAGTCACCGCCATCATGGGCCCCAGCGGCACTGGCAAAACGACGCTGCTCAAACACATCACCGGACAGATGCGCGGCGATGCAGGGCAGGTGTGGGTGGATGGGTTCAATGTGCCCCGGCTTTCGCGCGAACAGCTCTTTACCTTGCGCGAACGCATCGGCTACCTGTTTCAGAATTCCGCCTTGCTGACGGATTTCGATGTCTTTGAAAACGTTGCGTTTCCGCTACGCCAGCACACAAGTCTGCCGGAAGTGCTGATTCGCAACATCGTGCTGACCAAGCTGCAGGCCGTGGGACTGCGCGGGGCTGCGTCGCTGTTGCCGACCGAATTGTCGGGCGGTATGGCGCGTCGCGTCGCATTAGCGCGTGCGATTGTCTTCGATCCGATGCTGATTCTTTACGACGAACCATTCGTAGGGCTGGATCCGATCGCGCTTCATCAGGTGCTCAAGCTCATCCGCACACTCAACGAAACACTCGGCATCACCAGCGTGCTGGTGGCGCACGAACTCGAAGCGATCAAGCAGGTCGCCGATCACGTGTATTTGATCGCCAACGGCAAGGTTGTTGCACAAGGCAATCCGAAAACCATCGCCGATGACGGTTCGCCGTGGACACGCCAGTTCTTTGGCGGTGAATCGGACGGTCCGGTGCCTTTCCAATATCCGGCCGACGATTACGCCGAAGCCCTCGGCTTCAAACAGGGGGCTGCATGAGCGCGCAGGTGCATCGCGAAAACGTTGTTCTTCAATCGCTGGAGCAAATCGGCGCGTGTGGCTTGTTCCTGCTGCGAATCCTTGCGGCGGTTCCGCGCAGCTTGCGGCATGTGCGCGAGACGGTGCGGCAGCTGTGGTTCGTCGGCGCAATGAGTCTCACCATCATCATGACCTGCGGATTGTTCGTGGGCATGGTGTTGGGTCTGCAGCTTTATCACGTGTTGGCCATCTTCGGCGGTACATCGGCCAGTGGCTCGGTGGTGGCCTTGGCGATTTATCGTGAGCTGGGTCCGGTCGTCACGGCACTCCTGTTCGCGGGCCGCGCCGGTACGTCGATCACGGCGGAAATCGGTTTGATGCGAGCGACGGATCAGATCGCTGCGATGGAGATGATGGCGGTCGATCCGATCGCTTACGTCGCCGCGCCGCGTTTTCTCGCCGGTCTGATTGCGATGCCGCTGCTGTGCTGCGTGTTCTGCGCGATGGGCGTATTCGGCGGTCATCTGGTCGGCGTGAACTGGCTGGGTGTGGACAACGGCACGTTCTGGTCGAACATGACCTCTACCGTCGATGTGTATCAAGACATCATCAATGGCGTGATCTGGAAGAGTGCCGCGTTCGGCGCCGTCTGTTCATTGATCGCCGTGTTCCAGGGCTACACCACGGCGCCGACCAGCGAGGGCGTGGCGTACGCGACGACCCGTACGGTCGTGGCGTCGTCGATTGCGATTCTCGCGCTGGACTTCGTACTCACGGCTTTGCTGATGTGACTGCCATGATCAATCGCTTCTTTTCGAGGACTTTGCTGTGAGCCAGAGAAAATCCTATGCCGTCGGCACCGGCATGTTCATCGTACTTGGCTTCGCTGCGCTGGCTTATCTCGCTACCCAGACGTCGTCGATCGCCAACAGTCATCAGGGCTCGAGCTATACCGTCGATGCGCAGTTCGCCAACATCGGGGCGCTGAAAGAGCGCGCGCCGGTGAAGGTGGCCGGTGTGCGCGTTGGCCAAGTGCAATCCATCTCGCTCGAACCGGGTAAGGATGTCGCCGACGTCAGCTTGTCGATCGAAAAGAAGTACGGGCAAATTCCGACCGACTCGGTGGCGACGATCTACACCAGCGGTCTGCTCGGCGATCAGTACGTCGGCATCCAGTTTGGCAACGCGAAGAACTACCTTGCCGATGGCGGTCACGTCGGTTTGACCAAATCCACGCAGCCGCTGGAGGAAATGCTGGGCAAGTTCCTCGGTGCGGGCGCGGCGGCGGATGCGATTGGCGGCACGTATAACGTGAAGGCCAGCTTCACCAACGTAGGCGCACTGGCCGTGGGCGCTCCGGTCAAGATGGCCGGCGTGGCGATCGGCAGCGTGATCGAGGTGAAGGCCGATCCGGTCAAGCTGGATGCCACGGTTACCATGTCCATCGACAAGAAATACAACCAGATTCCCGATGACTCGGCCGCCGCCGTATTCACCAGTGGTTTGATTGGCAGCCAGTATGTTGCGATCCAGCCCGGCGGCTCGCCGAATTCGCTCAAGGATGGCGACCAGTTGGTCCTGACTCAGTCGGCGATGCAGCTGGAAGATCTGATCGGCAAGTTCCTGGTCAATGGTTCGTCCGGCGGTAGTAGCGCCAATAACGGCGGTAACAACAATCCCGCTGGCAACGGTTCGTCCAATCCCAACGCCGGCAAACATTAAGCCGGTTCATTTCTGAGGAGTTTCCCATGTTGCGTCACCTGGCACTTGCCACCGCTATCGCTCTGGGCAGCGCAGCGATCGCCGCACCGGCTTTCGCGCAGGATGCATCGAGCGCGCAGGCTTCCAGCGCGGCCACACCGCAGGATGTGGTAACCGAAATCACCCATTCGCTCGACACCCAGATCGCCGATCACAAGGCGGAGCTGCAAAACAACAAACCCAAGCTGGTGGCGCTGATCAACCAGATCTTCCTGCCGCATTTCGACACCGACTGGGCGTCGATTCTGGTGCTTGGCATGCACGCGCGCGAAGCGACGCCGGAACAGCGTTCGCGTTTCGCCAAGGCGTTCTATACCTCGCTGACCAACCGTTATGCGGATGGCTTGCTCAACTACACCAAAGGCACGGTGAAGCTGCTGCCGTTCGCGGGTGACCTCAACGACAAATACACCGTCGTTCGCACGCAGGTGACCACCGATGACGGCAAGTCGATTTCCGTCAACTATGTGTTCCACAAGGCCGCCGACGGTCAGTGGAAGGCGTATGACGTGATCGTTGAGGGCATCTCCTACATCACCAACTATCGCAACCAGGTCGATGCCGAGATCAAGAAGGAAGGTCTCGACAAGCTGACCGCCGATCTGGAAACGCAGGGTGATCAGGCGCTCAAATCCATGGAACAGGAAAACAAGCCCAATGGCGGCCAATCCAATGGCGGTCAGTAATTCCGCCAGAGCCGAATTTCGTGTGACCACGAACACGCCGGGTACGGTTTCCGTGTCCGGCGTATTGAGCTTTGTGACGGCAGCCAAAGCGCTTGCCGCGTTGCGTGCAGCATTTGGCAGCGACGATCGTCATACGCTGGACCTTTCCGCGGTCACTACGTGCGACAGCGCGGGGTTGGCCTGCGTGCTGGCGGCGCTTTCCGAGGCGGATAACGCCACTCGGCGTGTGACCACGCGTCATGTCCCCGAGGGGATGCAAGCCTTGGCGCAAGTGTGCGGCGTTGAGCCGTTCTTGAACTGACTCGCTTCTACGTTTCATGCAGGCAAAAAAAACGGGGCATCTGCCCCGTTTTTTTTGTTTGCGCTGTCCGGAACCCTCACTGATTGCCGGAGGGATTGCCCGAGCTGTTCTGTTGCTTCTGTTTTTGCTCCCACTGCTGTTGTTCTTTCAGCAGTTCCGCGGGATCGAAGTTCTGATTGTTGTTGTTATTGTTGTTGCTCGAACCTTGCTGCAGCTTCAGCATCACGTCGGCCGGCGGATTGCCGTCGTAGAGCTTGTTGAGGCGCGTCTGCCGCCAAGCATCGCGGATGAATGCGTAGGGGTCGTAAGCGGACTTCAGGAAGCTATCGGCATCAAGCAGTTGTGCGCGCATCTGGATGAAATACACAACCTCGGGGATGTAGTACTGGCCATCCTTGAAGTTGTGGTTGCGTTCGAAGTAGCTCAGCGGATCGAACAGATAACCATCGACCGGGTACTGCCACACGTCGCGGAAGGTCGATGGTCCCAGCAGTGGAACCATCAGGAAGTCGCCTTCCGGCACACCCCAGCGAGCGAGCGTGATGCCGAAGTCGGTTTCCTTGAGCGGAATGTTCATCTTCGTCGCCGGATCGAAGAACCCGGCAAGGCCCACCGTCAGGTTGATCAGCAGGCGCCCGGTATCGTCCATCGCGTAGCTGGGACGCCCCTGCAGCACATTGTTGGCAATGCTGATCGGCAACTTGATGTTGGTGAAGAAGTTGCTGAGGCCCGTCTGGACGGGCTTGGGCGTGATCTTCGTATAGCCCACCGCCACCGGGCGCAGGACGTGAGTGTCCAGCGCGTTGTTGAAGGCGTAGCTCTTGCGGTTGAACTTCTCCAGCGGGTCGTCCGTACGCGGCGGCGCTATGGCGCAACCGGCCAGGAGGGCCACGGCGGCCAGGGGGAGAAGGCGGTTCAGAAAAACGAGGCGAGGCAGGGAGGGCATCGACTTGGGATCCGCGAAAGGGGGAGGATTTTGAAAAATTGTACTTTCTAGTTTTATATTGTGCCCAACTTGCGGCCCGCTTTCGAGCTGGCGCGCAACAGCCCGACATGATAAGAGTCAATCACATTGCCAGCCAAGTGTCTGAACGATAAACTGTCAGGCCGCATAAGTCGCTTTCAAGCTTAAGGATTCCCCATGGCTCGTATTACCGTGGAAGACTGCCTAGAGGTAGTCGACAACCGTTTTGAACTGGTGCTCATGGCGACCAAGCGCGCCCGCCAGCTCGCTAACGGTGCCGAACCGGCCGTCAACCCCGACAACGATAAGCCTACCGTGTTGGCGCTGCGTGAAATCGCAGACCGTCGCATCGATCAGGCCACCATCGACGAAATCGATCGCGCCGAGCGCGAACGTGCCGAGCGCGAAGCGCTGGAATGGGCCGCGCAGGAAGTCGATGACGATCTCTCCAAGGGCGGAGATGACTGATGGATGGCGGCGGCTGTCGACAGTGCAGTCGTCGAACCGGTTACACCGGGCTTGAAGGTCGTGTTGCGCACCTTCATCTCGTAGGTAAGTCCATCCCATGTAACGAGGCGATCGCCTGAACGGGCGACGTGAAACCATGTCCGCGGCCACGCATCCCGCGTCAGAGGATACGTCCGTACTGCCGCCGTATGTGTTGGCGCTGAAAGAGCGCATTTCGTATCTTCCTGAGCAGCACGTCGCGCGAGTCATCCGTGCCTATGAGGTAGGTGCTGTCGCGCACGAAGGTCAGACGCGCAAAAGCGGTGAGCCTTACATCACTCACCCGATCGCCGTGGCGGGCATCCTTGCCGAGATGGGCATGGATGCCGAAACCATCATCGCGGCCATTCTGCACGACACCCTCGAAGACACGGCTTTGAGCCGGTCTGAGCTTGCAGGCGAATTTGGCGAGACCGTCGCCGAACTCGTCGACGGTGTCACCAAGCTGGACAAGATGCGCTTCAGCAGCCGTCAGGAGGCCGATGCGGAGAGCTTCCGCAAGATGCTGCTGGCGATGGCGCGCGACTTGCGCGTGATCCTCATCAAGCTGGCGGACCGCCTGCACAATATGCGCACGCTCTCCGCCAAGGATGCGCCTTCGCGCCGGCGCATTGCGGGCGAAACGCTGGAGATTTACGCGCCGATTGCGCAGCGCCTTGGCATGAACAAGATCAAGGCGGAACTGCAGGACCTTGGCTTCCATGCGCTCTATCCAGATCGCTATCGCGTGATCAGCGAACGTATTCGTGCCGCGCTGGGTAATCGCCGCGAAGCGATGAGCCGCATCGAAGGCGCGCTTTCTTCGCGTTTGATCGACGAGCACATTCCGGTACGTGTTGTCGGACGCATCAAATCGCCGTGGAGCATCTACTCCAAGATGCGCACCGAGCACAAAAGCTTTGCACAGCTGATGGATGTGTACGGTTTCCGCGTCGTCACCGATAGCGCGATGAGCTGCTACATGGCGCTTGGCGTGGTGCACGCGTTGTACAAACCCGTCGATCGCCGTTTCAAGGATTTCATCGCCATACCCAAGGCGAACGGTTATCAGTCGCTGCACACGGTATTGCTGGGACCATTTGGCGCGCCGATCGAAGTACAGATCCGTACCGACGAAATGGATTCGGTGGCCGAACGCGGCGTCGCGGCGCACTGGGCGTACAAGACCGACAGCGGCCCGGCGAACAGCGCGCAGGCGCGCGCTCGCGAATGGCTTTCCGCATTGGCCGACAGCCAGGCGAATACGCCGTCTGCGGCGGAATTCATCGAGAACGTCAAAATCGATCTGTTCCCGGATGAAACGTATCTGTTTACACCACGCGGGGACATTCTCTCGCTGCCACGCAACGCTACCGCACTCGATTTCGCCTACGCCGTGCATACGGATGTGGGCGATCACGCGGTGGCAGTACGTGTCGACAAAAAGCTGCTGCCGTTGCGTACGCGACTTGAATCGGGCCAGTTGGTCGAAGTCATTACGGCGCCCTCGGCCGTGCCCAATCCCGCGTGGCTGGAATTCGTGGTGACCGGCAAGGCGCGCACGGCGATTCGCCAGTACTTGAAGCATTTGCAGCACGAAGACGCGGTCGATTTCGGCCACCGCATGCTCGATCGCGCGTTGGATGCGCTCGGCACGAATCTCGATGCGATCCAGCCGGCCGTGCTGGAGAAATTCCTGCACAAATCCAAATTCAAGCGGCTGGAAGAACTGCTGTCCGATATCGCGCTCGGCAATCGCATGCCCGATCAGGTCGCCAGCCAGCTAGTGGCTGCGCGCGGCACGACGGCACGTGGCGCAGGGGCTCCCCACATCGCGGAAAAAATCCGCATCACCGGCGCCGAACGTGGCGTGTTGAGCTTTGCCAATTGCTGCCATCCCTTGCCGGGTGACGACATCATTGGTTATCTCTCGCCCGGCAAAGGCATCGTCGTGCATCGCACGGAATGCCCGAATGTGGCGGAACTGCGCAAGTCGCCAGAGCGTTGCGTTGCGATCGAGTGGGATCGCGACGTGCAGGGCGATTACCGTGCCGAATTGCGTATCGAAGTCATCAACCGTCCGGGCGTGCTTGCAACTGTCGCGGCGGCCATTGCGGCTGCGGACTCGAATATCGAAAACGTGGAATACGTCGAGCGCGATATGTCGGCGGCCACGCTGCTCTTCACCATCGAGGTGAGGAATCGCAAACATCTGGCTGAAGTGATTCGTCGCGTGCGTCGCACGGGTGTGGTCAGCGGCGTGTATCGTTACCCGCTATAAGAGTCTGTCTACGATCTCTGTATAGCCTGCGCTACGCATTCCCCGCGCGCCGCTTTACACTCCGTGCTTTACTCCCCACGGAATGCTTTCCATGTCCCGCATCATCATCGCTACCGACAAGGCGCCCGCCGCCATCGGCCCGTATTCGCAGGCCGTGCGTGCTGGCAACACCGTGTATTTTTCTGGCCAGATCCCGCTCGATCCGGCAACCGGCGCGTTGGTTGAAGGCGATATCGCCACGCAGACGCGTCGCGTATTCGACAACCTTGTTGCCGTCGCCCAAGCCGCAGGCGGTTCGCTCTCGCAGGTGGTGCGCGTGGGCATCTACGTCACGGACCTGGCTAACTTCGCAGCGGTCAACGCGGTGATGGGTGAATATTTTCAGCAGCCGTATCCGGCGCGTTCGACGATCGAAGTATCGGGCCTGCCGAAAGGCGCGCATGTCGAAGTCGATGCAATCATGGTGCTCGACTGATTTTGCAACGCGGTGACTGCTGACAACCCTTGTCGGCAGTCATGTCCCCATGATGCGTAGACTCGTTTAGTCTTACGCCGATGGCCACGCCCAAGCCCCGCCCGATCACCGACACGATTGCCGATCCCGGACATTTGCCCGTGGCAACGCTGGGCGGTGTCGGACCCGCGTTGGCCGAGACGTTTGCGCGTCTTGGTCTTCATCGCGTGCAGGACCTCTGGTTCCACTTGCCGCTGCGTTATGAAGATCGCACACGCGTCACGCCGCTGAGAGATTTGCGGCCTGGTATGCGTGCGCAGGTTGTTGGTACCGTCGAGGCTGTCGAAAAAGGGTTTCGCTATCGTCCGCAGCTGAAAGTGGCGATTGGCGATGGCGCGATGGAAACGCTGCTACTGCGTTTCTTTCATTTCAATCGCGCACAGGCGGAACAACTGCGAGCAGGCGTACGGCTGCTGTGTTATGGCGAAGTACGTCAGGGCAACGGCAGTCTGGAGATGGTGCATCCGCAATATCAGCGCCTTGCGGAAAGCGCCGATATCGTTCTCGATGAGCGATTGAGTCCGGTCTATCCGACCACCGAAGGTCTGGGTCAAAAGCGCCTGGCCGGTGTTATCGACAAGGCTTTGCAGCTGTTGCCGCAAGATGCGCAGCTTGAGTTGATTCCGCCATCGCTTTGCGCAGAGCACGGACTGACCTCGTTGCGCGAAGCGTTGCTCTACGTGCACCGTCCGCCTGCCGATGCGCGGCTGGATCAGTTGATGTTGGGCCGACATCCTGCGCAGCAGCGTCTTGCGTTCGAAGAATTGCTTACGCAACACATGAGTCTGAAACGCCTGCGTGCCGCGGTGCGCGAACGTCGCGCGCCCAAGCTCGATGGCAACGGTGCATTGCGCAAGCGTTGGCTGGAAGCGTTGCCGTTCCGTCTCACGGCAGCTCAGCAGTGCGTCATCACGGAAGTGAGCGGTGATATCGCGCAGCCACATCCCATGCTGCGCTTGGTGCAGGGGGATGTGGGTTCTGGCAAAACCGCGGTGGCGTGTGCGGCCGCGTTGGCGGCTGTGGAGTCGGGCTTCCAAGTTGCACTGATGGCGCCAACGGAATTGCTTGCCGAACAACATCTTCGCAACTTCCGCCACTGGCTGGAGCCGTTGAACGTGTCGGTGGAATGGCTCGCGGGTAAGCAGCAAGGGAAGGTGCGGCAACAAGCGATGCGTCACGTGGCGGAAGGTGCATCCATCGTTATCGGGACGCATGCACTGATGCAGGAAGGCGTGGAATTTGCGCGACTGGGTTTGGTGATTGTCGATGAGCAGCACCGCTTTGGCGTGCAGCAGCGGCTCGCCTTGCGCGACAAAGGATTGGAAGGCGAGCTGGTGCCTCACCAGCTTGTGTTGACGGCGACACCGATTCCACGAACGCTGGCCATGAGTGCCTACGCGGACCTCGATATTTCCGCGATCGATGAGCTTCCACCCGGCCGCACGCCCGTACAAACCATCGCCATTTCCAATGCGCGACGCGCCGAGGTGATCGAACGTATTCATGCCGCCTGCGTGGAAGGACGGCAAGTTTATTGGGTCTGCACGCTCATCGAGGAATCCGAGCAGTTGCGTGCACAGGCGGCCGAAGCGGCGCATGCGGAACTTACGCACGCGCTGGTCGATTGTCGCGTGGGTTTGATTCATGGCCGAATGAAGCCGAAAGAAAAGCAGGCGGTGATGGATGCGTTCAAGACGGGCGAGCTGGCTGTTTTGGTCGCCACTACTGTCATCGAAGTAGGCGTCGATGTTCCCAACGCGAGTCTGATGGTGATCGAAAACAGCGAACGTCTGGGTCTCGCGCAGCTTCATCAATTGCGTGGACGAGTAGGGCGCGGCGCGATCGCGTCCAACTGTGTGCTTCTCTATCAGCCGCCGCTTGGACAACTTGCCCGTGAGCGTTTGCAGGTGATGCGTGAAACGAACGACGGTTTCCGTATCGCCGAGAAAGATCTGGAGCTGCGCGGTCCCGGCGAGGTGCTTGGTACGCGCCAGACCGGACAATTGAGCTTCCGCATGGCCGATCTCGCACGCGATGCGCATCTGTTGCCGGCCGTGCAACGTGTGGGTGAGCAGATGCTGGCCGAACACGCCGAGCGGGCCGGTCGTTTGATCGAACGCTGGATCGGTGGCGCGGCGCGATACGCCAACGCGTAACTGACGCCAAATCGTATGGACTAGCTCCGGCGCCGCATGGCGTCTAAGCTAACTCGCTCCCCGTCACGCAAGTTCTCCTCGATGAGCAAACCCCAACTTCTGATCGATACCGACCCCGGTGTGGATGACGCCTTGGCGATCATGATGGCGCATGCCCACGCGGATGTTCTTGGACTGAGCATTGCCGCAGGCAACGTCGGCTTGTCGCACACGGTGCGCAATGCTCGCACGTTGGTTGATCTTGTGGACGCCAAGACGCCCGTCTTCGCGGGTTGCCCGACACCGCTGGTTCGCCTGCCCGAAGAAGATGCGGCATTTGTGCATGGGCGCGATGGCCTGGGCGATGTCGGTTTTCCCGAGCCTGCGACGGGTGTGTCAGGCGAGCATGCAGCGCACGCGATTTTGCGTTTGACGCGCGAGCATCCCGGCGAGATCACGCTGGTGGCGCTCGCGCCGCTCACGAACGTCGCACTGGCGCTCAGGTTGGATCCAACACTTCCACAGCGGGTCAGGCGCCTAGTAGTGATGGGTGGTGCGGTGACTGGACACGGCAATACCGGGCGCATACCGGCCGAGTTCAACGTTGGCTTCGATCCGGAAGCCGCGCACATCGTCTTCGAAGGTTTTCCCGAATTCGATCTGGTTGACTGGGAACTTACCTTGAGACATGCCTTCGATGAGGCCGAATTCGATCACTGGCTGGCCACCGGCGATCATCGCGCTGCGTTCTTCGAGCGCGTGTTCCGGGTCGCCCGCGAAACCAATCGCAAGCGCGAGCGCCGCGGCATCATCGCCGCCGATGCGTTGGCCATGGCCGTGGCCATCGACCCCGCCGTGGTCGTGCGTAGCGAGCGTCGGCACGTCGGTGTCGAGCTGGATGGCCGCCTGACCCGCGGCGCCACCGTGGTGGACTGGGACAACCGCTTGAAGCTACCCGCTCGGGCCAATGTAGTGCTGGAGCTGGATCAGGCCCGTTTTGGGGCTCTGGTGCGCAAGGCGTTGGGCGCCTGAATACCGGGTTCCGCAGGGATTGAGGTCGGTTGACCAACCCTTTGGATGGCCGATATAATGCCGCTCTTTTCACCCACCGCTTTGAGCCCGTCATGAAGCCCGATATCCATCCGAATTACCGCCAAGTGGTGTTCCAGGACCTGTCGTCCGATTTCGCGTTTCTGACGCGCTCGACGATTGCGACCAAGGAAACCGTCAAGTGGGAAGACGGCAACGAGTACCCGCTGATCAAGGTGGATATCTCCAGCCATTCGCACCCGTTCTACACCGGCAAGCAGAAGACCCTCGACGTGGGCGGCCGCGTGGACAAGTTCCGTCGCCGCTACGCGCAAAAGTAATTTTTCTGCATACCTGCTGTCATTAGCAGGTTAGCGATTCGACACAGGGCAGGCGCGCAGCCTGCCCTGTGTTTTTGCGCGCTCGTAAATCATCGCCATAGCACCGTGCGGCCTCGGATGTTCCAGATCGATGTGCGATAATGGATGGGATGCATCGTCGACGTTCCCCCTCGACGGTGCGACTTTCCCTCACCGGCGGTTGCCGTTTTGCGGCGGTCACGGTGGCACCCATGTGTAGGAGGTTTCCGTGTCCGATTCCAAGTCCGTCAAGCTGGTAGATGAGTCCAATGGCCGCAGTAGCGAAATGCCGCTACTCACCGGCACGATTGGTCCGGCCTGCATCGACATCGCCCCGCTGTACAAGGACACCGGTCACTTCACGTACGACCCGGGTTACGGCAGCACCGCCAGCACCAAGAGTGCCATCACCTATATCGACGGCGATCAGGGCATCCTGATGTACCGCGGTTATCCGATCGAGCAGCTGGCCGAAAAGTCGAACTTCCTCGAAGTGGCGTATCTGCTGCTCAACGGCGAACTGCCGAACAAGGAACAGTTCGCCGCGTTCGACAACGAGATCACGCATCACACGATGATGCACGAGTCGCAGAAGAATTTTTTCCAGGGCTTCCATCACGACGCGCACCCGATGGCGATGCTCGCCGCGTCGGTGGCGTCGCTTTCGGCGTTCTATCACGATGATCTGGACGTCGATAACGCTGACGATCGCAAGCTCGCAGCGATCCGCCTGATCGCCAAGATGCCGACGATTGCGGCAGCCTGCTATCGCTATTCGATTGGCTGGCCGTTCCGTTATCCACGCAACAACCTCGAGTACGTCGATCGCTTCCTGCACATGATGTTCGAAGTGCCGAGCGAGCCGCTGGAAATGAAGCCGGTGGTGGCCAAGGCACTGGATCTTCTGTTCATCCTGCACGCCGATCACGAACAGAACGCATCGACTTCGACCGTGCGTCTGGTCGGTTCGACCGGTGCAAATCCGTACGCGTCCATCGCGGCCGGTATCACCGCGCTGTGGGGCCCGGCACACGGTGGCGCCAACGAAGCCGTGCTGAAGATGTTGGAAGAAATCGGCACGCCCGATAAGGTGGAAACCGCCGTCAAGCGCGCGAAGGACAAGAACGATAACTTCCGCCTGATGGGCTTTGGCCATCGCGTGTACAAGAACTTCGATCCGCGCGCGAAGATCATCCGCGAAATGTGTCACAAGGTGCTTGAGGATCTGGGCGTCAACGATCCGCTACTCGATGTGGCGATGAAGCTGGAAGAGGCGGCGCTGAAGGACGACTACTTCGTCGAGCGCAAGCTGTATCCGAACGTCGACTTCTATTCCGGCATCATCTACAAGGCGCTTGGCATTCCGACCGAGATGTTCACCGTGATGTTTGCCATCGCGCGCACAGCAGGCTGGATCGCTCATTGGATCGAACAGCACGAAACGCCAGGTTCGCGTATCGGTCGCCCGCGTCAGTTGTATGTGGGCTCGGACACGCGCAATTACGTTGGCATGGAAAAGCGCTGACCGAACGCTTTATTTCCTTTGAAAACGCCCGGCTAAGCCGGGCGTTTTTCTTTTTGGCAAACGTCAAGGTGTTCTCTTCGAAAGGCGGGAGCGAAGCGTGGCTACTCGCGAAAGGCCTCACGCCGTGAGGGCTTATATCGATCACAGTTGTAAGAATATCTCTTCATGTTTCGTTGATAGCGCGCTGAAACTTCGTAGGAGGAACCGAAAAAGAGTACGCCTGATGCCAACTCTCTCATCGTTCTGCTAATGGTGATGCGGAAAAGAGCGATGGACGGTCGCTTTGCCGGAATTATTTGCGCTGGATCGCGTTCTTTACAGCGTGTTTGTTTTGCAGATAAATAGCTGCACGATATCTGTGCCCTGGATGTTGCTTCAAGGAAGAACACTCGTGAAGAGAATTTCGTCTGCAGTCCACCTTGTCGCTTGTCGCGACTCACGCCTTGAACGTTCTATGTTTCGATACGAAAC
>NZ_DATHMR010000089.1:0-27465 GCF_035486915.1 Dyella sp. | reverse complement strand
ACATCGCACACCGGCGACATTGATCGTGTTGGAGATTGCTCTGGCATGTGCAGTGCTTTGCAATGCCGTATCGATGATCAGTCAGAACCTGGGTGATATTCGATTGCCCAATGCCATCGACGAACGAGGTATCACGATTGTCAGCCTCAATGGGGTGGGTCCTGCGCACGCGGGCGATGACGTCGCTCGCAACGTTGCGGCCCTGCGCGCCGTAGGCGGTGTGCAAGCTGCTGCCGCGATCAGCGATGTGCCGCTGGATGGCGATGGACTGAACGAAACATTCAATACGCAGATGGATTCGGACCAGAACAACGTGAAGGACGTTTCGTCTGAGTATTACTTTGCAGGTGAAGGTGCGGATAAAGCATTAGGCCTCACGCTCATTGAGGGCCGCTTTTTCACCGCGGAGGAATACGCCGGTAATACATTGGCCAGCGGCTTGATGCCGAGTGGGCATGCCGTGGTGGTAACGAAAAGTTACGCACAGCGCTTGTGGCCAGGACAGCAGGCGTTGGGAAAGACGATGTATTCGAGCCCGCTGTGGTACACGGTGGTAGGAGTCGTGGCAGACGTGCTATGCCCGGACGACTATGGGCGCAGAAGCAGCGAGCCCCGCGGTTTCTATTACAGCGTATTCTTTCCCGTCCGCTATGGTGACGTAACGGGTGCGCGTGGCGTCGGCAGCAATATCCACTATTACGTATTGCGAAGCACGCCCATCGATCAAGGCCGCGTGGCTCGCGAAGCGCTGAATGTGCTGCGGGGGCTCAATCCGGGAACGCTCGCTGTCGCGCGACGCTACAGGGACATGCGCGATCAGTATTTCTCCGACACCAGCAGCATGGCGTGGATGCTGGTCACCGTGTGCGCTGTAATGCTCGCCGTGACGGCGTTCGGCATCGTAGGCCTGACCAGCTTCTGGGTGCAGCAGCGGCGTCGGCAGATTGGCATACGACGCGCGGTGGGAGCTACGCGCGGACAGATTCTGGCCTATTTCCGGCTTGAGAATTTTTTGTTGACGACAGCAGGTGTGCTGATTGGCATGGCGCTGGCGCTGGGCGTCAATCTCTTTTTGATGAAACACTACGAAATGCGTTTGATGCCTTGGTATTACCTGCCTGCGGGGGCGGTGACGCTGTGGGTTCTGGGGCAGTTGGCTGTGTGGGGTCCGGCGTTGCGTGCGGCTGCAGTACCGCCCATGGTGGCGACGCGGTCGGGATAAGCGTGGATGGTCATTGAGGGAGTGACTGGAAACATGGTTGCGTACTGTTTTGAGCTTGCCTTGCACGGGTTACGGCGCTTTCCCAAAAGCACTGCGCTGGCCGTTGTCACGGTGGCGATCGGTCTGGCTGCCAGCATGACGACGTTGGTGCTGCTGCACATGTTGTCGACCGATCCGTTGCCGGGGCGTAGTCAGCATCTTTACGTCGCATGGGTGGATACGCTCGAGGCCAAATCGCAGGATTACGATTTGCTCGACGATATCAAGACCGTTGGCTACGGACGCATCAAGATGCCGGATGTGCAGGCCTTGATGGATGCCCACAAGTCGTTGCGACAGACCGCCGTTGCCAACGTCTATCTGCATGTCGACGGTTCGCACGGACAGGCCATCGACGATCAGAATGCGTTGCTGACAACCGGCGATTTCATTCCGATGTTCGGTGTGGCATTACGGGAAGGACGCAGCTGGACCGCGGACGAGGATGCCGCGCACGCGCCGGTGGTAGTGATCGACAGTGACCTCGCACAGAAACTGTTCGGTACTTCGCATGTGATCGGTCGCACGTTCAATGTAAAGAATCATCCCTTCCGGATTATCGGCGTCAGCGCACCGTACGCACCGCAGCCGCATTTCTATGGCCTGCAGTCGTGGACATTCAGCGGCCGTAATCGTGAAGCGGTGTTTGTCCCGTATACCTCCGCGCTGGATGCGGGTGTTGCTGTGCCGGGTTCCGACGGGTGCGACGATGCGACCGACAAAGACAAGAAGCTGTTCGATGTCGATCCCAAACATTGCGCATGGCTTGGTTACTGGGTTGAGCTGGATACACCGAAACAGGTCGATGATTTCCGGCGCGACCTGGACAACTACGCGCATCAGCAGACGGGGTTGGTGGCATTCGGAAAGAAGCCACAATCGCGATTGCTCAATGTCCAGCAATGGTTGACCATGCAGGATGTCATTCCGGACAACGTGCGGGTGAACGTTTGGCTCGCCGGTTCGTTTCTTCTTTTGTGTATGGTTAACGTGGCAGGCCTCCTTGCCGCCAAGTTCATGCGTCGTAGTGCGGAAGTGGGTGTGCGCCGAGCGCTGGGCGCTTCGCGACGCGCAATTGTGCTGCAGCATCTGATCGAGGCAAGTGCGGTGTGTGTGCTGGGCGGTGTGCTGGCATGGCCGCTTACGCTTTTGGGCCTCACTCTCTTGAGAATGCAGGATCAGGGTTTTACCGATCTGGCACATATGGACACAGCGATGTTCGGCGCGTTGTTCGTGTTGGCGCTGCTGGTGGGCGTGCTGGTGGGACTGTTGCCTTCGTGGCGCGTGTCGCTGGTGCAGCCTGGTTTGCAGATCAAGAGCGCATAGGGAGCCGACGTCATATGTCCTTGCGAACCATTCTGGCACCCCTTCGTCGCCACGGCCTTATGCCGGGATTGGTGTTCTTACAGGTTGCGTTGGCTTGTGCGATTTTGTGCAACGTATTTTTTCTTGCATGGCAACGATTGGAGCCGATGCTGGCGCCAAGCGGAGTCGACGCAGATAACCTGATCCTGATTGATAATCTGGCGCCAGTGCATGGCATTTGGTCGGCGGCTGAGTCGCAGGAGGCGGAGCGGGTCTTGCGCAATGTGCCGGGTGTGCGCGATGCGTCGTCGGCGTTGGGTTTGCCGATGGTCAGCATCGTGTCGATGGATTTCAATGCGCAAGGGCCGACCAAGTCCGCCGTTGGCGTCAACGTTTACATGGGCAACGGTTTGATCGATACGCTTGGCCTGCAGCTTGTGGCGGGGCGAGACTTTCTGCCGGGGGAATATCGTCCCTTCGGCGTAGGCGCCGGCGACGGGAATTGGGATACGGGAATCTCGCAGCCTGTGATCATTACCCAGGCGCTTGCGGACAAGCTGTTTGGGACGGCGCAACCGCTGGGTGCGTTATTGCACGATCCGAGCGATAAGGACGGCCACGGTTATCAGGTTGTGGGTGTCGTGAAACATCTGTTGCGCAACGAACTGACTCTCGCTACCGACGGGCGTGCTGACTACACCGTGTTGCTTGCGCGCAACATCGGCAATACTGCGATGTTGAGTTACGCCATACGTGTCGATCCCACCATGCACGAGGTGGCGATGCGTGGCGTCAAGCAGGCGGTGAAGCGTCAATTCGGTGAGCGCACCGAAAACGGCCCGCAGGCACTGGTGGAGTGGTACAAGGACAGGCGCGATGAAGCATTGAAAAGTTCCCGCGCGACGCTGTGGCTGCTCCTGGGCCTGGTAGTGGCCATCATCATGGTCACCCTGGCGGGAATCATGGGTCTGACTGGATTCTGGGTGCAGCAGCGCATACGACAGATCGGTGTCCATCGCGCGCTTGGGGCTCGTCGCATCGATATCTTGCGTTACTTTCTGGGGGAGAACGTGCTGATCGTGGGGGCTGGGGTATTTCTGGGCATGGGCCTGGCCTATCTGGGCAATGCGATGCTGATGCGCTACTACGAGCTGCCTCATTTGCCTTGGACCTATCTGCCTATCGGCGCCGTCGCGATGTTGCTGATCGGCCAGCTCAGTGCACTAGCACCAGCCATGCGCGCTGCGGCCGTACCCCCGGTCGTCGCGACGCGATCACTGTGACGCGGATAACTTTTCATATACGTAGGCAGTTGGTCATGGCAACCTTTTGGTCAGCAGCTGCATCCATGTCTGCATGTGTAGGAAACGAATGCGTACCGTACTGATCATTGACGATAACCCCGCGGTGGGCGAAGCGCTGTCGCTTCTGCTCTCTTTGCATGATGTTCGGCCCCTGACGGCGCTGACGCCCGACGACGGCCTGGCGATGCTGGAGCGGGAATCGGTGGATGTCGTCATTCAGGACATGAATTTCACGGCCGACACGACCTCGGGCGAAGAGGGTGTGGAGCTTTTCCGCGCTCTTCGCGAGCGCCACACGGACCTGCCGGTGATTCTGCTGACCGCCTGGACGCATCTGGAGACCGCGGTGGAGCTGGTGAAGGCCGGTGCTGCCGATTACCTGGCCAAGCCCTGGGATGACGCCAAGCTGCTGCAGACGGTGGAGAACCTGCTGGAGCTTTCCGAATCCACCCGTGAGGTAAATCGCACTCGCCTGGAGCGCCGCAAGCGCCGTGACGCGCTGCAGCGCAAGTACGATTTGGACGGTCTGGTGTTCGCCTCCGAGGCCATGGCGCGCACGCTGGATCTGGCGTGCCAGGTGGCACGTTCGGATGTGCCTGTGCTGATCACGGGGCCCAATGGCGCCGGCAAGGAACGCATTGCCGCCATCGTGCACGCCAATTCGTCGGTCCGTAACGGGGCGTTTATCGCCGTCAATTGCGGCGCGTTGCCGGGTGAATTGATCGAAGCCGAACTGTTCGGCGCGGAAGCCGGTGCGTACACGGGTGCCAACAAGGCGCGCGAAGGACGCTTTGAGCTCGCCGATGGCGGCACCTTGTTCCTCGACGAAATCGGCAACCTGCCGTTGCCGGGTCAGATGAAGCTGTTGCGCGTGCTGGAGACAGGACAGTTCGAGCGTCTGGGTTCGGGCCGGACGCGCAAGGTGAAAGTGCGCGTATTGAGCGCGACCAATGCGGATCTGAAGGCAATGATTCGCGCCGGCACGTTCCGCGAGGATTTGTATTACCGACTCAACGTCATCGACGTCAATCTTCCACCCTTGTCGGAACGCATCGACGACATCATGCCGCTGGCCGAGCACTTCCTGGCCGGTCGGGCCGAGCTTAGCGATGCAGCACGAGAGGCCTTGTTGACCTATCCATGGCCCGGCAACGTGCGTGAGTTGAAGAACGCCATCGAGCGCGCCGCGTTGCTGACTAACAACGCACCCATCACGCCGGAACAGCTCAATCTGCCTCAGCATTCGGTCGCTGCGGTGGTACGCAATCTCGACGAGCCCAGTCGCGAGGTGGTGGAATCGGCGCTCCACAAGGCCGATGGCGTCGTCAGCCGCGCGGCGCAGTCGCTCGGTTTGTCGCGACAGGCGCTTTACCGGCGCATGGAGCGTTACGGTCTCACAACGCAGCAGGCTTGAACGGGGCCTGCTGCCGGCCATGATCTTCCGGCAGTGGTACATCCACGCGTGGCTGTTGTAGAACGGTTCCATTCCCAGGGAGATCTTCCATGCAACACCGCACTAGCGTGAACGGGGGCGAACGATGCGGTTGAGGTCGCTGGAAGGGCGTCTGGCCGTGTTGCTCGCCCTTGCTGCGCTGATGGGCGCGCTGGTCTATATCGGCGTCACGAGCTGGCCTTTGCCGCAGACGCTGAAGTGGCTACACGACGCGCACATGGATGTCCCTGGACCCACTCCGGCGGGCGGCATCATCATCTGCGCGATCGTCCTGCTGCCGCTGTGCTGGTGGTTGGGGCATGTCGTCATGGAGCCCGTCAAACGCTTGCTACGCGCCCTGGAAAGCGCGGTAGCGAGTTATCGCGATGGCGATTTCAGTATTTCGATTGCGTTGAATCGTCGCGATGAGTTGGGCGATCTGATTCGTGTGCACAATGAGTTAGGTCAGACTTTGCGCGAGCAGCGGCAGAATCTCGCGCAACGCGAATTGCTGCTCGATACCGTCGTGCAGAACACGCCTGTCGCGCTGGTGCTGACGGATGGAAACGGACGTGTAGCCTACGCGAATATCGCGGCGCGGCACTTGTTCAACGAAGGGCGCAGTCTCAACGGCCTGCATTTCGGCACGTTGATCGAGGACGCGCCCGAGGCGTTGCGCAAGGCAACGGAAGGGACCGAAGACGCGCTTTTCAGCGTGGAAATGGATGGCAGCGAAGAGACCTTCCATCTCTCGCAGCGGGCATTCCGTCTGCAGGGAAGGCCGCATCGCCTGCAATTGTTTCGTCGCATGACGCGCGAACTTTCAAGGCAGGAAGTCGCGGCGTGGAAGCGCGTGATACGCGTAGTCAGCCACGAGCTGAATAATTCGCTCGCCCCGATCTCATCGCTTGCGCATTCCGGTGCCGAGCTCGCGCGGCGCGGCGACGTGCAGCGTCTGCCGGGCGTATTCGCCACCATTGGCGAACGCGCTCGCCATCTGCATGGTTTTATCGACGGTTACGCGCGATTTGCGAAACTTCCTACGCCTCGCCCAGTAGCCATCGAATGGCGGCCCTTCCTCGATGGTCTGGCGCTGCATTGTCGCTTCCAACTTAGCGGTGACATACCACCGCAGCCGGGCTGGTTTGATCCGGTGCAGATCGAACAGGTGCTGATCAACCTCATTAAGAATGCGCATGAGTCTGGCAGTGTGCCGGAAGGCGTCACGTTGGCGTTGCATCCGGTAGGCCACGAGCTACGTATCGAAGTGGCCGATCGCGGTCCCGGCATGAGCGAAGCGGTGCTGGCGCAGGCGCTGCTGCCGTTCTATTCCACCAAGCGTTCCGGTACCGGCCTTGGCCTGGCGTTGGCGCGAGAGATCAGCGAAGCCCACGGCGGTCGCATTGCACTCGCCAACCGGGAAGACGGCGGCCTGCGCGTTACGCTGGCGTTACCCCTTACTGCTGCGTCGGCGTAACCGGCAACGCAACGAAGCTGGCCTATACTCGCCTTATCACAAGGAGGAGTTGCCATGGGAAGTATCGTTGCATTAGTCATTATCGTGCTCGTGTTCGTCGTGCTGGCCAAGCTGGTGCGTGTCGTTCCACAGGGTTACGAGTGGACTGTTGAACGCTTCGGCAAATACATCCGCACGCTGTCGCCCGGTCTGCACTTTCTCATTCCCGTCATGTACGGCATCGGCCGCAAGATGAACATGATGGAACAGGTACTGGACGTACCGAGCCAGGACGTAATCACCAAGGACAACGCGGTAGTGCGCGTCGATGGTGTGGTGTTTTATCAGGTGCTGGACGCTGCCAAAGCTGCGTATGAAGTGGCGAATCTGCAGCAGGCCGCGCTCGCTTTGGTGATGACCAATATTCGTACCGTGCTCGGTTCCATGGATCTGGATGAGTCATTGAGCCAGCGCGATGCGATCAACGCAAAGCTGTTGAAGGTGGTCGACGAGGCTACGCATCCGTGGGGCGTGAAGGTCAACCGCATCGAGATCAAGGACATTGCGCCGCCGCGCGACCTGATCGATTCGATGGCGCGGCAGATGAAGGCCGAGCGCGAGAAGCGAGCGAATATTCTCGAAGCGGAAGGTTTCCGTCAGGCCGCGATCCTCAAGGCCGAAGGCGAGAAACAGTCGGTCATCCTGGCGGCTGAGGGTGAGAAAGAGGCCGCATTCCGCGCTGCCGAGGCGCGCGAGCGTTCGGCCGAGGCCGAAGCCAAGGCGACGTCGATGGTGTCCGAGGCGATTGCCAACGGTAACGTCAATGCGCTCAATTACTTCGTCGCCAACAAGTACGTCGAGGCACTGAAGGAAATGGCCAACTCGCCCAACCAAAAGATGCTGCTGCTGCCGATGGAGGCGACCGGCATCCTCGGTTCGCTGGCGGGCATTGCCGAGCTTGCGAAGGAATCACTGGGACAGCAGCAAGAAAAGATTGCGGCGCGTCGCACGCCGCCGACCATCAGCTGACGTCTCTGGCGTGGCGGGTGGAGCATCGCTCGCCACGCATGCGTTGAACCGGAAAGGGAGCCATCCATGTTCGCTAGCATTGCTGCGCATTACATCTGGTGGATCGTTGCGTTGGTGCTGATCGCCATCGAGGTGGTCATGCCCGGCTACTTCATGCTGTGGATTGGTATCGGCGCCGCCGTAACGGGGGCACTGGTATTTATCGTGCCGGGCCTGTCGATGCTGACCCAATCGATTGTCTTTGCGGTGCTCGCCTTCGCATCGTGCGCGGCGTATTGGTACTGGTTGCGTCCGACTCTGCAGCGCAACGAACCCGGCGATGAGCGGCTCAATCGTCGCGCAGAGCAGCTGATCGGCAATCGCTATGTGCTGATCGAAGCCATCGTCAATGGGCGAGGTAGGGCGCGCGTCGGGGACGGTCAGTGGCTGGTGAGCGGGCCGGATTTGCCGATGGGTAGCACGGTCGAAGTAGTGGCTGTGGAAGGTACAACCTTGAAGGTAAGGCCGGCCTAAGTGGTGCATCCGGTGAGCGGCACCCGGCGCTACATTGAACGGTGTCGTGCGCATCGCATACCCAAGCGGCGCGCTTCAGGTAAGAATGGTGCCATGCCCGCTCACGACATCCCCTGTTTATCGCCGCATTCCGCCGTCACCTGTCGAAGGGTGGGCGGTACATGAGTGCGCAGTTTGCGACTACGTCAATCAACACGCGCATCGCCTTTCTGGTGGAGCTGGCGACGCGCCTGCATAAATACGGTGCATCGTCGCCACGGCTGGAGATGGCTATTTCCGGTTCGGCACATCGCATTGGCCTGCACGCGGACGTGTGGTCCAGCCCCACTGCCATCATCATTTCCTTTGCCGATCTCGCACAGGGTGATGAGGGCCGGGTGGCGAGCGCCACGCAAGTTATCCGTTTGCTTCCCGGCGACGTGAACCTCGACAAGCTGTGCCGTGCAGACGAGATTGCCGACAGAGTGATTGCCGGCGAGCTGGATTTGCGCGAAGGCTTTCGCCTGCTGCGCGCGCTGGAGATTCCCGACACCCGCAAACAGAAAGCCGCGGTGATCGCCAGTTATGGTTTGTCGGCGGCAGCCATCGACGCGTTGTTTCTGCACACGTCGTGGGCGGATCTGTTTGTCGCCGCAGCAGTCGGCTTGATCATCGGCAGCATCACGATCCTGTCGGCCACGCGGCCACGGCTGGCGGTCGCCAGCGATGCCATTTGCGCGATGGTGGCGACGCTCGTGGCGATTATCGTCAGTGCATTCGTCGTTCCGCTTGCCATCAAATCTGTGGTGCTTGCAGGTTTGATCGTGCTGGTGCCTGGCATGTCGCTGACGACAGCAGTGCGCGAGATTTCCAGCCAACATCTGGTTTCCGGCATGGCGCGTATGGGCGGCGCCATGGCGACCTTGCTCAAGCTGACATTCGGCACAGTCGCAGCGACACAGATTTGCGCCGTGCTGCATATCGAACCACGCGATTTTGAACTGCCTGCGCTACCGGGGTGGGCGGATTATCCAGCGCTACTGGTGGCCGCCATTGCCTTTGCGATTTTGTTTCGTGCGGCAAAAAGAGATTGGCCGGTGGTCATTCTGGCTGTGATCATCGGTTATGTCACAACGCGCCTGGGCGGTGCGATTTCCGTCAATTTGCCCGGCGCGCCATTTGGCGTGTTTCTGGGTGGCTTTTTGCTCAGCGCATTAGCCAATCTTTATGCACGTTATGTCGGCCGGCCGGGTGCCGTTGTTCGAGAGCCAGGTATATTGTTGCTGGTGCCGGGCAGCGTAGGATTTCGCAGTGTTTCTTATTTGCTCGATCGCAATGCATCGCTCGGTTTCGATACCGGTATATTGCTGGTGACGCTACTTATATCGCTGGTAGCGGGATTACTGTTTGGCGAATTGACGATTGCTCCACGTCGTTCGCTTTAATCATGCAACGCGGTCAATAAAAAAACGCCGGCGCGAGCCGGCGTTTTTATTTGACAGCAGCTGTGGCAGAAAATCAGATCGCCAGATCTTTTTCTTTCTTGCCGGCTTTCAGTGCGTCATTGAACCAGCGCGGGCGCTTGCCGCGGCCGGACCAGGTCTGTTCCGGATCGGCCGGATTGCGGTATTTCGGTGCCACTGAACCAGTGCCGCGGCGTTTGCCGACGCGAGGTGTGCCAAAGACATCCTCGAAGGTGTAGCCCTCGGCCTTAATCAAAGCATGCACTTTCTCGCGCAGTTTGACGACTTTTTCCTTGCGAAGTTCGTTCTGGCGAAGCTGGGCTTTGCTGATTAGGTCATTGAGCTGCGTATGGGTGAGGCTTTTGATATCAATGGCCATAAGAGCGACTCCGGTGGAATGGGGGTAAATGGATTTTCCGGACGCATGCATTTATGTGTAAATGCCCGGAAGGGTTTTTGATTTTCCCCTAGATATTGCGAAATTGCAAAGCAATATCGATGAGATAATGGATGCTCGTTCTGTACGAATCATCTTATTCGTATATTGCAGGCTTGTTAATAATTGGGGCATGAATAAGGTAATGGGCCATTATCTTGGTCCCTGAAACCCTGATTCGTGTTGAGCTTCAGCATGCAGTGATTTGCTCCCTCCCCTACTACACGTAGGGGAGGACAGGTACCGAGTAACTGAATTTCGACACTGATCACGTGGAAAAAGCCGCCATGCGGCGGCTTTTTTTTGTGGTGAGTGAAGCCTGGCTTCAACTCAGCAATTCGAACAGCTCATCGCGCGTGATGGCGCTGCTTTCTGCGGCATCGCGCCGACGGTATTCCAGTGTGCCTGCAGCCAATCCGCGTTCGCTGACGACAACGCGATGTGGAATACCGATCAATTCCATATCGGCAAACATGGCGCCAGGGCGCAGTCCGCGATCGTCCCACACAGTGTCGATGCCACGTGCGGTGAGTTCGTTGTACAGCGATTCGGCAGCGGCATTCACTTCCGGAGCGTTCTTCGGATTGATCACGCACAACGCCACACGCCATGGCGCCATGGTTTCGGGCCAGATGATGCCGGCATCGTCATGACATTGTTCGATGGCGGCGGCGGCGATGCGGCTGATGCCGACGCCGTAACACCCCATCAGCATCACCTGCTTCTTGCCCTGGTCGTCTAGAACGGTCGCGTCGAGTGCTTCAGCGTATTTCTTGCCGAGTTGGAAGATATGGCCGACCTCGATACCGCGTGCAATGTGCAGGATGCCGCGACCATCGGGCGAAGGATCGCCTTCCACCACCTGGCGGAGATCTTCGACACGCGTGATGCGCGCGTCGCGCTCCCAGTTGGCGCCGGTGTAATGGGTGTCGTTGGCATTGCCGCCGCAGACGAAATCGGCGAGCACCGCAGCGCTGCGATCGACGATGACGGGGATCGAGTCGGGCAAGCCAACCGGACCGATGAAACCGGGGCGCACACCGACGGCGGCAAGAATCTCTTCTTCGCTCGCCAGCACGGATTCATCGGGCAACTCGGGTAGCTTGTTGGCCTTGACCTCGTTGATGTCGTGATCGCCGCGCAGGCATAGCGCAACGAGGCCTTCCTTCCCGCGCACG
Source organism: Dyella sp. (assembly GCF_035486915.1). Taxonomy (GTDB): domain Bacteria; phylum Pseudomonadota; class Gammaproteobacteria; order Xanthomonadales; family Rhodanobacteraceae; genus Dyella_B. The sequence goes on along the minus strand of NZ_DATHMR010000089.1, from coordinate 16,109 downwards.
AGCACGGTCTTCAGGACGCGATCGGGTGTAATGCCGAAGTGCGCGACGACATCGTCAACCGTGCGCACGCGCGGGGTATCCACGCGTTGCAATGGTGCGCTTGGGGCTGGACGGCTGATGGCAGGCGCCAATGCTTCGGCTTTTTCGATATTGGCGGCGTATGCCGAACCATCCGAGAACGCGATGGCGTCTTCGCCCGAATGGGCCAGCACCTGAAATTCGTGACTGGCGTTGCCGCCAATGGCGCCCGTGTCCGCCTGCACCGCACGGAACTTCAAGCCCAGACGCGTGAACATGCGCGAATACGCCTGATACATCGCCTCATACGTTTCACTCAGCGATTCCTGATTGAGGTGGAACGAATAGGCATCCTTCATCAGGAATTCTCGCGCACGCATCACACCGAAGCGCGGGCGGATTTCGTCGCGGAACTTGGTCTGGATCTGATAGAAGTTGACCGGCAGCTGCTTGTAGCTTTTCAGCTCGTTGCGCGCGAAGTCGGTGACCACTTCCTCGTGCGTGGGGCCGTAGCAGAATTCCTGCTCTTTGCGGTCCTTGATCTTCAGCAGCTCGCCGCCGAAGCGTTGCCAGCGGCCGGTTTCTTCCCAGAGCTCGCGCGGCTGCACGGAGGGCATCAGCATTTCGATGGCGCCGGCGCGGTTCATTTCCTCGCGCACGACTTTTTCGACGTTGCGCAGCACGCGCAGGCCCAGCGGCGACCAGGTGTAGATACCCGAGGCGAGTTTGCGGATCATGCCGGCGCGAAGCATCAGCTTGTGGCTGGTGAGTTCGGCGTCGGCAGGGATTTCCTTGACGGTGGCCAGGTGGAATTGGCTAAGGCGCATGTGCGGCGAATCCAGGGGTAAAGCCGCGATTATAGCGGGGCGCCGCCGTTCCCTCTCCCTTTCGCGGAAGAGGGAACAAAAAGAGGCTTACTGCGCGCAGTACATCTGGTACTGGGATTGGCTGGCGTCCAGTTGCTGCTTGCGTTGATCGGCATTTAGCAGCGTCTGTTGACCGTTCTGCTGTTCCACCACCGGGGCAGAGCCCGTCAAGGTATTGATGCTTCCCTTCAGCTGGGTGCACAGCTTGGCTCGGTTTTCAGGCGTATCGGCCATGGTCTGGCTCTGATCGCTGCTGCCGCTCGACGTGTTGGGCGCGCTATCCGTGGCGGGCGCAGAAGTCGAGGAGGATGAAGCGGCGTCTCCATCAGACGCCGCAACGTTCACCTGACTGTACTTAGTGCCGACCGGCGGCGGTGTCTCGGAGAAGTGGGTGGTGCCCTTCGCGTCGACCCACTTGTAGACCTGAGCGGAGACCAGCGGCGCGACCAGCAAGAGCACAAGGGCAAACAAGGGGCGACGCATGGGCAGACTCCGGGGTGGCATGTGGGCGATGCACTAGTTAACAGCCGGCGTCGTCCGGACTCAAGCGCCGGAGGTATCGGAATCGTGAGAACGTGCTTTTCTGCACGTTCTGCTAGCGCCGCGTTCGGGCGTGGGCGGTGATTGGCGCTCGGCGAATCAGTGACTTGAAGCGTTTGGGCCCTCCCCTGAGTGCGCCCGATCCGGGGAAGGCCATTGGCAGCACCCTGCTACACTGATGGCATCCCGTTTCGGATTGATACATGAGCGACATCACGCCAGTCCGGCCGCCGCGGCACCCCGGTATTTATCTACTGCCGAACCTGTTTACGACCGGCGCCATGTTTGCCGGTTTCTACGCCATCGTCGTCAGTATCGATGGTCGTTTTACGGATGCCGCGATTGCGGTGTTTGTGGCCGCCTTGCTCGATGGCATGGACGGCCGCGTCGCGCGTTTGACCAACACCCAGAGCGAATTTGGCGTGCAGTACGACTCGCTGTCGGATCTGGTGAGTTTCGGGCTGGCGCCCTCGCTGGTGATGTACAACTGGTCGTTGTCGAATCTGCGCGAGTACGGTGCGACCTGGGGCAGGATCGGCTGGGCGGCGGCGTTCATCTATGCCGTATGCGCGGCGCTGCGTCTGGCGCGCTTCAATACGCAGGTCAAGGTGATCGACAAGCGTTATTTCCAGGGCCTGGCCAGTCCGGCGGCTGCGGCGGTGTGCATGTCTTTCGTCTGGAGCATGGACAAGTTCGGCGTGTCGGGCATCACGCTCGACAAGTTCACGCCGTTCATGGCGGTGATCGTCGGGCTGCTGATGGTGAGCAACTTCCGATACTACAGTTTCAAATCCTTGCCGATGGGACGCGTACCGTTTCTGTGGATTCTCATCGCGGTGCTGGTTCTGGTGCCGTTCTTTGTGGATCCCCCGCGCGTACTGCTTGGGGTATTTACGCTGTATCTGCTGTCCGGGCCGGTGGTGACACTGTGGGGTTTGGCCATGCATCGCAAACGTCCGCGGCGTAGCGTGGCATGAACGCGCTCGTCGCCAGTCCTGCACACCGTACGCGCGTGCTTCGCGCGTTGGGCGTGGTGCCGTGGCGGCGGCGTGCGGTGGCGGCGGTCGAACCCGTCGCGCAGCCCGTAACGATGGAACTGCCGTCCAGCACAAGCGTAGTTGTGGTGTTGCCGCAGGGGTGCACGGTACGCGAGCTAGACCTGCTTGGACGTGCCCTATGCGCCTTCGGGCCGAATCTCGCCCGTGCGGCACGCATCGAAGTCACCGACGCGACGCAGGTGCCGCACGCGCAGGCGTATCTCGTTTTCGGACAGGCTCAGGCGCATGCGCTGGGGCGCGCGTTGCCAGCCGACGTCATGCGCGACGCGCATATCGTCCTCGCCGATGCGCCGAATGAACTGCTTTCTCAAGCCGCCTCCAAGCGCCGTTTGTGGCATGCGTTACGCAGCATGCGCCGTGCGCTGGGAGCAGCGGGGTCGCCGTGATGGTTGCCGTGGCGCGTCCCTCGTTGGAGATGCGCGCGATGCGGCGCGAGGACTTGCCACGCGTCAGCGAACTTGAAAACGCTTCCTACGATTTTCCCTGGACGCTGGGCATCTTCGGCGATTGCCTGCGCGCAGGACACCCGTCGTGGGTGTTGTGCATGGATGGCAAGGTCATCGGTTACGGCATTTTGTCGGTGGGCGCCGGTGAGGCGCACGTTCTCAACGTTTGCATCGATCCGGAGCAGCAGGGGCAGGGCTTTGGTCGCCATCTGATGAAAAGGCTGCTTGATATCGCGCGCTGGAACGGGGCCGAGCGCGTGTTTCTGGAAGTGCGGCCATCCAACCCGAATGCGCAGACGTTGTACGAGTCGATGGGCTTTCGTGAAATCGGGCGGCGTCCGCGTTATTACCCTGCGCATAACGGGCGCGAAGACGCCATCGTGATGGCGTTGGAGTTTCAGGTTTCCTGACACTTTGTTCCGTCACACCGTCATTCCGGCCTGCGCCGAAGTGCTTCATAACAGCGAAGCTGGTTAATGACGAGCAAAGAAAAAGCCCGCGTTCGTGACGGAGCGCGGGCTTCTTGTTTTCCGGGCGCGCTCAGCCTAGCTTCTGCATCTGCTCACGCAGCGCAGTGAGCTGTGTGCCCCAATCGGCAATACGCTGACGCTCCTGCGTTACTACTTCAGCCGGTGCATTCGCGACGAAGTTGGCGTTGCCCAGCTTGTTCTCGCACTTCTTGATCTCGCCCTCGATGCGGCCGATTTCTTTGGCCAGTCGCGTTTTCTCCGCACCGAGATCGATCAGGCCGGCGAGTGGAATCAATACGCGCATCGATCCGACTACCGCTACGGCGGCAGCAGGCTCGTTAGCGCCTGAGTCGATCCACTGCGGCGCATCCACGCGTGCGAGGAAGCTGATCTGGGCAGCGAACTTCGCGGCGCGCGCTCGATCGGTGGCATCGCCATCGGCAAGCAACAGCGGGATCGTCTTGCCCGGTGCGATGTTCATTTCCGCACGAATGCGACGAATGCCGCTCAGCACGTTCTTGAACCACTCAATTTCAGCGGTAGCCGTTTCATCGGTGGGAATCTCGCTGACCTTCGGCCACGAACGCTGCAGAATGCCATCGGCCTTGATGCCGAGCTTCGGTGCCACCGACTGCCAGATTTCTTCCGTGATGAACGGCACGATGGGATGCAGCGCACGCAACACGGTTTCCAGCACCACCACCAGCGTGTGGCGTGTGGACGCAGCAGCGACGGCGTCATCGCCATTCAGGGCGGGCTTGGACAGTTCGAGGAACCAGTCGCAGAACTCGTTCCAGGTGAATTCGTAAAGCGCTTGAGCAAGCAGGTCGAAACGATACGTGACGAAATGCTGTTCGACTTCACCAAGCGTTTGCTTCAGGCGCGTGAGAATCCAACGCTCCGCTTCCGTCGCCGGCGCGCCGGATGGTGCGGGCAATTCGCCTTCCGGCAGATTCATCAACACAAAGCGCGCCGCGTTCCACAACTTGTTGCAGAACGCCTTGTAACCTTCGGCACGCTTAATGTCGAAGTTGATGGTGCGGCTGTAGCTCGCCAACGCAGTGAACGTAAAACGCAGCGCGTCGGTGCCGATGGCGGGAATGCCGTTCGGATAATCCTTGCGGATGCGCTTTTCGACTTTCTCGCGCACTTGCGGGATCAATAGCGATTTGGTGGATTTCTCCACCAGTGGCTCCAGTTCGATACCGTCGATCAGATCCAGCGGGTCCAGTGTGTTGCCCTTGGACTTGGACATCTTCTGGCCTTCCGCATCGCGCACGATGGCGTTGATGTACACCTCGCGGAACGGCACCTTGCCCGTGAAGTATTTGGTCGCCATCACCATGCGTGCGACCCAGAAGAAAATGATGTCGAAGCCGGTCACGAGTACCGCGCTCGGCAGGAAGATCTTATCGACTTCCCAATTTGCGACCACGTCGCCGCGCTCGTTCTTCACCGGACCGTTGGCGGGCCAGCCGAGCGTGGAGAACGGCCACAGTGCGGAGCTGAACCATGTGTCGAGCACGTCTTCGTCCTGCTTCAACGCACCGACAGGTGCGACGGTCGCGTGCGTGCGTGCGTCGTCTTCATCTTCACCGACAAAAATATTGCCCGCTTCGTCGTACCACGCTGGAATGCGATGGCCCCACCATAGCTGGCGGCTGATGCACCAGTCTTGGATGTTCTCAAGCCACTGCGTGTACGTAGTCGTCCAGTTTTCCGGCACAAACTTGATCTCACCCGAACGCACAGCGTCGAGCGCAGGTTCGGTGATCGCCGTGCGGCCGCCGGGGCGGCCATCTTTCTGCGTGTCGCTGGTGAGGTCGACGAACCACTGATCGGTGAGCATCGGCTCGATCACGGCATCTGAACGCTGGCTCACCGGCACCTGCAGTTTGTGCGGTTTGGTTTCGACGAGCAGACCGGCGGCGTCGAGATCGGCGAGCACGACCTTGCGTGCTTCGTAGCGATCCATGCCCTGATATTTTGCGGGCGCGTTCGCGTTGACCTTCGCGTCGAGCGTGAAGATTTCAATCGGCGCCAGCTTGTGGCGCTGTCCGATGGCATAGTCGTTGAAGTCGTGCGCAGGCGTGATCTTCACGCAGCCGGTGCCGAATTCCTTGTCGACGTAGTCGTCGGCGATCACCGGAATTTGTCGTCCGGTAAGCGGCAACGTCAGCGTTTTGCCGATCAGCTTCTGGTAACGCTCATCGTCTGGATTCACAGCCACCGCAACGTCGCCCAGCATCGTTTCCGGACGTGTGGTGGCCACGACAACGCTTTCGTCGCTGCCCGTGACCGGATAGCGAATCGACCACATATGCCCATCGCGCTCGACGTTATTCACCTCAAGATCGGACACCGCCGTGCCCAGCACCGGATCCCAATTCACCAGGCGATTGCCGCGATAGATCAAGCCGGCGCGGTACCAGTCGACGAACACCTTGCGCACGGCGGCGGACAGGCCTTCGTCCATCGTGAAGCGTTCGCGCGACCAGTCCGCCGCAACGCCGAGGCGCCGCATCTGGTTGGTGATGGTGGAGCCGGATTCTTCCTTCCACTGCCACACGCGTTCGACGAACGGTTCGCGGCCGAGGTCGTGGCGGCTCTTGTTGTCGACGGCGAGTTGGTTCTCGACGATCTTCTGTGTGGCAATGCCCGCGTGATCCGTACCCACCTGCCACAGCGTGTTCATGCCGCGCATGCGCTGGTAGCGGATCAGCATGTCCATCACGGTCTGCTGGAACGCATGGCCCATGTGCAGGGTGCCGGTGACGTTCGGCGGCGGCAGCAGGATGCAGTACGGCTCGCCGTGTCCGGACGGGCGGAATACATCGCTGGCTTCCCAGCGGGCATACCACTTCGACTCGATCGGGCGGGGCTCGAAACTCTTTTCCATCGGGGACTCGCGTTTGCGCGCCAGGGCCGGCACGCGTGGGTAGGCGTAAAGCGTCTATTGTAAAGGGCTGCGGCTTACCTGCCAAAACGCAGGCAAACTGGCTTGATCGGGCGTCAACGGAGCCCTGGGGCGCTTCCGTTATAGTGCCCAGCTGGTTTGATGACTCTCCCATAGGGTGACCGCTTAGGCATGGAAATCAGGAACGAAGTCGATATCGCGACAGCCGGCCTGCCCGTGCCCTCCACGGCGACGCCGCGTCCCAAGGTGGTCGTGTGCATGACCAACCACGAACGGCCCGATTGCGCGCGGATCAACCAGGAGATCATCAAGCTCAACTATCCCGAGCCGTGGCCGATCGTCCACGCGTGCTCCGATCTCACCTATGAACCGCACATGGAAGATGTGCTGGTTCGTTGCCAGCCGCGCACGATCATCTATGGCGCGCTGAATTTGCTGCAGCAGTCGTGTCGTGCGGCGGTGGAGATCTACAACCCGCAGTATCTCCTGCATGTGGAAGCCGATACCTGGGTGTTCGATCAGGAAATCATCGCGCGCTATATCGATCTGCTGGATCGTCATCCGGAGGCATATCTCGCTGCATCGACGTGGAGCACCGATCAACGCCCGCAATGGCGGCGGTTGCATCATCCGTTTGCGAAGATGAAGCTGGGCCTGGCGAAGATCGCTAGTGCCGTGGGCAACGATTTTTACGTCAAGCGCAAGCAGACCTTGTCGACGCAGTTTTTTATTGCGCGCAACGATCCGCGCTTTTTCAAAATGCTCGATGCAGTTCACCCGACCATCGACAACACGCTCGAGTACGATTTTTATCAAGGGTTCGTCAAGGAATTCGACAAGCGCGCGATCATCCACATCAAGGAGCGCGAGCCGGTGCATCCGGACAACCGTCACTGGTGTCCAGCACTGACGCTGCATGCGCAACACTGGCCGGAGCAACTTCCGCGTCCTGCCGATGTTCCCGCCGATGGCAGGCCGCATCCGGGCGTATCCGGCCAGTACGATATTCCCGGCAAGAAAGAAGTGCTTGCCGCGCACGGGTTCAAGCATGCCGGGCCGGCCATGCGCCGGTTGCTCGATGCGACCGATATCAGCTATTACAACCCGAAAGCGAAGCGGTACTGAGCGCGCTAGTGCGAGAATGGGCCGATGAATCTGCTAGCCATCGAAACTGCTACTGAAGCCTGCTCCGTTGCGCTTGTGCACGGCGAGAACGTTGTCGCTCGCACGGAGCTGGCACCGCGACGTCACGCCGAGCGTGTGTTGCCGATGGCGGACGAACTGCTGGCCGAAGCGGGAATTAGCAAGCATGCATTGGACGGGATTGCCGTCGGTCGCGGGCCGGGCGCATTTACCGGGGTACGCCTGGCGGTATCGCTGGCGCAAGGCATGGCCATGGCACTCGACGTTCCAGTGGTGACCATTTCGTCGCTCGCAGCGCTGGCGCTTGAAGCGCCTGAAGACGGCGCGGCAATTCTCGCCGTGATCGATGCACGCATGGGTGAAATCTATGCAGCCAGCTATCGGCGCGACGACAACGGCGGGTTGATCGCGCTGGACGAAGAGCGTGTTTGCACGGCCGAATCGCTGCAATTGCCACAAGCCGATGCGTGGCACGTTGTCGGTACGGGCTGGGCTACTTATGCGAGCGCGTTGCGCGAGAAATTGGGCATCGATCCTCGTTCAGCCGACGGTGCGCGTTATCCGCAAGCTCGCCACGTTGCGACGTTGGCGGTTCGCGAGTTCAAGGCAGGCAACGCACATGCACCCGAACTCGCACTTCCCGTTTACCTGCGCGACAAAGTCGCCTTGACGTTGGCAGAGCAGGGCCGCTAAAGCGCCCTTTACGATCAAAGCTGTCCAATCGCCAGCTGCACCAGCAAGCTGCTGATCGACACCGCTGCCCACACACCAAGCCCCAACAAAATCGGACGTACACCCGTCGAAGCCATCTTGCGCAGATTGGCAGACAAGCCGATCGCGGTAAGCGCAACGATGATCATGAACTCCGCCGCGATGTGAAGCACGGGCAGCATCGATGCCGGAACAACACCTGCCGTGCGCAATCCCGACGCCACCAGGAACCAAAGGATGAACCACGGAAAGATGCGGGCGAGACTGAAGTTGCCAGTGACACCCGTGTGCTTGGCGGCGCGCTTTTCGCGTACGGCGACAACGATCGCGAGAATCAGGCAGATCGGAATGATCAGCGTTGCCCGCGTCAGCTTCACGATCGTGGCGTAGTCACCCGCAGCCGTGCTGTAGCTGTAGCCTGCTGCAACCACCGACGACGTATCGTTGATCGCCGTGCCGGCCCAAAGGCCAAAGCCGAGATCGGAAAGATGCAACATGTGCCCCAGCAACGGGAACAGCAGCACGGCGACGAGGTTGAACAGGAAGATCGTCGAGATTGCAAACGCGGTGTCGTGATCGTCGGGCTTGATGATGGGCGTAACGGCGGCAATTGCCGAACCACCGCAAATCGCCGTGCCGACACCGATCAACACCTGCAGCTTGTTGTGCACTTTCATTAGACGGCCGAGCACCAGCGCCGTGACGAAGGCGGTAGTCATCGTCACCAACGTCACCGATAAAGACTCCAGCCCGGTCTTGGCGACTTGCGTCAGGCTAAGGCCGAAACCCAGGGCGATGATCGACCACTGCAGCACGTATTTGCTGGCGAACTGGATCCCTGGGGTGAAGCTTTCGCTGGGGGAGAGCAGATTGCGTACCAGGATGCCCATCACAATCCCGAATACAGGGCCACCAATGAGCGGCACGGCGTGACCGAGCCACCAGGCCGCCAACGAGATGCCGACGGCCAGCAGAAGGCCGGATGCGCGAAGGCGGAGGTTGGGGGCGGTCATGGGGATCGATGTGGCATTCATGGCGGGGAGGCCTCGGGTTTGGAGGTATTGTCCGCGTCGCCATCGATCAATAAAATTTGAAATATCTAATCATATATATAAAATAAGCTGATGTTAAACGTCAGTCTGCGCCAGCTCGAGGTTTTTGTGCAGATCGCCCTGCACGGCAGCGTCCGCGCCGCCGCCCAACGGCTTTACCTCACCCAGCCGGCAGCCAGCATGGCCTTGGCCGAAATGGAGCGCCAACTGGATGCACCCGTCTTCGACCGGGAGCGCGGGCGGTTGCGCCTCAATGCCCGTGGACGCGAGTTGCTGCCGTTAGCGCAGGAGTTGCTCGAGCGCCACGCCGAATTTGGACGCCGAGCCAGTGGCAATACCGTTTCACTAGCGGGCGATCTGCGCATTGGCGCCAGCAATACCGTTGGCAACTATCGTGTGGGCGAATTATTGGGTGACTTCGTGCGTGCGCATCCGCAGGTTGCCATTCGTCTACGCGTGGCCAATACGGGCGATATCGCCGCGGCGATGCTCGATCACAGTCTCGATGTCGGATGCGTGGAAGGCCCAGTGACGCATCCCTTGCTGGAAGTGCGCTCATGGCGCGACGACGCACTCGTCGTTTGCGCATCGCCGGATCATCCGTTGTCGCGCAAGCGTAGTCTGAAGCCCGAAGATTTTGCGGGTGAACGCTGGGTATTGCGCGAACCGGGCTCCGCCACACGCGCGACCAGTGAGCGCGCATTGGCGCAGTTGCCGCCGGGCGAAACCGTGATGGAGCTCGATCAGATCGAAGCCATCAAGCAGGCGGTGACGGCCGGACTTGGTATTGCGTGTTTACCGGAAGTGGCCGTTACCGATGCCGTGGCGACAGGGCGATTGGTTGCACTGAAAACGCCGTTCCTGGATTTGCGCCGCAAGCTATCGATTCTGTTGCATCGGGAGAAATATCGCGGCGCGGCGTTGGAAGCGTTTCTGCATTCCGTATCGTAACGTCGTAGGTTGGATTAGCGCAGCGCCACCTAACCTACTGCGCCACCAGGCTAGCCAGTAACTCTTCGGCTTCTTCGTGCGTGCGTGCGCGAATCAGCCGCGGAGCATGACAACGCAAAAGCGCGTGATCCAAGGTCGCGAGACGGTCGCGTACATGCAGAATCTGGCTTGGGTGCATGCTGAATTCGCATAGACCAAGCGCCAGCAACAGCGCTGTGAAATTCACATCGCCACCGATTTCACCGCACAGACTGACCGGCTTGCCTGCGCGTCGGCCTGCGGAAATGACGTGTGACAACAATCGCAGCAGTGCAGGCTGCAGCGGGTTGTAGATGTTTTCCAGAGCATCGTTGCCGCGGTCGGCAGCGAGTACGTATTGCGCGAGATCGTTGGTGCCGATGGCGAGGAAGTCAGCGTGCTCCAGCAGCGCGCGCACGTTGATCGCGGCGGCAGGCACTTCGATCATGGCGCCCAGCGGAAGTTTTTCCGGAAGATCGATGTTCTCGCGTTTGAGATCTTGCCGCGCCAGTTTGAATAGTGTGCGCACCGCGATCAGTTCGTCTGGCTGCGTCACCATCGGGACCAGAACACGTACCGGGCCGTAGCAGGCGGCACGCAGAATGGCGCGGATCTGGGTCGTGAAAACAGCGGGGTGACGCAGCGAAAGACGCACGCCACGCACGCCGAGTGCGGGGTTTTCTTCGCCGCGAACCACAAGTCCTGCGGCGTCGGCCTTGTCCGCACCGAGATCGAGCGTGCGTATGGTGACTGGCGCACCGCCCATGCCGAGCACTACGTCGCGGTAGGCGATGAACTGTTCGTCTTCGGACGGAAGATGCTTGTGGCGAAGGAACAGGAATTCCGTGCGGTACAAACCGATGCCATCCGCGCCGCGCGACCGCGCGAGCGCGACGTCGGTGGTGGATTCGGCATTGGCCAGCAGCCGCACGTCGATACCGTCGCGTGTGCGCGTCGGCGCATTGGCAAGACTGGCCAGCCGACGTCCTTCCGCTGCCGCCTCGCGTTGCCATGCACGGTAGCGGGCGAGATCCTGTGCGGTGGGATGCACGACGGCTTCGCCGTGCTCGGTATCGAGCAGGATCAGATCGTCGTCGTGAATCGTCGACAAGGCATCGCGTGTGCCAACCAGCATAGGCAGGCTCAAGCTGCGCGCGAGAATGGCACTGTGCGAATACGGGCTGCCGGAGCTAGTGATCACCCCCAGCAAACCATTGCCGGCCAGATGTGCCATGTCGGCAGGCGCCAAGGTATCGGCCACGAGAATCTCGCCGACACGTGCAGCAAGCTTGCGTTCTTCGACACTGGTCTGGCGTTGCAGGGCTGAAATGACGCGGCCGATTACCTGGTCGACGTCTTCCATGCGGCTGCGCAGATAGGGGTCGTCCATCGCCGCAAACACGTTGGCGAGACGGTCGCGTTGTTTCTTCAGTGCGTTGCCGGCGCGATAACGGCCGATGGCGATCATCTCATCGAGACCGCGCAGCAGTTCGGCATCATCGAGCAGCAAGCTGTGCGCATCGATGAATTCGTTCACCTCGTGCGCCAAGGCGCCGTGCAATTTACCACGTAGCTCGTGCAATTCATGACGCGCGGTATCGAGCGCACCATGCAGGCGTTCAAGCTCGGAAGGAATTTCCTCTTCCGTCAGTGGGCGCGTGTCGACCTGGTAGCGGCTGGGTTGAACCAGCCGCGCACGACCGAGGGTCATGCCGCGCGATGCCATGGTGCCGGAGAGGATTTGCCTCATAGGCAGCGCTCCGGCGAAGGCGCAATGGCAAGCAGGGGACGGGCAATGGAAGCGTTACCGCACTGTGCCACGGATATGGCGTCATGCGTTTCATGCTTTCCGTTATCCGAGCCTTGCACCATGCTTACGCCCCTTCGTCAAATTTGCGATCGAACAACGCCACCACTTCTTTCAGTGCGGCGTCTTCATCCGGACCGTCGGCGCGAATCGTCAGTGGCGTGCCGATACCTGCGGCCAACATCATCACACCCATGATGCTTTGGGCATTCACTTCGCGACCTTTGCTGATCAACCAGACGGTGGATTTGAAACCTTGCACGAGCTGCACCAGCTTCGCCGATGCGCGGGCATGCAAGCCCAGTTTGTTGGAGACGACAATCTCTTTTTCAAGCATGGTCTATGAAAATTCCTCCGCGACCGCCGCTGGCCGCGATTTCCGCAAGTTCATCCAGCGGCTTGTCGGCGTAATTGAGCACACGCAACAGCATCGGAAGATTCAAACCCGATACGCAGCGTAGCCTTACTCCAACCGTACTCAACGATAGCCCGATGTTGCAGGGCGTAGCGCCGTATAAATCAGCCAACACCAGCACACCATCGCCGTGATCCAGTTCACGCGCATGCTTGGCAGTAAGCGTGCGCATGACATCCGGATCGGCGCGAGCCGGCACCTCCACGGTGGCGACACGCAGCGGCAGTTTCGGCAGCACATGACGTGCCGCTTTCACCAGCGCCTGGCCGACCGACTCATGGGTCATCAGTAGCACGCCGACGGTCATGGCGCGGCGACTACGGTTGGGTCTGTTAGTGACAACATGGATATCACTCGAGTTCACGATGGAAAGTGAGAACGCTTTCGCGGCCGGCGCGGTAGTGCGCGGCAAGCTTCTCGACGAGGTAGACGGAACGGTGACGGCCGCCAGTGCAGCCGATTGAAATGGTCACGTAGCTGCGATCGTCCGCTTCGAAGCGGGGTAGCCATGCATCGAGCCAGCGCGCGGTGTCGTCAAAGTATTCGCCGACAAGCGGCTGCTTATCGAGAAAGTCGCGCACGGCGGCGTCTTTACCCGACAGTGGCCGCAAGGTCGGCTCCCAATGCGGATTGGGCAGGCAGCGAGCGTCGAAGACGAAGTCCGAGTCCAGCGGCAGCCCGCGACGGAAGGCAAACGATTGAAACATCAGCGTGAGACCGGCCGTCGTTTGTGCATAACCGGTAGCCACGAGGCGGCGCAGCTGATGCACGTTGAGATCGCTGGAATCGATCACGCGTTCGGCGATCGCCATCAGCGGACGCAGCAGGCGACGTTCTTCGGCAATCGCATCGGCCAGCGACATGCGGCGCGATGCGAGCGGATGACGTCGCCGCGTTTCAGAGAAACGTTTTGTCAGTACCGCATCGCTGCAATCAAGAAAGATTAGATGCACATGCACATTGGCGGCGAGTGCGGAAAGCACCTGCGGCATGTGCCGGAAATCTTCGTCGCGATTACGTACATCCACACCGACCGCGATCCGACGGCGGCGGTTGTCGCCGCGCGTGGCCGCTTCCACCAATTGCGGAAGCAATGCGCTGGGCAGGTTATCGACGCAATAGAATTCCAGATCTTCCAGCGCGCGTAAGGCCACCGTCTTGCCACCGCCGGACATGCCTGTAAGCACGACCAGGTGGATGGCGTTTGGATCTTCGGCGGAGATCAGACTCCCGTTCTCGTTCATGACGTCACCAGGGCGGAAGCCGTTGCATTTGATGAGCCTGCCGATCCATGAAGCTCATGGCCGGATCGATGCCCTTGCTCTTGAGCATGTGACTGCGCACCGCCGCTTCCACGAGCACCGCCAGGTTGCGGCCGGGCGCGACGGGGAGGGTGATCATCGGTACTTTTACGTCGAAGATTTCGCGGTGACCTACATCGCCAGTAAGACGTGTCAGTGCATCGGAATGGTCGCCTTCGCGCATCGGTTTGAGATGCACGACCAGGCGCAGATATTTGGACGTCTTCACCGAGGTGTGGCCGAACATCTCGCGAACGTTGAGCACGCCAAGGCCGCGAACTTCCAGAAGATCCTGCAGCAATTCGGGACAGGCGCCATCGATCACGTCGGGCGCAATCAGGGTGAATTCGGGTGCGTCATCGGCAACAAGGCGGTGGCCGCGGCTGATCAACTCAAGTGCAAGTTCGCTTTTGCCCGAACCCGCTTCACCGGTGATCAGCACGCCGATAGAGAACACTTCCAGCAACACACCGTGCAAGGTAATGCGCGGTGCCATGGTGCGCGCCAGGTGATATTGCATCCATGTGAGCAATTCATGGCCACGCTTGGCGCTGATCCACAGCGGGGTGTTGGTTTCCTCCGCCACCTCGCGCAAGTCGGAGGGAATCGTTTGATCTTTGGTGACGATGAAAGCCACCGGATGCGTTGCGGCGGCTTTGTGGATCACTTCCCAGCGTTGGCGCGAATCCAGACCGTCGAGGTAGCTCAGCTCTTCGGTCCCGACAATCTGGATCTTGTTCGGGTAGATGACGTTGAGATAACCCACCAGCGACGGGCGCCGGGCGGGCGTGGAACCGTACTCCAGCACGCGCGTTTCGCCACGCATGCCCGCGACCCACCGGAGCGCCATGCGCTCATGGGTATTGTCGAAGAGTTGTCGAGCGGTAAGGCGGTCCAATGGCGTCCCTTTGCGCCGCGAGGTGGCCTGGTTGGGCGCGGCGGCAGGAACATTGTGCCAGTTTGTGCGCTGCGGCGCGTCATCGCGCGAGCCGGAGCGGGGCAGGAGCCCGCCCCGGCGTGGGGCGGGCTGGTGCGTATTAAACGGCTTGGCGAATCTCGCGAGCCTCGTGCTGGTGCTTGTCGCAGAGCTTTTCACGGTATCGACGAAGCTGGTTCACGAGTTTGTCGAAAAGCATGTCGATGGAGGCGTACATGTCGGTTCCGATAGCTTCGGCGTGCAGCGAATTGCCTGTGACGTTCATGGTTGCTTCGGCGCGTTGCTGGAGTTTGCTGACCGAAAGAACGACGTTAAGGCTAACGATGCGGTCGTCGAGGCGAGTCAATCGATCGATCTTTCCTGTCACGTGCTCTCTTAAAGCTGGTGTGACATCGATCTTTTGACCACTGAGTTGTAATTGCATGATGCGCCTCCTTCATTGGCAGGCCGCCTGGGCGGCGTGGACTGATGCGCGAACCGCCGTGAAACGGTTTTTGCACCATGAAGCTAGACCTTACTCTTGAATATAGGAACGTTCCGTTTAGTCGCAAGTTCCCAGTTGTTACGTTCGCGTAGGTAGTAAGTATTCAGCTACTACGCTGTCGTTCACTCGAACTGGGAATACGCAGAATTTCTCGGTATTTCGCGACTGTACGACGCGCAACTTGAATGCCCTTGCCGTGAAGTTCTTCAGCGAGAGCTTGATCGGACAACGGCTTGCGAGCATCTTCACCGTCGACAAGCTTGCGCAACATGGCTTGAATGGCCGTTGCGGATGCGCTGCCGCCATCTTCGGTGGCGACACCGCTTGAAAAGAAATACTTCAGCTCATAGGTGCCGCGCGGCGTGTGGATGTACTTGCGGGTAGTTACACGTGAAATCGTTGACTCATGCATACCCACCTCCTCGGCCACTTCTCGCAGCACCAACGGCTGCATCGCTTCCGGACCGTAGTCCAGGAACGCGCTCTGCCTACGCACGATGGCTTCGGCCACCTTTAAGAGTGTTTCGGCACGTGACTCCAAACTTTTAATCAGCCAGCGCGCTTCCTGGAGCTGCCCGCGCATCCAGCTGGCGTCATCGCTGCGTGCACGAGCGATAAGGCCGCAGTAATGCTGGTTCAGGCTGAGCTTCGGTTGGCTGTCCGGATTCAGGAAAACGCGCCAGCGGGTGTTTTCCTTGCGCGCATAGACGTCGGGTGCGACGTATTCCACCGGCGTAGTGTCCAGCGCCGCACCAGGACGCGGGTCCAGGCTGCGGATCAGGATGGCGGCGGCGGTGGTGTCTTCTTCGCTCGCGTGCAGGCGACGGGCGAGTTTGCCCATGTCGTTGCGCGCCAGCAGCTCCAGTTCGTGCTCGACGATTTTCAGCGCGAGATCGCGATGGGGTGTGCTCGGATCGAACTGGTCCAGCTGCGCACGAAGGCAGTCCGGCAGATCGATGCTGCCGACGCCCGCAG